>JAFGWI010000062.1 GCA_016937215.1 Spirochaetales bacterium | reverse complement strand
CTATTTTATTTTTCTATTGACTTTCAATTTTCAATGTATAAAAATTATTACGATGAGTGATTATTTAGATCCTGGTAACGAGGAATTGTTAAAAGATTTCTTTGAAGAAGCAGAAATGCAGATTGAAATGCTCGAGCAGAACATCCTTTTTCTGGAAAACGATCCCAATAACAGGGACGCGGTGGATGAGATTTTTCGCGCGGCCCATACCTTGAAGGGATCAAGCGCTACGGTCGAGATGGACGAGATCGCCGGTTTCACCCATTTGGTTGAGAATCTGCTTGACGAGATTCGTTCCGACAAGGTACAGATCGATTCGGCTCTGGTGGATTCATTACTTGAATCCATCGATGTAATCAAAAGCATGATTCATCTCCGTATTGACGGAAAGGTTTTTTCAAAGGATATCAGTGCTTTGAAGAACAAGCTGAGTTCTCATTTGAAGAAGCAAGATGCTGTAAAACCGGAGAAAAAGGAGCCTGTTAAAACCAAGGTTCCTGTGAAAGAGGAAAAGGGTGATGGGGCGGCCGAGCACCGTGAGCTCTCTGAGTATGAAATCCTGGAGATGAAGAACCAGGTTTCCGGCGATGCCCGTCTGCTCCGCGTGAGGGTGCATTTTGATCCTGAGGCGGTAATGAATACGGTTGGCGGGATACAGGCTTACGCGGCATTGAAGGATATTGGAACAGTGATGAAGGCTGTGCCCGATTTCGAGTTTCTCTACAGCGATAATTATTATCCGGTGGTTGATTATTTTGTTGAAACCGAATGTTCCGATGAAGAGATTATGGATCTTTGCGATCTGCCTGATATGACTTTGAAAACCGAAATTAAGGTTGTAAAGGACTCTGATAAATCCTCAGAGCCGGAAAAACCAGCCAGGGCTGATAATAAAAAGCCAGAGACTAAATCAAGGGCTTCATTAGCCTCCAATACTAATAGCCAAAAGGAAAAACAGGATAGTCAGGGTTCCACGACGCTGGGGCGTTTTAATTCGGTGTTGAGGGTTGACAGCCGCAGGGTTGATGAGCTTATGAATCTGGTGAGTGAAGCGGTTATAAACAAGGCAACTTTTAACCAGATTAATAGTGTTTTCAGCCAGATTCTGGTGGATTTTCAGGAAACAACCAATAAAACCAATATGAAATTAAAGGAGTTGTTCAAATCCCTTCCCGATATAGTTGAGGATGCCAAAAACAAAAAGCTCAATGCCAAGGCTTTGAAAAAACAAATGTCAACTCAATATAATGATTTGTTTACCGATTACAGTGAGCTTGAAAATACAATAAAAAATTCTATCGGCAAATTCCGTGTTACTTCCCAGAGTCTTGGGCGCATCACCAACGAGCTTCAAGAAGGTGTTATGCGCATAAGAATGGTGCCGGTTTCCCAGATTTTTTCACGTTTTCCGCGCCTTGTAAGGGATTTGTCCAGGAATTTGAAAAAGCAGGTGAACCTTCATCTTGAAGGAGAAGAAACGGAACTGGACAAATCGGTGATTGAGGACCTGATTGATCCTCTTATTCACTGTGTGCGGAATTCCCTTGATCATGGTATTGAAACCGAGGTCGACCGGAAGCAAGCCGGGAAGCCCATTGAAGGAAACATTTATTTGCGTGCTTCCAATGAAGGCAACATGATTGTCATTGAGATTGAGGATGACGGCCGGGGGATTGATGTTGAATCGGTTCGTCAAAAAGCGGTGAAGCGCAAGGTTATTCATCCTGACAAGATACTGAGCGATATTGAGGCTTTTAATTTGATTTTTCATCCGGGTTTTTCCACTGCCAAGGAGATTACCAATATTTCCGGTCGAGGCGTGGGGCTGGATGTTGTGCGAAAAAAAATTGATAAGCTCAATGGCAGTGTGTCTGTTTGGTCTGAAAAGGGCAAGGGTACTAAAATGACCATCCGCTTACCTTTGACTTTGGCCATTATTCAGGGCTTGCTGGTTCGTGTGGGGCCCGAAGTCTACGCTATCCCCATAACAAGTGTAATTGAAAGTCATCGAATTAAGCCCGAAGAGATCAAACTGATTGATAATTATGAGGTTTTTAATTTACGCGATGAGGTTATTTCCCTGCTTCGCTTGAACAGGCTCTTCAAGATAAACTCAGACCAGAATGCTGATTACAATTATATTGTTTTGGTAGGTGCCGAGAACAACAAGGTCGGTTTAATGGTGGATTCCCTGATCGGCGAAGAGGATGTGGTTATTAAACCCCTGAAGGACAGGTATTCCAATTCCCCTGGTATCGCGGGGGCTACCATTCTGGGTGACGGGACTGTTTCGCTTATTATCGACGTGGGGCAGTTGCTGGACTTGGGAATGAAGGTTGAGCAATCCCGACGCCACCATCGTGAAGCTAAGATTCTGTAATTTTGGGTTTGAAATGAGGAGAGAGCATGAGTGCAATGATCGATGAAGCCATCGAACGCCAGGAAGAAAAACAGCAGAAAAAAATTGATTTTAAAATGGTGACATTTTCACTGGCAGGGCGCGATTACGGCATTGATATTATGAAGGTAGATGGTATATCCAAGATTGACAAGTATACCTATGTGCCTAATACCTATCCCTTTGTGAAAGGTGTTTACAATCTGCGAGGTGATATCATTTCCATTATTGATATGGGGAAGATGTTTCATATTCAACAGCCGGCTCAGGCTGCAAAGGATGATTCCAAACTGGAAAATATTCTGATTATCAAGTCGTGTGATCTTAAGATTGGTGTGATTGTGGATTCGGTTGACAAGGTATTGGGGATTTCTCGAGAATCAATGCAGGACCCGCCGAGTCTTTTCGGCGATATAAATATCAAGTACATCAGCGGTGTAACGGAAGTGGATGACCGCTTGTATATTATTCTTGATACTGATAAAATTTTCTCTGAGGAAGAAGAAAAGAAAGCTTATCAGACTGAAAGTGATGAGATTGACGAACATGATTCCATTGAAACCATGGATTCTCAGGAAGAATCTGCATCGCCTGGAATAAATTTTATTATCGAGACATTGAATACCTTTAGCAGGTTTCATGTTTCACCGGTTAACCGCAAATGGGTTGAGCACCGCTATGATCAGTGGGTCGAAATTTCCCAAAAACGGGGGCAGGAACCACAACTTGTCGATGAAGCTGATGCTAATGAATTTTTACAGACCTTTTTTTCTCGTGAGACTCATCAATTATGGAGCGATGAATATCGTGAGAAAATGGAGTCTATTCTTCCCGCTAAGATGGATGGGCCTCTGGATGTCTGGAATCCCGGATGCGGAAAGGGCTTTGAATCCTATTCATTAGCCTGTTTGTTAAAAAGAAAATACCCGGAAAACCGGATAAAGGTTTGGGCCAATGACAGCAATTTGCTGGAGATTTCAATGGCAACAAATATTGTGCTGCAAAAAGCCCAAATTCCGGCCTGGATCAACAATGGCGGATTTATTCAGGATGGCTCCGGCGGAAAGGTTTTTACCAAAGCGGTAAAAGACGCTCTGTATTTTGAATTTCATGACATAAAGCACAAAAATATGGTACCTAATATGAACTTGATTGTGGCCAGGGATTTGCTTTCCTATCTGGAGCCGGAAGGTCAGAAAAAAGTTCTGGATGAATTCCATGGCAAATTAAAATCCAATGGAATATTGGTTCTTGGCGAAAATGAAAGTATTGAACATCCCGGTTTTAGAGCCATCGAAGCTGAAGCCTTATCCGCTTATGTCAAGGAGTAAGCCCATATAATGGGGGAAGAGGAAGGAGTTCTATGAGAGTCGAATACATAAATCCATTTGTGGAAGCAGCTTTTAGTATTTTAAAGGAAGTTTTGGGTGATGATTTAAGTCGAGGGGAACTTTACCTAAAAGCAACTTCACAGCCCATTTTAGGGGTAACGGCTATTGTCGGGTTGGCAGGTGATGTTGAGGGCCGGGTTCTGATTGACCTGACCGAAAAAACAGCCATGAAGATAGCTTCAGCCATGAATGGCGAGGAAATGACAACACTCAACGAGCTGGCCAAAGCCACGATCACCGAATTGGCTAACATGATAACAGCCCAGGCTGTGACCAAGTTGTCGGAATTGGGTTTCACCTTTGACCTGACACCGCCGACAATCATCACCGGGGAAAAAATGGAAATTACCAATTATGAAGTGGAAGCTTTGATTGTTCCCATTGAAACATCCCATGGCAAGCTGGAAATAAATGTGGCTTTGCGAGAGAGGAATTAGGAGGATAATATGAAAACTAAGGCTGATTTTCCCAATATTAATGATCGGCAGCCCGAAGGGCTTAAAGATGACGGCAACCCCTTCCGCGTCCTAATTATCGATGATTCCATGTTTGTCACCAAACAGATAAACCAGATTCTCACCTCCGAAGGATTCGAAATCGTGGGTTCGGCAAACAATGGAGAAAGTGGTGTTGAAAAATACAAGGAACTTTATCCGAATATCGATTTAGTGACCATGGATATTACCATGCCGAAAATGGACGGCGTTGAATGTCTTGAAAAGATAATCGAATTTGATAAAGATGCCAAGGTTATAATGATAAGCGCTCTTGGCAAACAGGATCTGGTTAAAAAGTCGCTTTTGATCGGCGCCAAAAACTATATTGTTAAACCTCTTGATCGGAACAAGGTTCTGGAGAGGGTTGTAACAACGCTGAAAAAACAATAAAGACTGCTGGCGGACTTGACAAGGATTCTCCTTGAACACATTGCTGAATTGGCCTGCTTGTTTAAGGAGATAAATAGGACGACATGCTTCGGAAGTAAATAAAATCGGATAAACGGATTTATTAAAATCGTGTTTGTCCTTTTTTTTTATTGCCAAAAAATGAGTTGGTTATGCCGGGTGATTCTATGGGTTTTCAACTGGTTGATAAAACCAGGCATTCCTTTATCTCTTTCTTTCTTGATAAAAAAGTCGGCAAAATTCATGTCAGGAGATTGAAGTATTGGCCTACAGAAAACCTTATCAGGCGTTAATCCATTCAATGAACCATGGGGCTTTCTAAAATTATAATCTTCAGAATATCCAATTGAACAGCCATTTTGATATGAGTGTGATAAGTGTTGTACAACAAATATAATGCCCCTTATGAAAAAATAAGGGGCATTATGTGTGAAAACATGCATTTATTTGAGCAAAGTCAAAACGATTTCTTTGGTTTCAGCAAAAAGGATTTCTTCGAGGGCATTGTCCAGTAAATCCCGGTTTTTACACTTCAGGATCGTAGTTTTTTCTACAGAGGTCAAACCAAATTTTTTATCCATTAAGCGGATTAAAATGGTCTGCTTATCCTGTAGTTCGCCTCTCTGTATACCAATCTGCTGTTGCTCCTCATCGTGTCTCTTCATCGCGGTTTCCAGCATGGGTTTTATCTCCTTGTCTTCAATGATTAATTCGACCAGATTGTCGGGTGAAATAACATCGTGATATTTTAAATAATGATTAAGCCATTTTGTAAAAAGCCTTAATATGGGTTTAGGTTCTTTTTTCAGATATTTTCTGAGATTTTCAAGTGCCGAGATAACTTTTTTGGGATCGGTGTTTTCAACATAAAACAAAGCTGAAACCACATTCTGAATACTCTCCAGTAATTCCTTGCTAAATTCGTTTTCAGCTATTTTATAATACTGAAAGTTTGGTATATATTTTGAGCTTATACTGGAATCGATTAATTCGTTGATATTAACAGGCGCTGTCCATTTGGCGTCACCATTGTATAGCAATAATGGAAAAACAGCGGGAAGTTTTTTAACACTTTTAGCGGAAATCAAAGATTGGTAAAATTCACAAATATATCGTAAAAAGCGCAAGGCCATAAAGGGATCAACAGTGGATTGAAATTCCAGTAGAAGGAAAATATAAATCGGCTTTTTCTTGAAGTTGATTTTATAGATTAAATCCGATTCCTTTTCCTTAAAATCATCGGTGATAAATGACTTTTCCAGCCTTTGAAGTGAGCTAAAATCGAGCCCTTTGATGAAATCTTCATCCACAAAGGAAGTCAAAAGTTCCTCAAGATAAACCGGATTTGAGAAGAGTTTTTTGTAACCAATATCATGAAATTTGGGCATCTTGTTTAATAGAATAACAAAAAAGAGAGTATAAATCAATACTACCGATACCCCGGCCCAGGGGCCTGGGGTTACGCGGATGGCTTTGCCGGCTGGATTTCGCGGATGAATAACGGCAATATCCGTTATTTACGGCTTTTCAGAAGTAGATTGTTTAGGAACTATCGCTTGATTCAGTTATCAAAAGACAACCTTGCTAAGGAGTATAAGCTGTTATTTAAGGATAATGAGATTTAATTTTTTAATAAACTTACAGGTCTTTTTTAAGGTCAAGGTTTTTCAAATCACCTGAATGTCCTTGATCATTTTTTTACCTGAAGAAAAGGCTTTCCTGTTCAAAGTTGCCCTATAAGCGAATTATTACAGATTTGATGCAGCGTACTTGTTTAGATAAATTTCAATTCACGATAAAGGCGTTAGGGATAGAAGGCATGGCTTGACATTTTTTCAAAAATGGCAAGCCAAAGCGTTTTTTATCGGATTATTTCCGTTAAAAAACCTTTGGAGCGACAGCGGAGTGCCGCATAGCCCGGCCTGAAAGCCCCTGGTACAACAATTCCAAATTACTATTTTGGTGCGTAAAGTGGGCTGCAAGCATTTTTGTTCCGTGTGAACAATCTGGCTATTTTGCTAAAGGAAGAATCATCCTGTATTTTTTCCTTACCAAAATAATCGGAATGGTAAGTTGTAAAGGAGATCCGGCTTTGATAAAATGAATCAAGGAACCTGCCCTGTGTGAGGCTAAATTCATGAAAATAAGTCATGTCTTGTTAATTGTCTCTTTTTTCAGGTTAAGAATCCTGTAATAAAAATCGAATCACCATTACTGCTTGAAGTATTTTCCTTGCTTGACAGTATTATCTACCCACAATATAGTGTTGTCCATGATTAGGTTTATAAATAAAAATTCCTTGGTTTTAATTTATTCTTTTTTAATCGTAAGTACTTTGCTGGTCTATTGGCAGACCCAGGGCTTTGATTTTGTTAACTATGATGACAGTTTTTATGTTTATGAAAATGAACATGTTCTCAAGGGTCTTAGCCTTGACTCTGTTATCTGGGCTTTTACAACCAATTATCAGGGGTATTGGCAGCCCCTTACCTGGCTTTCCTTGATTATCAATAGTCATTTATTCGGTCCTGGTGCCGGAGGGTTTCACCTTATAAATGTATTACTCCACCTTGTCAATAGCCTGCTGTTATTCGCGGTATTAAAAAAAATGACTGGTTCTGTTTGGAAAAGCGCTTTTGTGGCTGTTCTTTTTACGCTTCATCCCATGCATGTTGAATCCGTAGCCTGGATTGCCGAACGCAAGGATGTTTTAAGTACTTTGTTCCTATTTCTCTCTTTATATACCTACACTCACTATGTTAGATTTGCTTCCATAATTGACAAGGTAAAAGCGTCCAAGACAAAACAAAATATCAATGTGTTTTATTTTCTTACGCTACTGTTTTTTTTATGCGGTCTTCTTTCAAAACCCATGCTTGTCACTTTGCCATTTCTGCTTTTATTGCTTGATCTATGGCCTTTGGGGCGATTTAATCCGGTAAACATGAATAAACCCTTATCTCCTAAAAAACAGAAAATCAGCGCTTCCCAAAATAATGTGTCTATAACCAATAACCTTATTATAGAAAAATTACCATTTTTTATTCTTTCTCTGGTTTCGGGCATCATTACTTTTTTCTCCCAGAATGCCGGCGCGGCCATTCTCGATACCGATAAAATCCCTTTGATCGGCCGAATCATTAATGCTCTTGCTTCATATGCTTCTTATATTGCTAAATTGTTCTGGCCTGTTCGCTTAGCCGTAAATTATCCCTTAAATTTCAATAGCATTGCTGCCATTTCATGGTGGCAAACCGCATTGTTCGTATTACTATTGGTCGGGATTACTTTTTTATCACTTGTTTTTTGGAAAAAACGAAAATATCTTTCGGTCGGCTGGCTGTGGTTTCTGGGTACCCTTGTACCAGTCATTGGGTTTATTCAATTTACCGGGTCTGCCTACGCGGACCGTTTTACCTATATTCCCTATATTGGTCTTTTTATCATGATTGCCTGGGGAGTTCCTGAATTAATTTCCAGCTGGTCATATAAAAACCATGCCCTTGCCATTGGTTCTGCTGTTGTAATAGCCCTGCTCGGTATACTTTCTTTTCAGCAGACCAGTGTCTGGAAAAACGGAGTTACCCTTTTTTCCCATGCCACCCGGGTTACTGTCAATAATGATTTTGCCTATAACAATCTGGGAAGTGCTCATGAAAAACTCGGTCAGCTGGAGGATGCTGTTGCAGCCTACAGGAAGGCGGTCCAAATTAATCCGGATTTTAATCAGGCATACTATAATCTTGGTAACGCTTACAGCGGCCTTAAGCGCTACGAAGCAGCTGTTACCGCGTATCAACAGGCTATCACGCTTCAGCCGGATTTTGCCAACGCCTATTACAACCTGGGCAATGCCTATATGAATTTGTCGGCAACAAAGGAGGCGGCCGAATCCTTTGCCAGGGCCATAGAATTGAAGAACGATTTTGTTGATGCTTATTTTGCCCTTGGTTCAGCTTATCTTGACCTTAACGCCAACCAGGAGGCCCTGGAAATATACCTGAAGCTTATAGAAATCAATCCGAATTCCGAGGAAGCTTATTCTGACATGTCCATCGCTTTCTTTAGTCTCGGCCGCTACGAAGAAGCCATTGGTTCATTAAAAAAAGCGCTTGAGATTAAACCCGATTACATAGGAGCTCATATTAATCTCGGCTTTTTTTACCTGAAAGCCGGTGACAAAAAAGCGGCTTTGGAAGAATACAAAATTCTGAAAGCCTATGGTGTTCAGCAGGCAGATCAATTATACGAGATGATACAGGAACAATAAAAAAAGAACCGTTGAAATTTGTTTTCATGGATTTTCGGGGGAGTGGTCAGTGTGAGTTGTCAGGATTATTAAGACCTAATCTATGGATATAAAATCAGCGACTTATAGCTTCAGGACATAGTGCTTTTTTTCAGAAATAAGGTAAGCTATCCGGAATTTTTATCCCACATTTTTCAGTGAATTTAGGTAATTTCTTATATTATTTAGAATTGGCCTTTAATTCGGGTCGGGCCGGGTGTGGAAAGTGGGTTTATGATTCTCGCAGGACTTTAGTTACGCGGGATCCTCCATATTCTATCTTATTCGATTTCTACCTCGACCACATTTCCCTGGGGGTCAAATTTTTTCAACCCTATGGGATTCCCATTAGCGTCATATTCATATTCCATATAATAAACCAGATTCCCCTGTTCATCCCAGTATTCCATTCGCTTCTGATTGCCTTCATTATCGATTATAATGCGTGGTTCAAGACCTTCTTTAACTACCAGGGTTTTGGGTGTTGGTTCAGGAGTCGGGGCCGGAGAAGGTGTGTTGATAATCGGTTCAATCGGAGTCGGTGTGATGAGGGTTTCATATTTAGCGATACTGGCTTCGGTTTGTTCAATGATGATTTGTATCAGGATTTCCAGAGAGTTTTCAGCTGTTGTCACGACTTCATTTTGTGGGACAGGTTCCGGGCTTTGTTCCTCTGTTTCTGTTGTGGGGCTGGGGGAAGGGCTGCGGTTCATAATTTGCTCGGAAAGAATTTCGTCTTTTTCAAGAGACTCCCGAATATCTTCGGCTTGTTTGGAGAGCTCTAGGAATTTTTCATCCATGAGCAGCTTGTTGTTCATGCGTGCCAGTTCCATGACTTTATCGCCTGCATCCACGGAGGTCGCGAGAGTGAGTAATCTTCGGTTTGAAAGCTTGGCTGTCTCTGAGGAGAATCCTGAATCTGTAATAATATTTTGATACAGTTTTAAGGCCTTGTCCTGATCGCCGGTTTCTTCATATATTCGGGCCTTTAAATAATTGTATTGTTCTGTATCATTTGAAGTCGGCTCGTCCTGGGTGACTCTACCAAGAGACTTCAATGCTTCATCATAATTGAGAAGTTCATAATATTTTTGTGATTTTTCTATTTCCGGCACCTTGGAATTCTTGATGTTGATGATTTCTCTTTCTATATCATCGATGTACTGATGAAGAATGGCGGCAGTAATGGCTGTATCTTCATGGCTGAATTCTTCAATGATGTATCCAAAGGAATTCTTGGCAGCGGCATAATCGGAAAGAATGGCCTGGCAATATCCTTGGTGAAGGTAAACATTTGAAATCCGTTTGTCGGGAATTTCCTTGTTAGCAAGAATTTCCTTGTAGATTTCAAGAGCATCCTTCCAATCTTTCTGTCTTTCATGGTAATAAGCCAGAGCCAGATCATAGCCAAGGGGGTCTGATAAAATACTCTGTATCCGTGGTTTTTGAAGAATCATTCGGATAAGGTTGATCACCTCAACCAAAACAGGCGGATAGTATTTCCACTCATCGAGTTTTTTCACGTTCTGGGATTCATAAAAACGCTGGAGCCTGATATTTTTTAATTCCTTGGCCTGGAGGTCGGCTTCAGAGGATTTGCCTTCGTAAAGGCGTTTGTGCAGCTGGAATTTGGCGACAATCGAGAGATGGTCGGTTTGGGATGATTCCCGGTTAATGTCCCGAAGGTGGGCCTCCAATTCAAGAAGCCTCAGGGAGATAACCACATCGTTAAGTTTAAGAGTGAAAAGCACGGTTGAAATGGTTGCCAAAGTGATGAAGACCAGGAACAGGCGGCCTTTTATAAGAGACCCCATGATCAGTTTATATCCTTTTCCTGATTTTCAGGTTTTTTGATCTCCAGGATGATAATGGTTTCATCGTCATTTCTGTTTTTACCACAATAATTATGAAAATCCTCAATAATTGAATTGAGCATGCGTTCGCAGGAGAATTTGCAGTTTTTTAAGGCGATTTCTTCCAGCCTCTCCCGGCTGTATTGTTCATTTTTATCATTATTGGTTTCAATAATACCGTCTGTGAAAAGCATGATTTTGTCACCAGGTTGAGTATCAAAGTGCATGGATTTGTATTCATGCTGGAGGATGTTGGAAATGCCAATGGCAGGGCCTTCCATGGAAAGGAGAAAAAGTTCACCTGTGGAGGGTCGAATCAGCACAGGATTGGGCTGGCCGGCATTTGAAAAATTTATATGCCAGGGATCCTCTATTATAATATAAAAAGCCGTGAAATATTTTTCAAAATCCGCCATGAGATAGTCAAATTCTTCGTTAATTCTCTGCAAAAGATCCTTGGAATCGTTGTATTTATAAGCCAGTTTCAGGAATTTGTCCCGAATCAGCATGGTTAAAAGTGCCGCGGAAACTCCGTGGCCGGAGATATCGGCAATGATCACTCCATAGCGGTGTTCGGGCAGGGGCTGGATATAATGATAATCGCCGCTAACGGCTATAAAGGGCCGGTGGTAAACAGCGCAGCGAAACAAAGGTGTTTCATTTACATCCGGATAAATGGATTTTTGTACTTCCGCTGCCATTTTTAATTCCATTTTCATCTGACGGTTCTGATCATTGAGCCGGATAATGGTTTTTTGTACTGATTCAGCCATGGAATTAAAGGTGCCGGCCAATTGACCGATTTCATCGCTGCGTCTGAATTCCACTCTGGCTGAAAGATGCCCCTTGCTGATAAGAACACTTTTTTGAGACAACTGGCGGATAGGTGTGATGATGACCCTGTAAAGCACAATGCCGAAAATCAGGTGAAATGAAGCAACAATCACAATGATCATGATGGCCATCTTGTAAAGAAGATCCAGTTCCTTTTGCAAATCAACCATGGAAAGATTGATAAGAAGCATCATTTTTTCCAGATTCGTCTGGTTTATGTTTAAAGGAACATAGAAAAGTATCAGGTTTTCCTTGTTTTTGATTTTAGAATAGTAGAATTTATTGAGAAATTCATTATTGGCAAGGGCCTGGTCAGTGTCAAAAATATTTTCCTGTGTTAGTTCCATTTTTTCATCGGATTTGTAATAGACTTCGCCTGAGGGTAGATAAATGATATAAGATCCGGTTAACTTGCCAATGAGTTGGCTCAGCCGCTCGGCCCATTCTTCAGGAGTAAGCGATGGCTCCCGGTTTCGGATATCATTCACGCGATTGTTGAGTTTGGCATATATTCCCTCTGCCAGTTTTTCCGTTTTGAACTTGGTATTGTCCATCATTAATTCTATCTGGTTTTCAAAAATAACAATGGTAAAAAAGGAAATATTGATAACTGTGAGGAAAAGATAGAGCAGGGTGAGTTTGGTACTGATTGTCTTGAACATATGACTCCTATTGATTTATATCCTAAGACAAATCAGGGAAAATGCCAAGTTTCAAATTGGTTAAAATCCCTGAAACCGTAAAAAAGGCCGTTCTGAACAAAGTATAATCAAAGAAAAGCTGTTTTTGTAGCTTTTTTATCTAGTGAAAACAATTTAATTTGATTTTTTTGGGACAATTCTTTCAAGCCACTGCTTTTTTCCAATTTGAGTGGATGATTTTAGCTGTTTATGAAAGCGTGATTATTCCTAGGGTTTTCATGGCCCATTCTTTTTTGTTTTAAGCTATTATATCGTGTGTTGTTTTAATCGATTGGCTTTGGTGGTTTTGGGAAAGCCGATGGTTTATCAAAAGGCAATTGCCGGAGTGAGCCTTTCCTGAGGGGGCGGGTAGATTTTAATGAATGGGTGTGAATAGCTGCTCCTGGATTTTTAGCTTGGGTTGTTTTTCGCTAGTGTCCGCGTTAGGGATTGGAGGGGCCCAAGCCTTTTTTTCAAAAAAGGTTTGGGCAACAAAAAGGCGGCGTTTTTTTAGCCGCCTTTTTGGTCGAAGCGTGAGCGCAGCCCGGAAAAGCCCGGCCTGCCGGAATGATAATGGAGGCAGGCAACGCCCGGAATTCAAAGCGCATACCAAGTTTTGTGATTTTTGTAGTAGAAGTAAAATCAGGAATAGGGTAGATTAGGGCCATGAAACAAATGCCCAGGGTGACCCTGGTTTTCCCGCCGATTTACGATTTTGCTCTTTATGATTTGCATTTGAAGCCCTTTGCCCTTTTAAAACTGGCCCGGGCCTTTGAAAAGGCAGGTTATGATGTAGAGCTCGTAAACGCCCTGGATCCCTTTGACGAAATGACCCGGAAAGCCCGTGGAGCCAAAATCAAGCGCAATGCCCGCGGCCAGGGTAAGTTTTATCGTGAGCCGGCGCTAAAGCCAGAGGTATTGAGTCCTGTGGAGCGGCCTTTTTTTCGTTATGGCATAATTGAAGATTCTTTACGCGCCCAGCTGGAAGCCAGGGAGCCTGATATTATTTTACTGGGTTCGCAAATGACCTACTGGTATTTGGGGGTAAAAGAGGCGGCAGAATTGATTAAAAAAATCTATCCCCGCTTGCCTCTGGTGTTGGGCGGGATTTATGCCAGCCTTTGCCCTGAGCATGCGGGTCAAAACATCCCGGCGGATCTGGTTGTTCAGGGTGAGGCTGATAGGGCTTTGAATCAATTTTTGGAACAAATGGGCTTGCCGCTTCTGGGGCCATTGTCGGATTATGATTTTTTTGAGGGGCCTCGTTTTTATTATGGAGCCGCGGCCATTCGCCTGAACCAGGGCTGCCCTTTTCGCTGTTCCTATTGCGCTTCAAGGCTTTTATGTACTGATTTTAAACCGGGTAATCATGAAAAACTGCTGGGCCAGATTAAGTGGCTGGCGGATAAACAGGGGGCCCGGCATTTTTCCTTTTATGATGATGCTCTTCTATTTAAGAAGGAGGATTCCTTTTTGCCCTTGCTTCATGGCTTGAAGGAACTGAACAGCCAGAGGAAATTGTGCTTTTATTTGCCTAACGCGGTTCATCTTCAGTACCTGGATGCGGAAACCGCCCGCGCCATGGTTGAAGCTGGTTTTCAGGAAATCCGTTTGGGGATTGAAAGCACGGCCGATGATTTTCACAATGAATACGACAGGAAGCTTCAAAGCCGTGACATCAGAGAAGCAATTGCCATGCTGCAAAACTGCGGTTTTGATCCTTGGAACATCGGGGTTTATTTGCTGGCCGGTCTGCCGGGGCAGAACTGGCGTCAGGTGGAAGCTTCCATTAGGACCATGGCGCCTTTGGGGGTTCGTGTTCATCTGGCCCGTTATTCTCCTGTGCCTCATACCGAACTCTGGGAAAGAAGCTGCTCGCTGTCGACTTATCCTCTTGCCGATGAACCCTTGACCCATAACAACACCATTTTGCCCATGGAACATGCTGGTTTTACAACGGAGAATATGCTGTTTTTAAAAAATTTGGCTTTGGAATTATCCCAGCAACGGCCGCTTTGATTTTTTTCCGCTTATTTTAAAAGGCGGCTTTGGCCTTTGAAGTTCATTGGTTTTTTATAAGAACTGGGAAGAGGATAATCAAGTCGATGGTTCCTGTAGAAATAACAGGTTCAAAAAAGCTCTGGATTGTGTTTTTCTTTATAATGAGGATTCTTCTTAAAATAAAATTTATAGACACGCGATCCAGGCAGTAAGTACCAACTGAATAGCAAATGGCTTTTTCTCTAGTAAATTAATAAATTCACTCTTGAAATATTGACTTTGATTTTTGGTCACATATACTTAAAGTAATTCCAGATTGTCAGTAAGCTCTAAAAACTGGTAATAAAGGGGTTTTAAAACTGTTTTTTAATCAGGCTAATGACCAAAGCTGCCATTATTTTGGGAGTATAAGCATAGGGGGCGGTTATATTAAAGCCTTCAATTGATTTTATTGGAAAACGGGAGAAATTATGAAATTATCAGCAAAAATAATCTTGATTCAAATAAGTATTACTGTGGCAGTGCTGCTTGTTTTCGGGATCTTTTCTATTATCAGCGTTGGAGTTTCCACTGAGAACAAGTTAAAAATGGAAGGCGAATCTTTAGCGGTGATTCTTCCCGAAATCCTGGCCCAGCCCTTAAGAAGTTCTGATAATGCCCAGGTTGAAAAAATCATCAATGCGCAGTTATCATCACCCGATCTGATGGCTATTGTGGTTTATGCTGGAGATGATATTATCGGAGGAATCAAATCTTCCCAGTCGGAAATTCAGGCAATTACGCAAAACCAGGATGAACAGGTTTTGCTGGAGACCGCCCTGTTTTCCAGAGAAGCTGATATTATGATGCAAGGTGAAAATATTGGTCAGCTAAAAATATTTTTTTCAAGGGGGCCTCTGGATGAGGTATTACGGAATTCCCTTATTTCGACTTTGTTTCAGATAATCATTCTGGCGGCTGCGATCAGCGGGATTTTCTTTATTTACAGCGCGCGACTGGGGAAGAGGTTGAGTAAAATCGCTGGTAAGTTGCAGTATATTGCCCAGGGTAAGATTAAATCCCTTGACCAAACCCCTGTTACCAGCGAGGATGAGATCGGGATTCTGGAAAAATCCTTTAACACGACACTTGAGAAACTCAAACAAACAAGCCAGGACATTCAGCATATAACGGTGAACCTTTATTCAACGGCTCAGGAGATCCAGAGCAGTGCCCATGAACAGGCCTCAAGCGCCAGTGTTAATGCCAGCAGTATTACCGAGGTCAGCGCGACTTTGGAAGAATTATCAATTACCGCAAAACAGATAACCAAGAACACCAGTGAGCTGTTGATCAACAGCGGTGAAGCCACAAAGGCCCTGGAAAAAGGGCGGGAGCAGCTTAACAATGCCGTGAACCAGCTGGTGGATGTTGGAAAGATGAGCCAGGAAAATACAAGTCAAATCAAGGAATTAGGTAAGCGATCGGTGCTTATCAGCGAAATGGTGGATATTATCAAGGAGGTTGTTAATGCCACCAACATGCTTTCGATTAATGCCTCGATCGAAGCTTCACGCGCCGGCGAAGCTGGCAAAGGTTTTTCCGTGGTGGCCGCTGAAATTAGGGAGCTTTCCAAGGAAACCATTTCCTCGGCCAAGAAAGTGGAACAGGCTGCCAATGAGATTCAGCAGTTTATTGATAGTATCATAAAATCCTCGGAAATTGAATCCGAAAAGGTGATGGCGAGCGGTGATGTGACCAGCGATTTTTATAATAAAATTAATGAAATTATTAACCTGATTAATACTAATTACTCTTTTACCCAGAAAATCGATGTATCCATCAAACAGCAGGAACGAGGTTCCGATGAGGCAGCTGAAACCATGAGGCAAATGGCTGAAAATTCCCGGCAGTCCGCTGAAGTTTCAAAGGAAATTTCTGTTGCTGTGAAAGATATTGTTTCCATGGGAGAAAATTTGCAGAGTGTTCTCACCTCATTTGATTCTGAACAAAGGGGAAAAGATTTTAACGTTGTAGTATCCTCTGAAGGGGACTTATCAGACAAGCAGGCGGATTAGATTGATTTTTCCTGTTATTTGAATTTAAGAGTGATTTGGAAGCCTTGCTTTGCTTCTTAAATTGGAGCAAAGCAAGGTTTTTAAATGGTCCATCAAGGATTCAGCCTGTGAATGGTAGTTTTTAGGCGAAGTTCCTTAGGCTGCCCATGGCCTTATTAATACCCAGCATCCTGACTTGTCATAAGCTTAGGCATACTGTATACTATAAAAATCATATGAAAAGTACAATTGAAATACTCTTAAAGAAAGATGTTCAAAAAATTTTCGATAAATTTTCATTGTGCTTCAATATCCGCATTGTTTTTTTTACTCCAGACGGCAGGGAACTGGCCGTTGGTTTGAACAAACCCTCGAATGAATTATGCAGCTTGATGCGCAGGGAATTGCACAGGGAAAGTTCTTGCACCTGTTTTGATAAAAAAATACTGAACAAAGCATTGAACAAAATGGAAATGGTTACTGAGCATTGTTATGCCGGAATGATCGAATCTATTGTGCCGATCTTTTATTAGAACATTCACCTGGGTTATTGTATGCTGGGCCAATATCGCGATGAGGGAATTATGGATACTAAGATTCTGGAGGAATGGAAAGAAAAGGTGGGTTCTCCAGAAAAACTAATTATCGCCTATTTGAAAACACCTTCCTTTTCCAAAGCACAAATCGCCAATATCCAGAGTCTGTTTCAGCTTATGGTCGATTATATTGTTTCGCAAAACATGATCGTTATCAAGAAAAACATGACCCTTGAAAAAATCATGTACTATGTCAACACGCATCTTCACGAAAACATCACCATTGATGAAGTATCACGGTATATAAATAAAAGCGTTTCATCATTATCTCATTTATTCACATCCTTGCTAAAAAAAAGTTTTAAACACTATGTTATTGAATGCAAGTTAAAAAAGGCCGAAGAGTTGTTATTGGAACACCCGGAGATGACCATCGTTGAAATCGCCGACCAGCTGGGTTACGATGATCCCTATTATTTCTCCCGGCTCTTTAAAAAATACAAAGGCCTTCCTCCCAGTGAATATCTTAAGCAAAGTTATATTTTTTATTCACAAAAGGATGTGTTCAAAGAACCTCTTGAAAAAAAATTGACTTTCTGATTCTGATCCAAAAACAGGCTTGGTTTATCCAATAGCGACAGAAAAATAAACTCACGGGCAAGGCCTTTGCAAAAGCCCCACTATATGTAATTGTTAAGCCCTAATCTATGGGCTTGCGATAAATCATAAAAAATCCATTCAAATTTTTAACTCAAGGCTAACCGGGCCATCAGGACAGGTTTAACATTGGAAAGCCCTTTTATATTCCTTATTGCCTGAAAATCCCGTTTTCCGCGCGAAAAAAAATATTTTAACTCTTAATAATATTAGGGATTACCTGAATTCGCCGCGCTATATGGGAAAATCCATCATTTTTGCAGATTTGTCTATGTCTGTTTTCGATTTTTCATGGTACCAAGTGAATCAGACATTCATGACAAAGGATGAAAAGCTTTATGAATGAAAATCAGATCTTTTCAGGAGGCAATGGTGGCACTAA
This sequence comes from Spirochaetales bacterium, assembly GCA_016937215.1. Taxonomy (GTDB): domain Bacteria; phylum Spirochaetota; class Spirochaetia; order SZUA-6; family JAFGRV01; genus JAFGWI01. The sequence continues at coordinate 31,264 of JAFGWI010000062.1, read as the reverse complement.
ACACAGAGTATGAGTTTGCCGTAAAAATTGAAAAATGTTGTAAATATTACGGCCATATCCATGCTTTAAAGGAAATTGATTTTGAAGTTGGTTCCAATGAAGTGGTGGGGCTTATAGGAGATAATGGAGCGGGAAAATCTTCACTTATCAAAATTATTACAGGGGTTTATCCCCCTACAAGTGGTAATTTTTACATTAAAGGAAAGAAAATTGATCCAAGGTCCTTTAGCGTCAAACAAGCCCAGAATATGGGAATAGCGACGGTTTACCAGGATCGCTCATTGGCGGAAAAGCAGGACCTTTGGAGGAATTTTTTCATAGGCAGACAAATCACCAATGCCTTTGGCTTTATCAATGTTAAAAAAGAAAAAGCCATCGCCAAAGAAATACTCCTCAACACAATTGGCTTTCGCGGCGTGGGAATCACTGTTGATTCTAAAGTGAGTACCTTGTCTGGCGGTGAGCGGCAGGGAATCGCCATTGGGAGAGCCATGTATTTTGATTCAGACCTGATCATTCTGGATGAACCGACTGTGGCCTTGTCGTTAAAGGAAATCAAAAAGGTCATAAATTTTGTGGAAAAGATCAAGGAAAACAATAAAGCCAGTATTTTTATTTCTCATAATATAGCGGATGTGTATTCGGTGTCGGACAGATTTGTAGTTCTGGACAGAGGGGAAGTGGTGGGCAATATTCCCAAATCGGATATTTCGCTGAAAGATTTAAACACTTTTTTACTCGACTATGCCCACAGATTAAAGGATGAGGACAAATGACAGAAATCAAAAAACACCCCTTCACCCAAATATATTCAAACATTAAAAAATTCAAGGCACTTCCGGTAATGGGAGTTTACCTTATACTAATCACGGTTTTCATTATCTTATCACCCAAGGTATTTACAAGACCCTTTATCTATATGTCCTTTCTTCAAACTATTCCACCCCAACTGGTGTTAGCTTTAGGATTGACCCTTATCATAACAGCTGGAGAAATTGATTTGAGCTTTTCGGCGGTTATTGCTTTTTCCGGATTTTTGTTTTCGTTTATATACAAGAATTTTGGAGAAAATGATTTCGCGGCATTAATGGGAATTGTTGCTGCCCTTGGTGGAGGCGCCTTTGTGGGCTATATAAACGGACTCCTTGTGGCCAGACTGAAGGTCCCATCAATTATGGCCACGCTTGCCGCTCAGTTTTTTTGGAATGGCTTGACCGTGCTTCTTTGCGGCGGCCTGTCATTGAATATTAAATCCATCAGAGGGACTTTTTTCCATAGCTTGTTTGTCGGCAGGCTCTTTGATCTGATTCCAGTTCAGGCTTTTTGGGCCATTGGCTTGACAGTCTTTCTCTGGTTTATTCTGAACCGTCACCGTTTTGGAGAAGCCTTGATGTTTATCGGCGATAACCCAGAAGTGGCCAGGGTTATGGGCGTGAATATTGAGAACACAAAGATAAAGCTTTTCACTTTGCAAGGGCTGTTAGCTGGATTTGCCGCTCTTCTTCTGACCCTTGAGATGATTAATTTCTGGAGCAACCAGGGGTCCGGCTATCTACTTCCAGTCATGGCAGCTGTTTTCATTGGTGGAACTTCTATCGCAGGCGGCGAGGGCATTATGGTTGGCACTTTTTTCGGTGCCTTTATTATTGGTTCTCTTGAAGCCGGAGTGGTGGCAACAGGAATAGGCGGTTACTGGGTTCGATTGACAACGGGTCTGGTTATGGCAGGCTCAATCATTTTGAACAATGTTCTGAAAAACGAAAAAATATCTTTTAAGGATTTTTTCCGGAAATCGGTTTTTACAAAGGGGCTGAATAAGGGGAAGTAACCACGCAGTTTGCGTGTACAAAATACTATTTTTTTGGAGGTCTTTTATGAATAATTGGAGAAAATCTGTTATAACAGGTACTCTGGTTTTAATACTCACTTTGGGGACAGCTCTGAACCTTTTTTCAGCCGGGAGCCAGGAAGGACAGGCGAATCTTCCGGAAATTATTGTTTATATGCAGATGGGCGGAACAGAAGGTGATCCTTCCACCCTTGCCAGAGCCAATGGCGCCAAGGCAGCTGCAGCTCAAATGGGCGTTAAGTTGGTGGAACAATACTCCAGCTGGCAGCCTGAAAAAATGATCGCCCAGTTCAAAGAAGCTATGGCTGCCCAGCCTGATGGTATCGTCATTATGGGGCACCCTGGAGAAGGCGCTTTTGAGGCTTTGGTGGACAGTGCTTTTTCAAAGGGAATCATCGTCACAAGTGGAAATAATCCCTTACCCAATATTGAAGCCAAATACCAATATCTGGGTTTTGGCTATGCCGGTGCCGAGTTATATGCCGGCGGATATTTGACAGGCGAAGCGATGATCCGCTCGGGTTTGAAAGCCGGCGACAAGGCCCTGGTCTACGGCCTTTTCTCACAGGAAGGACGAAGTAAAAGTCCTGAGGGCATGTATGCGGCTCTGGCCCAAAAAGGCTTAAAGGTCGAGCGCCTTGATATTTCCGCGGAGGTTGATGCTGAAGGCTCCCTGTGCATACCCATTCTTACTGCCTACCTTGAGAAAAATCCCGATCTTAAAGCCATTGGAACGCAACACGGCAATATTACGGCTAACATGATGGCGGTTTTAAAAGCCGCGGGTAAAAAACCAGGTGATGTCATTGTTGGTGGAATCGATTTATCACCAGCGACCATAGAAGGAATAGAAAAGGGTTATATCAGCGCCTCATTTGACCAAGTGTTGTATCTTCAAGGCTATGTTCCGATTATGCAGATTGTTATGACAAAAAGATACAAGATTCCAGGCCTCCATATTAATACAGGTGTTGGCACGGTTACTCCCGAAAACATTAAGGAACTGAAGCCTTTAATCGAAGAAGGTATCAGGTAATCGATAGAATCATTCCTTCTTTAACAGAGTAGCCCTGCGGGGTTGCTCTGTTTTTATGAATGTATTTCTTTATCCTAGTTTTTTTATAAAGAATTCATCAGAGCCAGGTTACTTGTGTTTTTATACTGATCAAGCCCTTATTGGATAATCAAGATGAAAAGTCTTTCTGATGAGGGAATCCATCATAGTTTTCCTTGAAAATGATGATTGTCTTAATTAAGATTATAGTTGATGAAAAGTAAACAAATTCGTTTTTATTATGCCTTTCTGGCATGGCTATTTTGTTTTACCGTCTTTTTAGGGCTTGGCGCTTGCTGGCCCGGCGGGCCAATGGCATCTCCCCAAAAACTGATTATTCTGTCCAGTTCGGATTTTCCGGTTATAGATGAGATTATCGCTCAGTTTAACCAGGAAAAAGGCTATGCTGTGGAACTGCGAAGTTACGGTCTATGGGACTGGTTTTATGATGTACAAGGGAAATCAAGCCATTATGATGGGATACTGACCAATAATTCCGACTGGATTAAACTCTCTGATAATGGCCATAATCATTTTGGCAATGATTATAAAATCGCCTTCAGCCCTATTGCCCTGGGAATTAAACCTGAAGCCTTGAAAAAATTGGGATTGGAAAAGGGTATAACTGGATTGGACCATCTGGTGGAGCTTATTACCAATCATGAGCTTTCCTTTGCCATGGCATCGGGTTCCAAAAGTCATAGCGGTATAGTGGCCTTGCTGGAAATCCTGGCTGGCTTTAATTATCCTCAGCTGGAAGTGGACTCTGAGCTTCTTCAAAGGAGCGGAATTAAAAACACATTGAACCGTTTTTTTAAGCGTCATCAATTGTCCGGGCTCAGTTCATTGTGGTTAAAGCAGGATTTTCTCAGGCTTTATAATTATCTGGATATAATGATCAATTATGAATCCTATTTAATCCAATGCAATCAGGAGCTGGTTAAATTCGGGCAGCCTGCCTTGAAAATCATTTATCTCAATTCCAGCTTGTCTTTTGATGGCCCGGTGGTGGCATTGAATAACAAAGCTGATGAGACAAAGCAGAAAATCTACAAGGAACTGGTGGATTATCTTTCAAGTGACAAGGTAAAAAATATATTGGACCTGGCTGGCTTTCGAAGCGGAGATCCTGATAAACAACTACCTCTTGAACCTTCACCTCTTGATCCTTCCTGGCTTGTTTCGCGCTTTATGCCACCTCGTCCCAAATCCTGGCCCGATTTCGACTTGCTTGTCGAATGCTTGAATTATTACCAGGAAGAACTTCGAAAACCGGTGTTTCAGATTATGGCTCTTGATTTCAGCGGTTCCATGGATGGAAGGAATCAGGAAAAACTTTTTTCAGCCTTGAAAAAATTTTGTAATCAGGAAGAGGCGAAGAAATATTTTCATCAATACACCCCCAAAGACCGTGTTTTCATTCTTCCCTTTAATCATGATCTTATCTGGGAAAATCCCCTTGAAGTCAAATTCGACTCGGTTCAAAGCACCGAAGAGCTATGCCATCGACTGACAAGTATTGTTCCAAGCGGTGGGACAGATATTTACAAACCCCTAATAAAGGCCATGGAATTTATTTATCTTACAGCCGGTGAGAGCCGGAATTATCAGCCGACCATTGTTTTACTCACCGATGGAACCTCCAATGCTGATCGCTCCTCACTGGTTGATGTTAAACGCTTTTGGCGCCAGGGGAATTTCGGCCCTGTGCCGCCCCTTATTTTTCCCATTCTCTATGGAACGGCCAGTTTGTATCAATTAAGTGAAATCGCCGAGTTTACCAATACCCGGGTGGTGGACGGACGAAAAGATCTTAATGCAGGCTTTTTCTGGGCAAAAAGCGATTGATTTATAAAAAATATTTAGACTGGGCATCGTGAATAAGGAAAAACGCCTTTTGCTGTCAAAAATGTTAGGCTTTATAATGAGCCTCCATCAAAAAGCTGGTTGCCTAACACAGGATTTCAGGATATAAAAAAGCATGTTTTTATTATCCAAAATCCTTACACCCTTTATACTTGTTCCTGGCTTATTTTTATTCTTCCTTGCGGCTTTATTCATCTGCCTGTACAAGAAAAAATACAAAATACTCAAATATATTCTTATAAGCTTGACTGTCTTTTTTTATTTATGCAGCATTCAGCCTGTAGGCGACCTTTTTCTTGCGCCTCTTGAAAAGGCCTATCCTGCTTACGACTGGCAAGGTACCCATGATGCCAAATATATCGTGCTTTTAGGAGGAGGAACCATCGAATCCTCTCCTGCTGAAAAAAATGAATCCACCCTTGCTCCCGATTCCATGAACCGCATGCTTTATGCCTTCAGGCTGCATCAAAAAACCGGTTTACCGATTATCTGTTCCGGCGGCATTGTGTTTAGAGAGAAGACCGCGCGCAGCGAGGCGGAAATTTTTGCTTCATTACTCGAAGAATTGGGGATGAATCCTCACTCCATTCTACTGGAAAAGCAAAGCCGTAATACGTGGGAAAACGCCAGGGAAGTGCAAAAACTTTATCAGCCTGGGAAGATACTCCTGGTAACATCGGCTTTTCATATAGCCCGTAGCGTGCTTTGTTTTGAAAACAATGGCATGGAAGTTGTTCCAGCCCCCAGTGACTATAAAATAAATAATGGCGCTTACAATTTTTTCAGCTTCCTGCCAAGAGCAGTCAACCAGTTTAATATAGCTCTATCCATTCATGAGTATATTGGCCTAATCATTTACGGAATTTCCTACTTTCGCTGATACCTGAGATATTTCAAGGGGCTTACCCCCATATTACCGAGTTTATGTCTAGGACCTTTGGGGGGGGTGTTTTCTCTTCCAAGCTCCTATGTTATTTTCAGTTTATTTCCTATATCCTTTATTAACACTTTAGCAGTAAAATGCCTCACAATTATGAATGATAATGAATCTCATTTATTATCATTTTAGGAAAGATGCCTCCACCTCTTTTCCTAATTGTAAAAGATACCATGTCCAGTAAAGCCGGAACAGTTGTTTTATTCTGTTCCGGCTTTTTTTTATGAAAACCATAAATCTTCAATATTGTTCACAAAGCCTGGTTTTGTACTATTAAAATGCACATGTTTATCAGGGGAAAACACGTTTTTTTCAAGACCCTTTGGGCGTTCCCCGGCCCGATCTGTGCTTTCATAAATGGGGGCTTTTTCAAACCCTGGGCCGGGTCGGGCCCTCAGCCACTCCGCTTTCGCTTCGACCAAAAAAACCGCTAAAAAAGCGCGGTTTTTTTGTTTTTCAAGGTTTTTTGAAAAAAACCTTGAAATGGCACCGGTCCCTAACGCGGCAGGAAACAGCTTGCCTCTTTGTTTAGAGGGAGATTACTTTTTTGATAATGAAAAGCCGACTACCAGGCGAATCAAATACCCTGAAGAACTTCAAGAATGGCAGATCTGGCTGTACTGGTCATAAAGGTGATTTCTTCCTCGTTGATCACATAGGGCGGAAAAAAATAAATAATGTCGCCCAGGTTGCGAAGCAGCACTCCCCGCTGTTCAGCCAGGCGGTAAATTTGATAACCAAGGCGCCTTTTCCAGTCAAAGGATAGCTTTTTTGCTTTGTCTTCAACCAGCTCAATGGCTGTGACCATGCCGATGGAACGAATTTCACCCACCTGGGGGTGGTCTGCCAGGGATTGAAGGGCTTCCCTGATTTTTCGCCCTTTTTGATTGATTTCAACCATCCATTTGGGGTCGCTGAAGGTCTCAAAAACAGCACAAGCTGCCGCGCAGCCAAGCGCGCTACCTGTGTAGGAATGGGAATGCATAAAGGCCCGGAGTTTGGTGTAATCATCATAAAAGGCCTGGTAAATTTCTTCCCGGGTAAGCACCGCGGAAAAGGCCAAGAAACCGGCTGTGAGCCCTTTGGACAAACAGGCAAAATCCGGGGTAATGTCCGCGTGGTCAGAGGCCATCATTTTGCCTGTCCGGCCAAAGCCTGCGGCAATTTCGTCGCAGATCAGGTGTACATGATAGGCGCTGCAAAGCTGACGAAGCTTTTTCAAATAAAGGGGCGAATAGATCTTCATGCCAGAGGCGGCCTGGAGTATGGGTTCAATAATCACCGCGCTGATGGAGCCGGCCTCTTTTTCCAGTTTTTCTTCCAAGGCCTTAACGCACTGAGCGTCGCAGTTGTCCCGATCCAAGCCAAAGGGGCAGCGAAAACAATCAGGCCCCTGAATTTCAACACCCATGGAGGGTAAAAGAGGTTCATAGATTTTTTTATACAAATCCAGGGCGCTCACCGACAAGGCGCCCATGGTTTCACCATGGTAGCCCCCGCTCAGGTAGAGAAACTCCTTTTTTTCCGGATGGCCCAGATTATACCAGTAGTGATAGGACATCTTCAGGGCTATTTCCACGGCCGAGGAACCGTTGTCGCCAAAAAAGACCCTGCTCAGGGAGCCGTCAAATAGTCCGGTTAAATGGGCTGCTAATTGGGCCGCGCTTTCGTGGGTATAATTGGCAAAAATCACCTGTTCCAGCTTATCCAGCTGCTCTTTAATGCGTGTTTTTACTGGTTCAAAGCCATGGCCGAAAATCTTGATCCACCAGGAACTCACGGCATCGAGTATTTTTCGCCCATCCTGTGTATACAGCCAGACCCCCTTGGCGTGATCGATGGGAATCACAGGATAATCCTCATAATCCTTCATTTGAGAGCAGGGGTGCCAGAGCATGGCCTGGTCAATTTTTTGAATCTCTTCCTGTTTCATCTGCTTTCTCCTTTTTCCGCGATAATGAATAGCAGCCGCTATTTCACCAGATCATTGTGTGAGATTTTTTGGGGCTTGAAATTTTGAAGCAAAAGCCGGGAAAAATAGGCGCAAGCTTACCCTGCTTTGGGGTTGGTGAAAAACCGGAATATTCTGTTTTTATGAGTAAAAGCCTGTCCCAAAGTATTTGTTTTTGGACGATGGATGACGAATCACAGAGTGGGGCATCATTGTTGACATTATTTTTTATTTTTTGATGGTACATATAAAACCTTCGTAATTTTGAGCATAAGCCCAAGTATTCTCAAGAAAAGCAGAGTGGCCGCCCTTTACCTGGATGATTTCTGCTTTTTGTAGAATTTCGGCTGCCAATTGGGCGCCTTTTAAGGGTGTAATCGGGTCGTCAATTCCGTGGTAAATTCTTACCGGAATATTTAACAGGGGTAAATTCCCAAGCAAGTCCAGGTTTTCTAGGGCTTTTAACCCTGTGAGTAAATCATCACTCTTTGGTAAGTCACGGGATAATTCTTCAATAATCGCTTCCTTGTTGGCGCATTTTTGAAAAACAGATTCATAAAAGTTTTTCATTACGCCCTGAGGGTTCCTGGAGAGCAAGGTGATCATTCGCTTCAGTGTTTTCGCCCCGATACCATTATCATAGCCTTCTTTTTCAGTGAAACGGGCCGTGAAACCGGTTAAAAAAAGGGCTATCACCTTTCCGGGGTGTTCGATGGCGTATTTCAGGGCATAAAGGCTCCCCAGGGACCAGCCGCTCAGAAGAAGTGGAGCCTCATCTGATAATTTATCCAGGATGCTTTTGCTTGTGTCATAGGAATAGTCCCAGGAGTCGATAATTTTGACATGGGGCAAAGCTTTGACAAGTGGTTGATAAACAAAGGCTTTGGTTCCAAAGCCGGGAATAAAATAGTGCTTCATCATAACGGCTAACTATATCAAGTTTTATGGCTAGTTAAAAGCCCTTGTACCAGGATTAGAGGGCCGACACTTTTTGTGAACAGAATCCTTTGTTTTAAATGAAAAAAATGCGCTAAAAAATTGAATTTTCTTTTAATTCACCCAAAAAAACACTATGATTTAAACAGAATTATTTATTTTGGGAGTGGTTCATGATTAAGACTGAATCAAAAGCTAATGATCGAGGTTCTGAACCTGGAAATTACACCATTGCCATGTTGGGTACGAATCTATATTTTGAGAATCCCATCAGTATTTTTGAAGAAGTCAGAAATTCTCTACATCAAAAGAAGTGCCGTCTAATTTATTTTTCAGGTGAAAGCATCGATTCTCCCTGGGGTTTTGACAAGCAAGCCAATATTCAGTACCATATGATAAACAAGGAGATAGCCGATGGTTTGATTGTTGTGAGCAATCTCCTGACATCATTCATTTCAAACTCCGAGTTCCGTGATGTTTGCATGGGTTTTTCACCATTGCCTATGGTCAGTCTGGGGGTTGCCCTTGACGGAATACCCAGTATTCTTATTGATAATTTTTCCGGAATTTATGGGCTTGTGTCCCATTTAATCGAGACCCATCATTTTTCCAAAATCGCATTTATTAAAGGAATTGCCATGCACGAAGATGGGGAAGAACGTTTTTCCGGGTACACCCAGGCGCTATTGGACCATTCCATTCCGCTTGATGAGGGTCTGATTCTACAGGGTAATTATACCAGAGAGAGCGGTATTGCCTGCCTCTCGGAATTGATAGATAAGCGAAAAAAAATTCCCGGAAAGCACTTCGAAGCAATAGTCTGCGCCAATGATTATATGGCATCGGGTGTGGTCCTTGAGCTTCAAAAGAGGGGGCTGGCTATCCCCGATGTTGTAGCTGTTACCGGCTTTGATAATACCTTTTTTTCTAGATGCATCATCCCATCTTTAACCTCAGTTCAATATCCATATAAGGGAATTGCCTCTCATGCCATTGACACCTTGTTTAACAAAATCGAAGGTAAAAAAACAGAAGAGATAATCCGCGTTCAGGCTCCTCTGGTTATTCATGCCTCCTGCGGTTGCATCCCTGTTCGTGTAAAGAGGTCTTTACCGGATCAATCAAGAAAGGATGCAACCCTTCCCCGGACATCTTCGCCGGAATTCTTTCATCCGGTGAATCAAAAAATTCTTGAATCCATTCGGCCGACCTTATTGATTTGGGAAAAGGCATTGATAGGCTTGCAGCAAAATTCAAGATGGAGGCTTCTTGCCCAGGAAGATTCAAAAAAACATGAGGCCTGGAAAATTCTGGCTGATCTGGCGACTCAAACCTTCCATGACGCCAACTATCACACCATTACCTTCAATATGGGAAGTTCCATCACATCAACACTTGAAATGGAACAATTGCTCCAAATCCTTAAGAGCACTCTGCCTGCCGCGCAAATCAAGAATTTTTGCCTTTGCCTTTATAAAAATCCGGGAAAGGGCACAGCCCAATTGCCTGAAGAATCCAGCCTTATTCTGGCGGTCCGTCAGGGTGAGGTTATTCCTTTGCCGGAAAAGGGTTTTTTGTTTCCCACCATCCAAATTATTCCCGAAGAGTTTTCCAGTAAATTCGGCCGGCAAAGCTGGGTCATGCTCTCCCTGTTTTTTCATGATCAGCAATTGGGCTATCTTCTTCTGGATAGTGATTCACCCCATGAAAATCTGCATTATAATTTGAGAAACCAGATCAGCAGCGCCTTGATGGGGGTAAGGCTGCTTGATGAAATGAACCTGGCCAATGAGAAAATACGGAATTTCAATGAAAAGTTAAAGGATGAGAATTTGCGAATTAAGGCTGAAATGGATGTGGCCCGTAATCTGCAAATGTCATTATTGCCCCAGGATGTTCAGGATATTCATCAGGATTTTGATATATCGACTTTCATGTTACCGGCCGAAGAGGTGGGCGGCGATTATTTTGATATTTTCCGTGATGATAATAATGTGTTATGGCTGGGCATAGGCGATGTTTCGGGCCATGGATTAAAACCCGGGCTCATCATGATGATGGTCCAAACCATTCATGTGGCTTTGACGACCATCGTCGGTAACAGCCCAAGGGACGCTCTTGTCATTATTAATCGCGTTATGCGAAAAAATGTTTTTTCTAGAATGAAGCAAAATAATTATATGACCTGCACATTGTTCAAATATCTTGGGGATGGAACCTTTTTATACGCGGGCGCCCATTTGGATCTTTTAATTTTGAGAAAGAAAATTCAGGATTTTGAAACCATTCAAATCAAGGGAGCCTGGCTGAATGTGGTTGATGATATTTCGGGAATTATCCAGGACAATAACTTGAAGCTGGAAATCGGAGATATCCTGATTCTTTATACTGATGGCATTACCGAAGCCGTGGATCATCAAGGTAAAATGCTGGGTCTGGATGGATTAAAAACCCTTGTAAAAAAATATTACCCCTCGCCCCTGGGTCAGATGAAAAAAAAGGTTCAAGAGGATATCATATCAAGAAACACAGGAAATATCAAAGATGATATGACCTTGGTGTTTATTCAGCGCATCAATTAAGGGCAGCCAAAAGAACAATTGCTTTCTTTACAGGATCTCACCATGAATCTGGCGGCTTTAAAAAAACTTTCAGCCTTGAAAATGCTTTATGGCTGTGATAAGTCCTTCAAGGTCACCAGGTCTATGAAAAGCCGAAAGGCTCAGGCGGACCCGGCTTGTGCCTAAAGGAACGGTCGGCGGGCGTATGGCCGGGGCAAAATAGCCCTGGCTTAAAAGCTTTTCCATGAGACCAATGGCCCTGGCATTATCACCTATAATCATCGGGATGATTTGGGATTCGCTTCCCCCTGTATTGATTCCGATCTGGTTAAGCATTTCCCTCACCATTTTAGCTTGTTCAAGCAGTTTTATGCCCCTTTTGTCACAGGCAATGATTTCCGTGGCTTTTTTTAAAGCCCCCAGAACAAAGGGGGGCAGGGCAGTTGTGAAGATAAAGGGCCGTGAGTGGTTAACAAGATACTCCTTTAAGCCAAGTGAAGAAGCAATAAAAGCGCCGAACACGCCAAAGGCTTTCCCCAGAGTGCCGATAATCACATCCACCCGCTTTTCAAGCCCAAGCTCTCTGACAAGGCCGGAACCCCAGGGCCCGAAGACACCCATGCTGTGGGCCTCATCCACAATCAAAAGGGCCCCGTAGTGTTCTTTTATATCCGCCAGTTCTTCGAGCCTGGCCTTATCGCCATCCATGGAAAAAAGGCTGTCGGTAATGATGATTTTTTTGGAGGCTGAGGAATTTTGTTCTAGCAGGTTTTTTAGAGCCGGCATATCATTATGAGGATAGCGCCGCATTTGGCCGCGGCAAAGGCCAAGGCCATCGTAGATCGAAGCGTGGTTCAGTCTGTCGGTGAAAATAAAGGTGTCCCGGTCTGAAAGAGCAGCCAGAATTCCGGTGTTCGCGCTGTACCCGCTGTTAAAAAGCAAAGCCTCTTCCTTGTTCACCAACCGGGCGAACCCTTCTTCCACTTCCCGGGTGAGCTCAATGGTGCCGGAAACAAGGCGGCTGGCTCCTGACCCGGCACCCCATTTTCGGGCAGCCTCGTTTCCTGCCTCAATCATTTCCTGATTGTGACACAAGCCCAGATAATCATTCGAAGCAAAGTTGATGAGTTTTTTTCCTTCATAAACAATTTCGCGCCCCTTGTTTTCTTCGAGCACTTTGAGTTCCCGGAACTGGAATTCCGCCTGTTTTTTATTTTTGTCTTTAAGAAAAAAATCCTGCCAATCAAAGTTCAAAATAAATCATCCTTTTCTTTAACCAGTTCCGTAAAATCATGGTAGAGGCCTTCCATTTGTCCAAAACACATTTTATCAACATCAACCCCAAAGACCAAAGGAAGCCTATAGATATGCTTGATTCCAAAGAGTTCTTTCAGCATGCTGACATTGTCCAGTTCCAGTTCCAGATTCGATGGGTCTTTGGCATCGGAAAATAAAAAAACAGCCTGCCTATCGATACCCAGCATTTTGGCGTAATTGAGCGACAAAGCGCTATGATTGATGGTCCCCAATCCGGCGCGGCCGGCCAGAATCAAAGGAACCCCCATTTCCCGGCACAGATGGCCCATGGTGGTCCCTTTCCGATCCAATGGAACAAACAAACCTCCGGCCCCCTCGCTGATCACGACTTCATGTTGTGTTGCAATGGACCTGTAATCGGATAGCAGTTTTTCCAAAATTATTTCGCGGTTTTCCAGCTCTGACGCGTAATGGGGCGAAGCTGGTTTTTTGAAAAGCAGGCTTGAGTATCCTTTTGCGCGGCTAAAATTCTGGACAAAATCCACATCACCAGAGCCTAATCCATTGTTTTTTTTTATGGCACCGGTCTGTATAGCTTTGTAATAAGCTGTTTTCAGACCCTTGTCCACATAATAGCGGCAGATAAGGGCGGACAGCACGGTTTTTCCTATGCCGGTGTCGGTTCCGCTGATAAAAAATTCCATGGCCTATCATATTGAAATCCTCTCTGGCTGGCAAGGGGTGCCACGGTTTTCCCCAGGGCAATCGCATTAAAAGAATAGTGTTTCAACTACTTGTCATTCTGAGGAGGAACGACGGGCCTGGTCGTAAACTCTCAGCGTTGCTGATCAGCCCTACATCCGGAAAGAATCTCGCCTGGTTTGGGGCTTTTGTTTGTGAATACAATTAGTCTATGCTAAATGAGATTCTTCGCTTTGCTCAGAATGACGGCGGATGATAGCTCAGAATGACGGTGGGTGATAGCTCAGAATGACGGCGGGTGATAGCTCAGAGTGACAAAACAACGATAAAAATTATAACGCGATTGCCCTGGGGCTTTCTCCCTGGCATTTATCCGAGCCTGTGTCTTGAATATTGCTTTCGGGAATTGTTTCTTGGCCGGAGCCAAAATAGCTTTCGCGAGAAGCGACATAAAAAAAACCTGCCGAAAACAGGAATTTCCGGCAGGTTTTTGCATATTGCATTATGCTATAAAGAAAAATTAAGGATGATTCTAAAGATCGTTTTTAATCGCGTTAAACCAGGTATCGGCCATTTTGTTGTAACCGTTCATGTTGGGATGAACCTGGTCTGACAGGTCGCTCTTTGATAGAGCGCTGTGCATGTCCACCAGGTCAACGGCTTTGCCCTGGCTTTTTTTGCTCTGGACCATGGTGGCCAGCTGGCTGTTGAAGTTCACGGCCACCTGATCCCCGCTGGCATAGGAAATGGGAATAACCTGGGCCACAAAAATTTTACCGCCGCTTGGCAGTTTGGCGAGTATCTTGTCGACCAGAGACCCGACCCTGTTAGCCGCGTTGTTCATATCAAGATTCTGGGTAATATCATTGGTACCAATATGAAGAAGCACAATGTCCGGTTTGTATTGATCCATCCAGCTGTTGATATTGTTGTCCAGCTGGTCGATTCTCCAGCCTGAATGGCCTTCGTGGTTTTTGTCAGGAAGAGTGGAAGGGCCGTTTGACATGGAGCCCACAAAATCGATCTTTTTGCCGGCATTTTCCACATTGGTCCAAAGCTTGATGCGGTAGCCGCCGGGATTGGGAATACCATCGGTTATGGAATCGCCAAGGGGCATGATTTTCTTGGTTACATTAGGACCAGGTGTGGGAGTGGGTGCCGGAGTAATCACAGCCGGGGCTACTTCACTGAGCTGTAAAATCGCGGCTTCCGAAAGAGCGGTATCATAAATCTTGAACTGGTCAACAAAAGCGTCCAGATAGGGATCATTGGGCCATTGGGACCGGCCGATGTAATTATTGACAGTGCTTCCCAGGTCAAGAGGCGAAAGTGTCATGGCGCTGTTTCGGCCGGCTTCACTTCCGTTAATATAGAGAACAGCGGTAGAACCCGATTTGGTCACGGCAATATGTTGCCATGAACCGCTTGCCAGGGCGCTGGTGCCGTTAATCCCCTCTTCGCCGTTGTTACCGCTGGTGGTGATGCAAAAATAGGGAAAACCTGTGCTGCCAGACTGGGGCGTGAACATCATGAACACATCAGAGCTGCCGCCAAAATCAAAAAGTCTGACCCAGTCGGTCTTTGAATTTAAGCTCAGCCAGCAGGCAATAGTAAAATCCTCCATGTCCGAGGTAATATTGTCGGGTAGGTCCTCAAAGCCATCGCTGCCATTGAAGCTGTAGGGGCCGCCTGTAAAAATCGGGTCGCTCTCGGGAGCATCTGTTGGCACTGTTGTAGGCTGGACAGTGCTGCATTGGAGTTCGCTTATCAAACCCACGTAATACTGGGCGATAAGAAGGGCATCGACGATATTTACGCTATTGTCGCTGTTCACATCGGCAATATCCTTGTTAATGGCCGATGTTCCTGTGCCTACATAATCCTGGGCAATCAAAAGAGCGTCCACAATATTTGGTGTACCGCTACCATCCACATCGCCGCAAGTTTGGGCAAAAACCTGTCCTATTCCCAAAATTATCAGAACCAGGACCATGAACAACATTTTTTTGACATTTCTTTTATTCATTTTTCTTCCTTTAACATTTGTGTTTTTCTTATTTGAAAAAGGAGTTTTTTCTTCGTGTTTTCGGGCGTTGCCTGCCTCCGCTATCGCTCCAGCAGGCCGGGCCGTTACGCAGCTACGCTTTCGCTTCGACCCAAAAGCCCGGGAAATTAGCCCGGGCTTTTGGTTGCCCTGTTTTTTCTGAAGAAAAAACAGGGCCTGCTCCCGTCCCTAACGCGATTACTTGCAGGAAAATCCTCTCCTTCACAAATATCCTTTTTAAACCGCCAGAGCGCCTCTTTTGGTTTACAATCGAGTTAAACCAATACAGACCTGTGCTCTGACACCAAATCTGCCATGTTTTATAGAATTTTCGTACCTATTCAGCAAGTATTGGTAAAATGCTATCCAATGTCATTCTGAGGAGGAACGACAGGCCTAACAGTAAACGCTCGGAGTTTACTGTTAGGCTTGTCGTGAATGCTCATTGGCATTCACTATGTTCCCGCAACCTTGAAGAATCTTACCTGTTTCAAGGAGTTTTGCTTTGCTTATTCGCGCGAACACTTTATTAGCGATGCATCATACGCGTAACCAACCGAGATTCTTTGTTTCGCTTTTTTCAGGATGATAGCGATGAAACCGGCTGAATACTTACGAATTTTCTTTAGTATAGCATGAATTGATTTTTTAATCAGCTAATTTAATTAGCTTTTATGGGTGAAATTGATACATTTGGGCAAAAACAATAATATGGGTTTTTTGTCTGATGGCTATGCTTATTTTTTATTACGCCTTTTAACAGGGGTAAAATGGCTTGTTATTTTTTTCGGCTTGGGGTTTTTTTCACGCATTTCTTTATGGAAAACCGGATTTGAGTGTAAAATATCCTTTTGTTTCTGCCTTTTATTAGGGTCTTTTTCCACAAAAAGGGCTTTTCCTGTGAAGGGGTCTGTTTCTGTATAATACATGACACTGGCCCAGGTGCATGGAGTTGGCATGAAAATCTGGATTTGCTCGGGCCTGATTTTCAGTTTCTGCTTAATGTAATTTTTAAGTTTCTGCATTTCCTTGTCAGAGCAGCCGGGATAAGCGGCAATGAAATAATAGGTGAGGAATTTTTTTTCCTTACCCTCGGGGTTTGACCTTGCGAAAAGTTTGAGAAAAACATCCAGTTGGCCGATTTCCGGTTTGCCCATGGCAGATAAAACTTCGGGTTCGCTGTGTTCCGGAGCAAGCTTGAGCTGGCCGGAGGTGTGGTTTTTCAGTATGGCCTTCAGGTAATTCTCACCCTGTTTGGTGTCTGCCAGAATCAGATCATAGCGCAGGCCCGATGCGAGAAAGACTTTTTTCACGCCAGGAATACGGCTTACTCCTTCAAGAAGCTTTAACTGAGGCTTGTGGTTTATTGGAAGCGAGGCACACACCTGGGGATAAAGGCAGGATTTGTCCAGGCAGGCCCCTGTTTTAATTTTTTTGGGGCATTCATAGCCGTACATATTGGCCGTGGGGCCGCCTATATCACTGATAAAGCCCCGGAAACCAGGCTGTTCCGTAAAACCTCTGGCTTCAGCCATAATACTGGCCTCGCTTCTCCATCTCACACGTCTTCCCTGATGAAGGGCAATGGCGCAAAAACGGCATTCTCCGTAGCAGCCCCTGTGGCTGGTAATGGAATAGGCAATGGTATCCATGGCCCTGACTTTTCCCATGGCCTGATAATGGGGATGAACCTGGCCGGTAAAGGGAAGGCCGTAAAAAAGATCCATTTCAGCCTGGGTTTCGCTGGGTTGGGGCGGATTGTGCACAAGAAAACGATCCCCCAGGGCTTGAACAAGCCCTTTGGCTGTGCGGGGGTCCTGATTGTCGTAAAACAGGCGAAAGCATTGGGTAAAAGAGTGTTTGTTTTCCTTGCATTCTTCTGATGAAGGCAGTAGGAGATAATCTTCCGGGGCTTTTGGGGCAATATAGCATAGCCCCTTGATGTGATATGCTGATTGGCCCTGGCTAAGGGCCCCGGCCAGTTCCAGTACCGCTTTTTCTGCCATGCCATAGAGAAGGTAATCGGCCTTGGCATCAAAAAGTATGGGGTTCCGGATTTTATTGTTCCAGAAATCGTAGTGGGCGATTCGTCTTAAACTGGCTTCAACACCGCCCAGAACAATGGGGGCGGTCACTTTAAAGGCCTGCCGCACCAGATTCGAATACACCAGAACCGCCCGGTCTGGCCTTCGGTTATTCACTTCTCCGGGAGTCAGATCATCCTGCCTCCGGAATTTTTTCTGGGCCGTGTAATTGGCCACCATGGAATCCACACTGCCCGAGGTGATTCCCCAGAAAAGCCGGGGTTGGCCCAGACGGCTGATGTCTTCGGTGTTTTTAGTATCCGGCTGAGCAATAATCCCAACACTGTAGCCCGCGTTTTCAAGGACCCGGCCTATCATGGCTGCTCCTATATAGGCGCTGTCAATGTAGGTATCACCTGTGACAAGTATCACATCGAGCTGTGAAATTTTTTTTTCTTCGAGTTCCCGGTGGGTGGTGACTAAATACATTTCTCTCAGGATTCTATCCGGCGGATTCTGTATTTTTTGACAAAGCTATAAGGCCGGTAGGATTCCTTGGCTTGGCGTAAGCCCGGGTCGCCCAAATCCTGTTCGCGGTTAATGTATTCATAGTTTTCTGGCAGTTTTTGCACAAAATCCTGGTTAATGTATTGGTAAATTCCTTTAAACTGGTGGTCGGCTTTTTCAAATTGCACCAGGAAGCTGCGGTTTTGCTGCAGGCTTTCGCCCAGAACATAGGCAACCGGTTCGTTGTTGATATAATAGATTCGGCCTTTCATGCGAAGTTCATCACTTAATTCGATGGCTTCCAGGGCTGCCTTGTAATCAACATCATCTTCCTTGTATTGTTTCCATTTGTTGATAATATAAAGGGCATCCTCTTTATTATCTCTAGAGAGTTCCTTGTCTTCAGCCACATAGTGGTCAAGAAAGTTCTTCACCATATTGCGTTTTTTATGATATTTTTTTCCAGGCAATTCTGCTAAATCGCTTCGCAGATAAAGGTAATCAAAATTGTCACGGTCTTCCAGAAGTTCATAACCCCAATCACGAATATGATGACTGTATTTTTCATACATTTCCTGGCTCACGCATTTGATGTACTTGAATTCTGTTAAAAGCCTCTCTGTAAAGCATTTGGTGAGTTCAGCCTTAGGAAGAATGCAGAACCGTTCACCGGCTTTTTCTCCGGCTATGAGCAGGGTTTCGTTATCAAGGAAAGCTATGTGGTAATGATAGGTGTCCCTGAACAAAAAAAGGTTGGCAAAGCTGTATTCTGCCACTCCTGAAGTAAGAGTATCAAAATACCTGTATAATTCATCCTTCATTTCCAAGGATATTTTCCGCATTTGCGGTGTTACAAGTGTCATGTGCTAAATATAAGAAAGATATTAAAAGAAATCAATAAAAGTGGTCATAAATTCTTTAAACTTTGGTGGAATTTCTTGTTGCTTTCATAAGGTTTTACCTGTTGTCTTTCGATTTTCGCCATTTCCTTCTGTCGGCCGGGACAAAGCGTTAGAGATAGGAGGGGGGCGGAGTCCATTTTTCAAAATGGGCTCCGCCAACATAAAAACCGCGCTTTTTTGCGGTTTTTATGGTCGAAGCGATAGCGGAGCCCCGGAAAGCTCGGGCCTGCCATGCCCCCGGGCGGCAGGCAACGCCCTAGTGAAATTCGTCCATATAAAATGAAAATAAGAAGTAAAAAAGCTGTCTTTTTTCTTCAAAGGCAATTAAAATATGGTATAAAAAGGATGATGATTACTGATAAATAATGAATTGTGCTGTGAGAAAAAGTGGTTTATCACTGTCCTTGTTTTTTCTGGAACATTGTTTTTCACGAAGGAATGATTTTTCTGGCAAGGAGTGAATGATGAGAAAATGCCTGGTTATTTTCATGTTTTTCTTGATAATGGGTTGCGCTCCGCAATCTCCGGTAAAAATCGGCTACCTGGGAGGACTGACAGGCTCGATAGCTGATCTTGGAATATCCGGCCGTAATGGTGCCTCTGTGGCTGTTCTGGATGTGAATGCTTCCGGCGGCATTAATGGGCATCCCGTTGAACTGGTGATACGCGATGATAAGCAGAACACTGAGCGTTGTATTGAAGCGGCCAAGGAATTGATCGATCAGAAGGTGATTGCCGTGGTGGGGCCCATGACCAGTGATATGTCCATCGCTGCTTTACCTTTATTTGAAAAAGCGAGGGTACCTATTGTGAGCCCTACGGCCAGCACACCTTTGTTAACCGGTCTGGATGATTATTTTTTGCGGGTGAATCCGCCTGATGACAGCGAAGCCAGTACCCTGGCAGCCTATGTGTCGAAACTACAGGATGTAAAAAAAATCATTGCCCTGTTCACTGAGGGGAATTTGAGTTTTACCCAAGGCCTCTATATGAAATTTGTTTCCGAGTTGAATAAACTGGGTTCCTGGGACATTTCAAAGAAGTTTTATTCTTCAGAGGGTCCTATTGATTATGGTGGTATTATCAATTCAGTGATGACCCAAAAGCCTGATGTGTTGTTTTTTATTGCGACTTCCCTGGACACAGCCCAATTCTGTCAACAAATAAAAAAACAGGGGTTTTCTCCTTTTTTGATAGGCACAGGGTGGGCCATGACCGATGACTTGATTGCCCATGGCGGCAGAAGTGTTGATGGCATTGTTTTTTCCCATTATCACAATAATCAATCCGAATTACCCAAATACCTGGCTTTCAGGAAAAAATATTATGAAGTTTTTAAAAGTGAACCAGATTTTATCGCGGCTTTAGGGTATAATGCATTGATGGTTATCGCGGAGTCAGCCAGGCAAAAGGGCATGGAAAATATGAAAAGGGCCATTCTTGAGCTGGGAAGTTTTCAGGGGCTTCAGGGTCCTTTGACACTGGATAAATATGGCGACGCGGAGCTCTCTCGTCATTATATTTCCATAAAGGATGGTCAATTCATAGATTTATGAAATATAAATCGCAGCAAAGTTTATCAAAGCTTTTGACACAGAACTACCAACTTATTTCTCTATTGCCTTTATTGCTTTTTTCGATGGCATTATTGTTTTATGTTTATCTATCCATTTCAAAACAGGTTGAGAACCTTAATCGTTACTATCTTGAATCGTTGTCAGAAAAAATGGATTTTTTTCTCGATGAGTCTGTTTACCATTTGAGTATACAGAATGATATTGTCAACAGCGCGGAGTTTCCTGTTTCAAGGTATAAAATTTTTGATTTTTTTTCAGAATCAGATAATTTTTTTGAGGTTTTTTTATTGCTCGATCACCAGGGTTTGGTGCAGCACATTTATCCGGCGAATCCCGATCTACTGGGTTCGGACATGTCTTTGCAAAAGTATTTTTACAAGCCCTATGAGGAGGATGATGTTCATTTTTCCGAGGTTATTTTTTCACCCCTTACCGGCCATTCAACGCTGATTATCAGCCAGCGTAATGAAAGGGGAGTGCTGGTGGGTTTTCTGGATTTGAAAAGGCTTAATGATATGGTTCTGGAACTGCAAGAGGATTTTGACCTGACCGTGATGGTTCTCGATGCCACTGGCAAGGTTATCGCCCATAAAAACAGGAGCCTGGTAGAGCAGCAATGGAACATTAATGCTGATCCTGAAATGGGGAAGCTGCTCAAAAAAGAAACCGGAACCATGGAAGTGATTTCCTATGACAAGGCCCTGACTATTGCCACACGGCTTAGTTATGCTCCCATGAAATGGGATATCATTATTTTACAGTCTTTTCTTAAAATTTATCAGACTGTCTTTGTTTTTATTGCTGTTATTCTTTGTAGTTTGGTCTTCATTTTTCTATTGATTTTCAGGATTGTCCGCACGACCGGTAATTATATTCTTTTTCCTGTGGTGAAACTGATTGAAAAGATAAAAAGAATTGAACAGGGTTATTATGACTTTGAGAGCTTTGGAACTTATTATGCTGAAATAAATTTTCTGAATGCCTCTTTCATGAGCATGAGCCATCAAATTCAAAAGCGTGAACAAAGTCTTCAGAATCTTGTGAAGGAAAAGGATTTGCTCATGCGGGAAATCAATCACAGAGTCAAAAACAATTTGATCATGCTCCATGGGCTGATTTCCCTTCAACAGGATTCAGTGGATTCACAGGAAGGCATAAAATGCCTTGAGGATGCCAAGAACAGGATTAAATCCATATCCATGGTTCATCAGATGCTTTATCAGACCAAAAACTATGGCGAGATCAATTTGAAACACTTTCTTCTGGCTTTGCTGAATGAATTACGATCTTCCTTTAATGTTGAGAATTCCATTGTCTTTGAATATGATCTCCAGGATGTGTTTATTGATTTATCTCAAGCTGTTCCTTGCGGATTGATTTTGAACGAACTGATTACCAATTCATTGAAGCATGGCTTTCCCGGGGGACGGGAAGGAAAGATAAGGGCCCATTTATCGGAAAAAAATATGGAAATTTATATGAGCATTGAGGATAATGGAATTGGAATGAATTGGGATGTTGAAATTGGACAATCGGAAAGTTTTGGTTTAAAGCTTGTTTCCCTTCTGCGACAGCAGCTTAATGGTTCAATAACAGTTATTGGCGAGAATGGCACGAAAATTACCATTAACTTTCCGAAGATGGATATCCGGTGATTCAATGGACAAAAAGATTTTAATTGTTGAAGATGAAATCCTGATTGCCTACCAAATCAAGATTACATTGATACAAAAGGGTTATACCAAGGTCGATGTGGTGCATTCCAAAAAAGCGGCCATTGAATATTCCAGGGACAATGGGCCTGAAATTATCTTCATGGATATTGCCATGGAATATGAAACCGCCGGGATTGACGCCTGTGTTGAAATAAAAAGGATTTTGGGAGATAGTGTCAAAATCTATTTTTTAACCTCCTATTCTCAGGACTCCTTTATGGCCCTGCTTCAGAACGTCAGCTATGACGGATTTATTGATAAATTGCAGATCTCGGTTGTTTTGCAGCAGGTTCTGGCTGAAAATGGCAATTTTTAACTAACTTCGCTGTTTTTTTGCCAAAACCCGTGATTTTTGCTAAGAACTGGTCTCTACTACTTCAAGTTGTCTAAATTCATATTATAGAGCTAATTGCAAAAGTCCTGACATTAGCAATTAGCAGGCCGCAATATAAAAATAACTTACTATCCGGAAACAAAATAACTTACTCGCAATTTTCATGATTCTGTCAAAACTCCAGTTTTGACAGAGCCTCAATAAAACGAGGTCTTTAGCCGACTGTTTCAACACAAGCTACCCTTTTGGAAAGTTTTTTACGATTTTTTTGAATTTTCCTGGAAAAGCGCAGGATGTTTTAATACTATTTATAGGGAAGGAATGATTTTTTTTCCGGCAGAATAAAGGAGTCTATTAATGAAGAAGATTTTTTTTATAATCTTGTGTTTCTTCCTGTTTCTCCCCCTTTTCGCTCAAAAAACCGATAATCAAACCCTGGCCATACTTGATGTCGTGGGAGAAAATGTTTCATCCACTCAATTGAACCTGATTTATGAATACATTATAGACCGAATGAACCGTAGCAAGACCTACACCCTGGTGGAGCGTTCGGCCTTGAACCGGGCACTTGAGGAACTGGAAATCTCCATGTCGGACATTGTGGATGAAAGCACCGCTGTTCAGATCGGTAAAGTGGCTGGCGCGAAGTATGTGCTCATCACTTCGTTGATCAAAATCGACAGCGATTATCACCTTTCCATGAGGGTCGTGAATGTTGAAACCAGTAAAATCGAAAACACAGCCATCGAAAAAACCGATAAATTTTCCAATATCGATGTTCTTACTCAGCAAGCTGTAGACCGGCTCTTTGATATAAAAAACGGATCGACCATAACCAAGCCTGCTGAGGACATCCAGAGTGTTGATAAGCCCGAAGTCGTAAAGGAAGATAAACCGGTGGACAAAGGCCCAGAAAATGGCGATTTGCCTGATCGGTATTTGAGCCTATCCGGCGGCGGGGGTATCACCATTCCTATTCTGGATGTGACCCGGGTCTTTGACCTTGGTTACCAGTTTATTTTTAACGCCTATTATTGCATGAAGATGGGGCCTGGATATGGGGGTGTTGGCATACAAACTGGCGCTGTTTTTGAGTTTACCCGCACCCTGAAGGACCCTGAGTGGGAAGGCGATACCGAGTACACACTTCTCATGGTGCCGGCTTATGCCATGGTTAAATATAAGCTTTACTTTGGCGATTTTTATGCCGCTCTTCAAGCCGGAGGAGGTGTGAATTTGTCATCGATAATGATGGAGCTCCCGCCTGATGCTCAACCAGAAGAAATGTCTGCAGCACCACTTGTGGCTATGGGAGCTGTCACAGGCGGAATTACCGGAGGCATGGCTCTCAGTGAGACCTTTGGGTTGTCTATTTACGCCAATTATCTTCATGGATTTTATAAAAATGCCCCCTATACAGGGGTTATAGCCGGTGCCCAGCTGGAAATCAGGATGTAAGGAGATGAATATGAAGAAACAAATTATGGGAATGACAATGTTCATAATCCTGCTCGCGGCAGTAAGCCTGGTATCCATCATTTCCTGCGGCGAGATGGACCTTTACGCGGCAGCCAGGGTGCCATTGCCGGGTGAGGACGGGCTGCCAAAGGAAAAAACCCTGTTTTATGTTGAAGGGCAGCAGTTGTGGGGTGCTCCGCTTGCGGATGCGACTAATCAGCTGGCAGGTGAACAATATTTTAGTGAACCCTTGCTTCAGGATGCAAAGTCAATACAAATACATAAAGCAACGGCATCGATTTATTGGTGCAGTGGTGAAGGAATTTATAGGAAAAAAGCCAGTGGCTCAGGTATGGTGGAAACAATTATAAAAAGGTCAAGCGGCGATATGATAATAACCTTTGTCATTGATTCAAAAAACAGCCGCTTGTTTTTTATTCACTTAATGAATACAAATGAAATTCTGAAAGCTCCTCTTGAACCTAACACAAACGCGACAGCACTTAATGTGTCCGGAGCTGCTCAGCAGATGATATCTGATATTGCCTTTGATCCCAATGAAGGGCCCAATGGTTCTATTGTTTGGCTGAATAATCAGAATGTACCTGCAATGCGAAGGGTTTGCAAATTTGCCCTTGATGGCATAGGTCAGGAATTATACTCACCGCCGGATGTAGATCTCCAGAAACTGGCCCTGATGCCGCCGGATATCTTTTTCTATTACAATAACGGAACAGGATGGCTCACCCGGGTTAATTATAATATGACCACTGAACCCATTAACCCGGTTCCGAACATTTTTCCCAATGACATGGTGGCTGACCCTGAAACTCGCCATTTGTATTTTGCCAAAGGTGGAGAAATTATCCGCTATAATGTTGATAACCGCACTGATACGCCAGTGCGAACAGAACCGAATACTGTAACTGCGCTTTGCGTTTATTATCTATAAAAAAAGCGGTCCTTCGGGACCGCGTTTTTTTTGTTTTTACGATAATCTAGTGAACATGCCCATGGTCGAGCTCTTCGGCTGTGGCTTCCCGCACATTTTTAACAGTCACGTCAAAAAAAAGCACGGCCCCGGCCAGGGGATGGTTGCCATCAAGGGTTACTTCTTTTTCTTCAATTTTGGCCACGTAAACCACCTGTGTGCCTTCTTCGCCTTGTACCTGAAGGGGCATGCCGATCTGGAGTTCTTCTTCAATATCGATATTTTCCCGGGGAATTTTGGCGATGAGCTGGGGGTTATATTCTCCGTAGCCTTCGGAAGGCTGTACTTCCAGTTTCATGGTATCGCCGGCTTTTTTTCCTTCCAGGTTGTTTTCCACCCCTTTGATGAGTTGTCCTTTTCCGTGAATATAGCTCAAGGGTGTTTTGCCTTCAGAGGTGTCCAGCACATTTTTGTCCTTATCTTTTAGGGTGTAGTCGATGGTAACCACCTTGTTTTCCGAAATTGTCATAATATCTCCTTTGTTTTGCCTTCGAATATTTTTCCTGATGAGTTTCCTGGAAAAGAAAAAATAGAAGCTTCTTGGATTGGCCTCTGAAGGTAATTGTTGCATATAGCTTATCAAAAACACCTCATTCTTTCAAGAGCTGCCACATTTAAAGTCACGAAGGATTATTGTATTCCGCCAAAAAAATCCGAGCTTATTCGGTTGGAAAAAGAGGATATGCCATTGAGAATATTTTTAAGGTTTTTCAGAAAGGTGGGTGGAAGGTCCTGAAGGATGATGTTATCCGAGGGCTTTTCCAGGATTTCCCAGGCGTATAATTGCCCCTTGAGCCTGAGTTCCCAGAGTTCATTAAAAATATAGATGAATTCCGATTGAAATTCCCTGTCAAAAATATTTAATTGCCCTAGCAGGTCGATTCTGTTGATGGAACCAGCTGTGGGGACTTTGTATTTGGCCGCGTATAAGCGGGCGAAGTTTTCCAGAATTTTCAAGCATTCCTTTACATTCAGTAGGGTTTTTTCCTGATGGGCTTTGCTGATGGCGTTAAAAGCCTCCCGCGGTACCCTGATGTTTCTGATATGCTCTGCCCAAAGCCCCAGGAAGGAGGGTGAATTGGCCAGGAGGGTGAGAAAAAAGTCGTAACTTTTTTCCATCATTTGCTGGGACCCGTAAACCAGGGCCAAGTCGCAGAGGGTGCTGACGATCAGAAGATCATCGCCTGTGCCCTTTGAAATTCTTTGTTTAAGGCTGTGATAAAATTCCTCTTCCGATAGGCACCATTTAGCATGGGAAGCGTTGATTCCGCCGGGGCATTTGGGGTACCCGGCTCTTTCCAGCTGATCACAGATTTCGGTGCTAAAGCCAAGAAACCATTGTTTAACACTGTCATTTTCCTGGCCTTGATAAACAAGGGCATTGTCCTGATCTGAAAAAAGGGTCATTTCCCTTCTCGCGTTGGAGCCCAGGGCCAGAAAGGAGTAGTCCCGCGGGGCTTTTCCCAGTCGCTTGATGGCCAAGGCGCATAAACGGCCTGCCAGTGTGTACCAGAGGCTGCTGATTTTGTTCCTGATTTGCGGGGCTGATGCTGCCTCCTGTATCTGGGTTTTAATTGAGAGAAGGCATTGTCCGTAAATATCAAAAACCCTTTCAGGGTTTTCGGCTTCTTCCATGAGATTCAGTAAAGTGTGCCAGCTTTCTTTTGTTCCTGAAAAACTGTGGCCTTTGGAAAGGATCTGATCTATGCCAATGGCAATGGGCTGTATGGAAAGGGCAAAACCCTGTTCCTTGGAAAAAAAAACACGGTTGATGCTGATTTTGGCAGGAAAGCGGGTGCCGTCGGATTTGAGTATGTTGGTCTCTGATTTGATGTTTCCCGATTCATTTTCCGAGGCTGATTGAAGATCTTTCCAGTTGCTGATCAGAACAGGCGGCGGGGTTTCGAGGAGCTGCTCTTCGTTAATATCGGTGAAACGGCATAATGCCGGGTTCGAATAAATAATTTTATCTTTCATGACCAGGGCCTTGCCTTCGCCAGATACCCTGACCAGGGCCTTGTATCTGTCACGGGCTTCCAGCAAACCCGATTCTGCCTGAAGCCGGAGTTTTTCCAGTTTGGCAGAATAGGCCACAACCGAGATCAGAATAATGATTGAAATGAGCGACACCGTGACATCGGCCAATAACAGCTGGTTGGTGATTTTGTCCATTTCAATTTCTACATCATCTATATAAACCCCGGTGCCGAGAATCCAGTCCCAGTGGTCAATTCGCTTCACATAAGAAAGTTTCAAAGCTGTTTTATCGGGATTGTCCATCCATTGCCATAGATAAGTGAGAAAGCCCTCCTTTTTTTGTTCCGTAATTTCTAAAGCTTCAACAAAAAGGTTTTTTCCTGATTTGTCTTCCTTGTCGTTATAATCGCGCAAATCGCGGCCGACCAGTTCTTGCCGGTAGGGATGCATGATCATGCGGGGCCCGGTGTCGATAATCCAGAAATAATCCTTGTTCTCTTTGCCGTAGCGCAGTTTGGATAATTCATCGGCCGCGGATTTCCGGGCTTCTTCTCCTGATAATATCCCGGCTTTTTCAAGCTCCTGGTAATACTGGATCGCGCTTGTGCCTGAGGAAATGAGTTCGATGAGCATCTCTTTTTTGCCGTTCATGATGATGGAGCGGATAACAGGTTCGATGACGATGTAGAGTGAACCGAGAAAAAGTACGAGTAAAACCAGGCTGGGAATGATGATTCTCCAGGCAAAGGATTTTCCCGGAAGCAGGGCTTTGTTTTTTCTGGAATAAAAATATTCCTTTAATTCGGTTCGGCTGAGAACATTGTCTTCGATGGCCGCGTGTTCGGGAAGATGATAGCGGGCAATAAAATCGGGATTATCAAAGTCGCTTTGTATGGGAATGTAACCCTGGTAATCGTCCTTTAGGTGGGATTCAAAGACAGCGGCGATTTTGTCTTTATCATAGTGGTTCTGGAACTCTTCAATCGCGTTGATCATGGCTTCCCGGCAATGGCGGTGGCGCCTGTGCTCATAGGGGTTGTAGTCTTTGTTTGAACCGTTCACCGATTCCTGAAAGGCATGGCTGTCAAAATAATTATCGATCCAGCGATGAATGTCTTCGGCGCGAAGCCCTGTGCGGCGGTATGAGTTTTCTGCGTGTTCCTCTATGGTCATTTTACTGATCCTGATTTATCGGCTTTGGGAATTATACTATAAAAAGCTTTTTTGTGACAGAGCCAATTATAAGGCTCTGTTTCAGGCTTTATCCGCCTCCTGTGTTAGGGATTGGAAGGGCAGTGGGTCTTTTTTTCAAAAAAGACCCACTGAACCCCGGAAGCACCCCTTTTGGGCGCCTCCGGGGTTTGGAGCAAAGCGGAATCCTTTAGAGCTTGTTGCACAACCTCGATATACGAAACAATTGCGCTATATCTGATATGTCTTATACGCATACACCCCAATATAGAGTGTCATCACAGTTAATCTATCGGTCGCGCGACAGTTTCTGCAAAGCCCGGCATTTTGTTTCTGAGATACCTGGCCTTCTGGTGTTTTTTTAAGGCGCGGAACCGGAATCAGGCAACGCCCAAAAAATCCTTTGAAATTTCTATCATAGCTTGTCCATTGCAGGCTTCTTTTCTTTGTGTTACTTTTAACCTAATCCTGAAATCAAGGAGGAGGCTGTGCAGCATTTACACAAGCTCATGCGCCTGACCACCCGCGATGTGGTTGAGGTGAATCTTAGGGCCCCGGCTTATGTTTTTCTCATGGATGAAGATAATTACCAACTCTATCTTGATGACGCGGAATTTGAGTATTACGGGGGTTTGGTCAGAAACAGCCAGATACAGCTTCGGGCGCCATTTCTGGACCAATGGCATTTGGTGATTGAACAGGAAAACAAGGCTGATGATTTACAGGTATCGATTCGGATTGTGTCCTAAGGATTTTTTCCCGCTTTTCAAGGCTTTGAGCTTTTTTTTCGGCTTTGAAAAAAGAAATTGTACTTTGGATTAAAATACATTAGTATGTGGGTGAATTAATTCCCTGTATCCTGAAAATTCAAGGAGTGACCGTGAAGAACGAATTTATTAAAGCCTACACAATAGGTGATTTTTTTGAAAAAACCCTTAAGCTTTTGAAGCTTGGCTGGAAAAAAAGCCTGCTTTTGGGCGGAATCCTTCTTTTGCCTGTGGCCATTATCCAGGGCATTGGGGCCATTGCTTCGGCTGAATCGGTCCTTCTTATGCTGGAGAATCTGCCAGAATTGTTTTCCGGCGGGTCTGATAGTTTCAGTGATTTTGTTAAATCCTTTTCCCAGGCTTCGCTCTCCTCTGGTGGCATCAACTGGGTTCAGACCCTGTTTCTGCTTTTGGTGCTCCTTGTTCTCAGAAGCGCCATCACCCTTTATGCCTTTAAGCTCATAGGTGGCAAAAATCCGGGGATAGGCCAGATTTCGGGCGAGGTTTTGCGCTCAAAGCTTCTTCGCTTGATAGGCCAGGGGTTTCTGCAATTGCTGGTTCTCCTGGGCGCGGGGCTTATTTTTGGTATTGCCGGCGGAATCGGTGCTGTTATTTTGAGGGTTGTGAATATCAACACTGTTTTTGTGGTTTTTATTTCCATCGTATTCATTATAGCGGTGGTTGGTGTTTCAATCTGGCTGAGCTTCATTTTCTTCATGGCACCCCTGGCCATACTTCATGAGGATATTACACCCAGTCAAAGCATGAAAAAGAGCGTGAAGCTGATGCAAAATAACTGGTGGCGGATTTTCCTGATCTCCCTGGTGGCTTCTCTGGGCTTGAGCTTTGCCATTACCATCGCCACAACGCCTCTAAGCACCATCGCCTATCTTCCTTACTACGAGGGGATTTTTAAGCTTTATTCAGGCATGATGGAGGGCGGTGAATCAAGTGTCCTGATCAGCGAGGTTGTTGAAAAGCTCAAAAACATGTCTCTTTTAATCATCATTATCAGCTATATTTCCATTCTGGCGGAATACCTTGTCTGGCCCTTTTTCCAGGCCCTTTTATATATTGATGTGAAGTTTCGCAATAATGATTTTCCGTCTGTGCCATTTGAGGGTGACATGAATTATAATTCCATGAGCGGTAATTCCTATTCAGCTGCACTCTCCGGAGATTCCAGTGTTCAGGATGTGACCATCGATGATAATAATGCTTCCGGTGATGAGGCCTATAAACCAAAGGATCAGGATGAATAATCAGACAAGAATGCTTCCTGGTTTCTGGGAAAGAAAAAAGCGCAATCCTGTGACAGCTGCTTTCATCCTTATCATGGTGATAGGCGGGGTCTATTTTTTATTCCAGACTGTGGTGATGAACGGCTTTATACTCATATCCCAGCTTCTGGACAGTGACCGCTCCGGGCTAAGGGAATTGTCCTTTGTGGAGCTCCAAAACCGCGTTTATGACAAATACCGTATTGCCATTGTTGTGATTGTGACCCTGTCACAGTTTCTGATTTTACTGGGAGCAACCCTTTTTATACTTCCCAAATGGCATCATGGTGACCATAAGAGTTATTTCCGGCTTCATCGCTTTAATGGCCTGGCCCTGGCTTTCGGCCTTTTATCCGGGGTCATTATCATTCCTTTGGTGGACTGGTTATCCCGCTGGTTTTATATTTTTTTCCCCTTTCTCAAGGAATTGTCACAAATGGGTGACGGCCTGGTACGGTCAAAAAATCCCATCGAATTAGGGGTATTGGTCCTGGGGATTGGCCTCACCCCGGCTATTTGCGAAGAGGTGCTTTTCCGGGGCTATTTCCAGAGGACCCTTCAGCGCCGAATCAGCTCTCCCTGGCCCATCATCATCGCTGGTGTGATTTTCGCGCTTTATCACCAGAATTTTTTCAGTTTGCCAGTGCATATTCTGGTGGGCATTTACATGGGGTTTTTATTTTACCGTTTTGATTCGCTCTATGCTTCCATGGGCTTTCACTTTGCCTATAATACAAGCCTGGTAATCCTGAGCTACATGAACCAGGCAAATATTCCCGCCTTTCTGGTTACAACGGAGGGGAATTTCAGGAGCACTGTTGTCGCGGTCTCCATCGCTCTATTGGCCGGCTTGGTTGTTGCCATTCTGAGAATAACGCGGCCTTTAAGCCTGGTTGCCCAGAATCAGACTGTTCTGGACCAGCTTGCGCCGGAAAGCGAAGACTGCCAGGAGCTGACACCCGGGCCGCTAAGGGCCATCGAGAATCCAGGGGCTTATCCCGAGATTTACAGCAATAACCAGAATGGGAGCGGATCAGGAACAAGCTCGGCCGCGGGTTTGCGGGAATTCCAGGTAAAGCTGACCGGCGATGATCAAGTACCAGGGAGCCATATAGAGCCCGAAGATCATTCACAAAGCGAAAAGGATGAAGCGGAAAGCTCTGGCCCCTAGAGCTGGTTAGCCAGTTAACCACATTCCAGAGAAAAACCCTGTGCCGCTTTACTCCGGATAAAAAAAATCGTATTTGTTTAGCTTAAACCGGAATCACTATTTTTAGCGTTAAGGATTGTAATAACTGCAAGTTATTTTTTCAAAAATGACTTGCTAAAACCCAGAGGCGCGCTTTTTTCGCGCCGCGCTGGTCATAAATGCTACGCATTTATT
>JAFGWI010000061.1 GCA_016937215.1 Spirochaetales bacterium | reverse complement strand
ATCGAGCAACAAATGCGAAGCATTTGTGACCAGAGGCCGGATAGCCCGACCTGCCGGAGGCGGGTAACGTCCAGAAAGCATGTAAGCCAAACAAATACAAACGAAGTAAAGTCTTTAGTCATAAGAAGTGCTATCCGGAGTGTCATTTTTGCGGCGATTTCAAAGGTTTCAGATAATAGAGTTGTTCTTTCACCATTCGGCGGCGGCTTTGGCCAGCGCCTTTTCCAAAGACCTGATAATCCTCCTCGATTTTTTCTACCTTGCCCCGCGTGGATAGAATGCCCTGTATTTCATTTTCTTTTAGCATGCCTTCGTTGTTATAGCTTAAAAAAATATGTTCGGCTCTGGCTTTTGAAATCAGATTTGCCAGGGCTTTGGCCGCGCGTTTTTTTCTGGAAAAATCGCTTTTCAGATGGCGGCGTTCGAATTTTCGTGTTTTTCCAAAGACTTCGGGCTTGTGCCATATGGCGAGGTTTTCCAGTACATGGTAAAGGTCGATATACTGTCGGTTGTTATAGGGCGGGTCAAGATAAAGAACGTGAAATCGGTGTTCGCTTATGACACGGTTCGCGTCCTGCTGCAGAATTCGCGCGTCCCCATGGGGTCGGGAGCAGGGCAGGCCCAGTTGAAGGGGACGGTAAACATTCACATCCACCAGGTGGTGGCCCTCTTGGCTGTAGACCGGGGCCCCCATATTTTTCATATAGGCATCGTATTGCCCCACGATATTGGCTGCCTTGTCTACAGCGTAAATCAGACTGGTTAAAAGCTGCCATTTTTCGCTCTGAGTGATGCGCCCCAGTTTTTCCCACAGGGCAATGGCTTCCCGTGTGCTGTCAATTTGAGCGGCATTTTCTGGGGTAAAATAATTCCCGCCAAAGGTTTGAAAAAAATAGCCCCTGCTTGGAGCGAGCTCCTTGAGTTCCAGAAGCAGTGATTCAATTTTATTCAAATCAAGATCCCGGCTTTGTTGGCCGAAAAAGGCCTGGCAAACCACATAGCCAGAGTAGAGCATGTCGTTCGCTACCAGGCTTTCAGCCTCTTTACCCAGTTCAAAGGATACCACCCCGGTCCCGCAGAAGAGGTCGCCGAAACTTCCTATCAAAGGCACCCTTTGGGTAATAGCGTTTTTCAAAAAGCCCAGCAAACGGTATTTGTTGCCCAGGTACTTGCGGTTTTGTATTTCAATGCGATGAATGGCCTTTCCTTGTTCCTTTACCACCCCTTGATCATGGTTCATAGCGCATCTTAGCTTAATTCCTCTGGTGCCGCAAGGTCTTTTGGATCTTGCCTGGATGAGCCCCGGGGTGCTGAGCTTGTGCAACAAACTCTGTGCGCCAGAGCGAGCTTCAAATCAATGAAAAACAGGGAAGCCTATATTAAAGGTGATTGTCACAAGTCCTAAGATTGATTATGATAGTCTTATATTGATAGTTTTCTCTTTTTGCCCGAATTTTCTCTCATAATGGATGTAAGATGCAACACTATGGGAGATTAAGCAATGTGATAAGGGCTGGTTAAAGCCGGAGAGGCTGTCACAAGAAAGGTCAATCACGATGTTAGATAAATTAAAACAGATAGAAGAGCGCTTCCTCCAGCTCCAGAATCAGGTTTCTGATCCTGATATTCTCAAAGACCAGAATAAATACAAGGAATTGATGCAGGAAATGTCGGGCCTTGAAGAGGCTGTTGATGAATACAGGCGCTATAAGATAGTGATTAATCAACTTGAGAGTTCAAAAGCCTTGATCGAAGAAGCTGATGACCCAGAAATGAAGGAGATGGCCAAGGAAGATTTGGCAGAATTAAAGGAAAGCAAAGAAGAAATCTGGGAGAACCTCAAGCTACTTCTGGTTCCAAAAGACCCACTTGATTTAAAAAATATTATCATGGAAATCCGTGCCGGGACAGGTGGTGATGAAGCAGCCCTTTTTGCCGCTGATTTGTATCGAATGTACAGCCGCTATGCTGAAGAAAGGAAATGGAAGATCGAGATCATGGATGCCCATGAAACCGGTATTGGAGGTTTTAAGGAAATTGTTTACTCTATTTCGGGCAAGAATGTTTTTGCTGATTTGCGTTATGAAAGCGGCGTTCACCGGGTACAGCGTGTTCCTGAAACCGAATCTGGGGGGCGTATCCATACCTCTGCTGTGACGGTGGCGGTTTTACCCGAAGCTGAGGAAACCGATATTCAGATTAGTCCTGAAGATTTGCGAATCGATGTATTCCGTTCCTCCGGGCCAGGCGGGCAGAGTGTAAATACAACCGATTCGGCTGTAAGAGTGACCTATATTCCCACCGGAACAGTTGTAATCTGCCAGGATGAAAAATCCCAGCATAAAAACAAAGCCAAGGCCTTGAAGGTATTACGGGCCCGTTTATTTGAGGTGGAGGAAATGAAAAAACAGCAGGAAAGGGCAGCCAATCGCAAGAATCAGGTTGGTTCCGGCGACCGTTCCGAAAGAATCCGAACCTATAATTTCCCCCAGAACCGCTTGACTGATCATCGCATCAATCTCACTCTCTATAAACTGGATTTGATCATGGAGGGTGATTTGAAAGAAATCATCGATGCCTTGAAACTCAGCGCCCGGGAGGCCTATTTAAAAGCCGCGCAATCATGACAATCAAGGAAGCCCTGAATCAGGGATATCAACAGCTGGAAAAAAACCGGATCGAGACATCCTATCTGGATGCCAGTGTATTGTTGTCTCATGTGCTGAATTGTTCCAGGGAAAAACTGATCGCCAATTTTACAGATGAAATTCATGATGATTGTCGGGATGATTTTCAGAAACTGATTCAGCGCCGGATTCAGGGAATTCCTGTTTCTTATCTTAGACAAAAAAAGGAATTCTATAGCCTTGAATTTTTTGTGGATAACAGGGTTTTGGTACCGCGGCCGGACACAGAAATTCTGGTAGATCTGGCATTCAAGCTGATTGACGAGAAGGGTTTTTCGAGTGTTCATGATTTATGCACTGGTTCAGGCTGTATTCCTATTTCCCTGAAAAAAAATCGGCCCAATCTGGATATTTCCGCCAGTGACATTTCTCCACAGGCCCTTGAGGTTTTTGAAATCAATTGCCGTAAAATCCTGGGCCAGGATATTCCCCATTTTCAGAGTGATTTTACCCAAAAGCTCAAGGGGAAATTTCATATGATCACCGCCAATCCTCCCTATTTATCACAGGCGGATGTTGATAATATGGCTGAAAAACATTGGCCCGAGCCCTTTTTGGCCTTACTCGGCGGCATTCGCGGAGATGAAATGACCCTCAGCTTGATTCATCTTGTCAAGGAGCATCTTGCTCCCGGCGGATATTTTCTTTGTGAATCAGACCCTCGTCTCATGGAATCACTTTTAGCTGAAATGCGGAAAGCCGGGTATACTGGTGTTGATGTGGCCGCTGATCTGGCAGGCCGTGGACGGGTTGTTTATGGGAGGCTGGGTTTATGAGCGCCGCGCAACAATCTTTGCTGGAATTCAAAGCTATACTTGATATCTATTCAAACGAAGAGCAGGAAGAGATAATGGCTGCCGCCCGCTGGGCTGAAGGGCTCCATCATAATCAAAAGCGCGCCAGCGGTAAGCCTTATATTATTCATCCGATTGAAGTGGCCAGGATACTTGTGAGTTTGCGCCTTGATTCAAAAGCCATCATCGCTGCCCTTCTTCACGACATAATAGAGGATACCAGCATTTCCAGAAAGGATCTGCGTCAGGAATTCGGTAAAGAGGTGGAAACACTGGTAGCCGGGGTGACAAAGATTTCAAGCTTTCGGGCCCAAAGCAAAAGCGTTCAGGCTGCTGAAACCATAAGGAAAATGCTCTTTGCCATGGTCAAGGATATCCGGGTGATTCTTATCAAACTGGCAGATAAGCTTCATAATATGCGTACTTTAGGCTATCTAAGAGAGGATAAGCAGAAACGAATTGCCACGGAATGCCTGGATATTTACGCGCCCCTGGCCGGGCGTTTGGGAATAAGCTGGGTCAAGGACGAACTGGAAGACCTGTCATTGAAATATCTGCGGCCCGAAATATATAAGCAAATCAAGGAAACCATTGCCGAGAAAAAGGGAGAACGCAAGGAATTCCTTATAAAAGTTGAATTGGCCATAAAAAAGCTGGCTGAGGAAGCTGGTATTGTTGTGGAAATCAAAACCAGGGCTAAGCATTTTTATTCAATCTTTCAGAAATTGAAAAAACAGGGAAAATCGATTTCTGAGATTTATGACCTTCTGGGGATTCGCATTCTGTGCAATACGCCTGCTCAGTGTTATACATTGCTGGGTTTGGTCCACCAATTGTGGATGCCCATCGCAGGCCGTTTTAAGGACTACATCGCCATGCCCAAATCCAACCGCTATCAAAGTCTGCACACAACGGTGATGTGTTATGGGGGAACGCCTCTGGAAATCCAGATCCGCACTCATGGAATGGACCAGACAGCTGAAAATGGAGTTGCCGCTCATTGGCTTTATAAAACCGGTAAAGGCTTTAGCAAGGAACGTGCCACACTTCAGGACCTTCCCATCATTAATAAACTTAAACGCTGGGATGGCGGTAAAGGGGCTTCTGAAAATTTCCTCCAGGAAATAAAGGATGAATTACTAAAGGACACCATTTATGTGTTTACACCAGGTGGTGATGTGGTTGAAATGCCTAAAGGCGCCAGCGCGGTGGATTTTGCCTATCATATTCATACTGAGGTTGGGAACCATACCATGGCAGCCAAGGCGGATGGCACCATTATCCCCCTTCAAAAGGCATTAAAAAACGGGCAGATTGTTGAAATTGTCACGGCCCAGAACGCGAGGCCCCATCTTAACTGGCTTAAGTATGCCCAGACCGCGAGGGCCCGGTCCAAAATCCGTCATTGGCTCAACCAAAACGAACCCAGCCTTATCATCGATCAGAACATTATTGCTGTCAAGAAAACAAATATAAATGAGCAGGAAAACCGGAAAAAAAAGCGGGACGTTATTGACAGAATATACTTTGACAAAAGCAAGGTTGGTGTTGTGGTCGAGGATGAGAAAAACATGCTTATCCGTTTTGCCGGCTGCTGTTCTCCCAAACCCGGCGACGCGATTGTCGGTTATATTTCACGAGGCCGGGGCATTATTATCCATCGGGCATCCTGCCGTAATCTTTCTTTGATCAGGGAAATCGATGTTCGTAAAATCCATGTTCAGTGGGAAACATTTTCTACAAAATTCACAAGCCGCTTTAAAATACTGGCTCGTCACACAAGTGATATTTATTATGAAATCGAAGGGGCCATTAAAAAATTCAATGGCCATGTAATCGAGATGAATTTTGATGAAAACCAAGCAGGTAATCTTGTGGGTTTTTGTACGGTTGAGTTGAATAACCAGAATGATCTGCAAAAGGTTTTAAAGAGTCTGAGAATTCTGCCTACGATACTGAATATTCAGCAAATCGGTTCAATATTGACCGGAGATCGTTAATGGAAGTGCTTTTAGTCAACAATCCCTGGCCTGAAGCTTCTGTTTATTATATTGAAAGCACCACTTCTACCATGGATTTGGCTTATGATTTGATAAACCAGGGGGTTGTAACAGGAACCGTGATCATGGCAGGTTATCAAACCAAGGGCCGCGGACGTTTTTCCATGAGGCGCTGGGAAAGCCTGGAAAAGCAGAACCTTTTATTTACACTGATAATCAAAAACCAGGACATGCCGCAGAACCCCTCGCTCACACCGCTTTTGGCTGGTTATAGTCTGCGCGCTATGCTGAGTGAAAAATATAAAATCGAGACGCAGATAAAGTGGCCTAATGATGTGCTTTTTGAATCAAAAAAACTGGCTGGCATATTGTGTGAAGCCAGATCGGGCTATATTCTTGTTGGAATCGGTTTGAACTGCAATCAAATGGAATTCCCGCCCATGGATAGAATCATACCCACTTCCTTGAAGTTGATTGCCCACAGGGATTTTTCCCTCAGCCAGTTGCTGGCCGATTTTTTGCACCATGGCCACGGGATTTTTCATCAGGGCTTTGATGCTGAACTTTTTAACCGGCATTTGTACCAGAGGAATCAGGAAATCCTGTTTGATACTGGAAAAAAACAAATTAAGGGAATTCTACTGGGCCTGTCACCTGACGGAGGAATCCTTATTCAACAGCATGAAGCAGATGAGCCCCAGGCTTTTTATGCCGGGGAAATATTATACTGATTTAAAGCAGCAGCCTGTTCTGCGGCTAGGCACCCAGGGCCAGGGAATGGTGATTTTCAATAAAGTGGCTCTTTAATGATTTGGCCACCAGGGAATTTACCGCTTCCACAGGAAGGCCCATGGCTGTTATCACTTTCTGGCATAATTCCATTTCGTTCATTTCCCCTGTTTTATCGGTATTCAGAACATGCTTATGGATTTCCTGAAAATAGGCAAGACTTTGTTCGAATTTTGCCTGAATTTCCTCACCAGCAGCAGCTTCATCCCAGGCTGAAAAAAGAAAACGCGGGTTTTTGATATTCTGCAATTCCCTGATGGAATCCTGGGCTTCAAAGGGATTGTCGTATATAGGCAGATTTCCAGGAAGAAGCAGGGCATCGCCCACAAACAGGGCTTTTTGATCTTCCATAAACAAGGACAATGAACCCTGGGAATGGCCCGGAGTATGAACCACCCGCAGTACAAAGTTATCCTCCAACTGGATACGTTGATTATGCTCGATGACTTTATCCACTTTTACCGATTGGTTGACCAGATTTTTAAAGCCCGGAACAGGCCGTTCGTTAAGCTGTCTGTCGATGTTTTCTATCCAGGGAATCTCGCTTTTGTGGGCCAGGACCTTGCAGCCGGTTTTTTTGACAATGTGGGCTGCTGCTCCAATATGATCGGGATGGCCATGGGTCAGAACCAAAGCCTTGATCTGGCTTGGCCTGTAACCCCTTTCGCTGATATAATTGATTATCCTGTCACCGGAACCGGCCACGCCACTGTCAATTAAATAGACACCGAGTTTGCCGAAAATGATAAAGGAATAGACAATCCTTTCGAGCTTTAGCTCGGGATTCACGGGTACAATAAAATTATGCTTAATGGCATGGATCGTTTTTGTCATTTCCATAGGAAGCCTCCATTCATCATTCAAAGGGATGTTTAAGGATACAGGTTTCATCAAGACTTCTGTTTTGTCAGGACTTGCCCGATGATTCTGGTGATATTCTTTTTTGCCTTACTTCAAGGGGTTCTGCTGAATTCGCAAGAATTTTTATTCAATAGTAAAGTGTATCTAATATCTTTTCTTTGGACAAGGGCCTTTATACTGAATTTCCGGGATCTTTGCAAGTCGCAATTGACTTTTCAAGGACTAAAAATATGGACGCCTGGAAAAACATTGTTCTTTACCAAAGAATAAGCTGCCTTCTGTGCAGATGGCTTGTTGGCTGAAACAAGTATGAAAATCATTTTTCAGGCCAATGATTTATGTCATGACTTTTCTGATTAGCTCTATTATTTTTTGCTTAAGTTCGATAAAGTCGGGTTGGGGATAAAAAGCTGAAGTAGCTTCTGGCTATTTAAAAAATCATGCCATTTACCTGATGGGAAAATGGTAAAATTTTTTTTATCTTTTTGTAATATAAAAGGTAATGTTGGTGTTCAATAAAGGGGCAGTTTTTGGCTTGGAATAATCGAAGCTAGTGCTGACTACAATTTTAATAGGATAGTATATGCAACAAGGGTTCTCGAAATCATCACAAATGATCTCATATTTTTACAGGTTTTTATTAATCACAGGCCTTCTTTCAGCTTTTATCCATTTGGCTTTGTTTTTTATTCCCCAAAGCACCTGGCTGATTGTAACCATCACCAAGGTGATTCCCTGCCTTTTCCTGAGTATCTGGGTTTTTTCACAATCCCGTTATAAGTTATTGGTTCAGCTTGTGGCTTTTGCCCTGTTTTTTAATACCATTGGTGATTTTTTGCTGGAGCTTCCCGGCGATTTCTATTTTATATTGGGAATTGTCGCTAATTTGATCGGCCATATCTTTTATATCATATCCTTTACTCTGGAACACCCGGAATTGAAAATCAAGCGATATATACCAGCCCTTATTTATTTTGTCCTCATAATGTTCTTTTTTATTCCTGTCACAAATGGAGCGATGAGAATCGCTATCATTGTTTATGCCTTTATTATTGTGACAATGGCCTGGCGTTCAGGCGCGGCTATCAGGGCTGAGGGCCCGGAAAGGAAAGATGAGCAGTTAAGATTTATTGGAGCCCTGTTCTTCATTATTTGCGATACATTTATTGCCATTAACGTTTTTATAAGTTATTCATTTGTTTTTCAACTGATTATTATGGTGAGTTACTGGATCGGCCAGGTGTTGATTGCCCGTTCCACCTTGAGGCTTCATGTGAAGAATGAAAAAAAAGGCAACTGATTGCCCCTAATTTCCTTTTTACTCATTTAGGATAGAAAGCCATTCTGAAATCATGGATTTTAGCAACAGGGAAATGATTATTTGACTTTTCATTAAATTGCTATAAAAATAGGCTATTCCTTTGGCAGAGGACGGCCAGGTGTTTCAGGATTAAAGCGTTATGCCCAAGGTTCGGTCTGCTGAAAATGAATGGAAACCAATGCCGCAAGGTTATTTGGGGATATACGAATATTCAAGGTGATTTTAAATGCGTGAAGATATAAAGGATTCGATTTTAATCGATTTATACGAAGAAGCAACAGATTCCACCCAAAAGCCGACCACAGAACAGCCCCTTTATCTGAGTTATTCCACACCAGCTAAGAGCTGGGTCCAGGCCCTTCCTTTGGGTAACGGATTTTTGGGAGCCATGGTTTTCGGCCATCCATCGCTTGAGCTTATCCAGTTGAATGAAACCACTTTCTGGTCAGGAAGCCCCTATAAAAACGATAATCCCCTTTGCGCCGAGTCCCTTGAAACGATCCGCCAGCTTGTTTTTGAGGACAAATTCAAGGAAGCCGAGGAACTATCGTGTCAGGCGATTTCCAGCCAGGGAGCCCAGGGAATGTGTTTTTTGCCCATGGCTGATCTGGTTATAACTCAGGAGGGCCATGAGAATTATTCCTCTTACCGCCGGATCCTTGATCTTGATCAGGCCTTGGCAAGCTGCTCCTATAAAATAGGTGACACTGAATTCCGAAGAGACACCTTTTGTTCCCTGGCTCATAGGGCTCTGGTTGTTCATATGAGAGCGTCAAAAAAAAAGGCCCTTGATTTTTCCCTGACCCTAAGGAGCTCTTTGAAAACCGCTTTGTGGCGCAGCGGGCAAAATGAACTTGTTCTCAAGGGCTGTGGTTCGGATCATGAAGGCGTGAAAGGTGAAATTGATTTTGTGGCGCGGCTTCTCATCCGGACAGAAGATGGATTGGTTCAAGGGGATACTGAAACTCTATTTGCGCGACAGGCCACTTCCGCTACTGTAATTTTATCGGCTGCCACCAGTTTTGAAAACTATCAGGACCTGTCTGTTAATGCCGATGAAAAAGCTCAGTCTATTCTGGCTCAGCTTGGAAACAAAAGTTATGGCGAAATGCTGAATGCCCATAAAAAGGAGTATCGGAAGTATTTTCAGCGCCTGTCTCTTGATTTGGGGGCTGCCACTTCAATGGATCAGGATACAGATAGGCGTGTTCTGGGCTTTTCTAAAAATCAGGACCCCCATATGGCGGCCTTGTATTTTCAATACGGCCGATATCTATTGATTTCCAGTTCTCAGCCCGGCGGAGAAGCTGCTAATTTGCAGGGTATCTGGAATAACCAGCTGGTTCCCCCCTGGGACAGCAAATACACGATTAATATCAACCTGGAAATGAATTACTGGCCGGCTGAATCCACGGGGCTACCGGAAATGCATGAACCTTTGATCAATCTGGTTAAGGATCTTTCCCGATCAGGAGAGAGCACGGCGCGGAATATGTATGGCTGCCGCGGATGGGTGGCCCATCATAATACCGATATCTGGCGTTTTACTGGTGCTGTTGACGGTCCTTACGGCTTGTGGCCTTGCGGAGGAGCCTGGCTGGCTCAGCATCTTTGGGAAAAATACATTTTCAGCGGTGACAAGGAATATCTGGCCGAAGTGTACCCGGCCATAAAATCAGCGGCCCTGTTTTTTCTGGATTTTCTTGTGCGCGAACCAGAGCACCATTATCTGGTGGTTTGCCCTTCGATGTCACCTGAAAATGGGCCGACCTTGGTTAGAAAAGAGTGGAAGGTCCTTGTGGCTGGAACGACTTTGGATAATCAGCTTGTTTTTGATTTGTTTCACAAGACCATTGAAGCGGCCCGCTTGCTCAATTGCGATTCCTCCTTGGTTTCTGAGTTATCCCGGGCCGCGGCCCAACTTCCGCCCATGCAAATAGGCCGCTTTGGTCAGCTTCAGGAATGGCTTCACGATTGGGATGATCCCGATGACCACCATCGCCATGTGTCTCACCTTTATGGCTTGTTTCCTTCGAACCAGATTTCACCTTACAGAACACCGCGTCTTTTTGAGGCAGCCCGCATTTCCCTTGTTCACCGCGGCGATGTTTCCACAGGCTGGTCCATGGCCTGGAAAATCAATCTCTGGGCGCGTTTACTTGATGGAAACCGTGCCTTAAAGCTCATGACAAATCAGCTGTCCCTTGTGCCGGATTGTGATTATGACAATCTTGATTTTTCAAGCCCTGGGGGGAGTTACCCCAATCTTTTTGACGCTCATCCGCCTTTTCAGATAGACGGGAATTTCGGATTCACCGCTGCTCTGGCAGAAATGCTAGTGCAAAGCCATGACGGGGCGATTCATCTGCTCCCGGCTTTGCCGGATAAATGGCCTTTTGGACGAGTTCGCGGGCTCAGGGCCAGGGGAGGTTTTGAAGTATCTGAGCTGGCCTGGGAAAAGGGTGAACTAAAAAAACTGGTCATAAGCTCACATTTGGGTGGATTATGCCCGCTTCGTTCTTACTGGCCCTTGAGAAGTGAAAAGCAGCTTCATGAAATGTCTTTTCTTGAAGATTCAGGTAATCCCTTTTTCAAGGTGCCAGAGGTGAAAGAACCCCTGGTTTCCTTCTATTGCAAGACCAGGCAGCCGGAGCTTAAAAGGGTATATCAGTATGTGCTTGAAACCAGGCCCGGTGAAATGCTTTGCCTTGAAGCCTGTGAATAATGGTTGTTTTTTAGGATGGCTGTGTACTTGACAGAAAATTCCCTTTTCTGTTAATATCCCTTTTGTAATTGATTGGGGCGATTAGCTCAGGTGGTTAGAGTGCTTGCTTGACATGCAAGAGGTCACTGGTTCAAGTCCAGTATCGCCCAGTTTATTTAGAAAAAGCCATCCAAAAAGGACGGCTTTTTTTATTAATTCAAATTGCAAGTACACGAAGTGTTGGCAATGCCAATTCTTTATTCTATAAGCAATTAAATATAATCTGCATGATATTGTATGTTAACCTAGTATGAATGAGAGCCGGAATTGCTGAAATAGCACAGGGCAATCGCATTATAATTTTTATAGTTGTTTTGTCACCCTGAGCTAGCACTCGCCGTCACTTTGAGCTATCAACCGCCGTCATTCTGAGCAAAGCGAAGAATCTCATTTGGCATAGACCAATTGTATTCACAAACAAAAGCCCCAAACCAGGCCCAGGCTGCATGGATAAAGTGAATGCCAATGAGCATTCACGTCAAATAGTGAATGCCAATGAGCATTCACGTCAAATAGTGAATGCCAATGAGCATTCACGCCACCGAGCAATAAACGCGGAGCATTTATGACCAGGCCAGGACGCATGGATATAGTGAATGCCAATGAGCATTCACGCCACCGAGCAATAAATGCGGAGCATTTATGACCAGGCCCCCCCCCGTTGTTCCTTCTCAGAATGACAAGTGGTTGAAACATTATTCTTATTATGCCGTTGCCCTGTGAAATAGCATGTAAAATATTGCTTAATTAAAATAATTATGGTAAATTATACTCTGATTTTATAAAAAAGGAAAATTCTATGGCCGAATGCGAGTTTATCAATAAATGTCCCTTTTTTCATGACAAACTGGAAAATAAACCCGATTCCATTCAGGAGCTCAAGAAAAAATACTGCCTGGATAATAATCTTAACTGTGCCCGTTATATGGTGGCCATTTCACTGGGGCCTGAAAAAATGCCTTCTAATCTATATCCTCATGAAAAAGACAGGGCTTATGTTGTTATAGCGGAAAACAGCTGATTTTTCTGTTTATCTGCTTAAAAAAATCATACTTCTCTTTACATCTTTGCTGCCAGGTTTGCCGGTAAAAAAGCTAGGTTAATGAGCTTTGCATAATTTTTATTTATATTTCTCTATAATATAAGAAATTACCATTTTAGCGCGGAAAGTGGGTTTTAGATAGTCAAGGCTTTAAACACGACGAGATCCCTCGTCGTTCCTCCTCAGGATGACATGGGTTCGCCTGCCCCCGCTGTTATCCTGAACAAAGCAAAGGGGAGTGAAGAATCATGATTGATATGAAGCGACTGTTTTAGCAAACCAAGGCTTTAAACAGGACGAGATTTTTCGTCGTTCCTCCTCAGGATGGTATTGCTTAGCATTTTACTAATACCTGCAAAAATAGTTACAAATATTATCAATTTGATCCCTGAAAGCGGCGGAATGTGTGAAACCGCGTTAGGGATTGGAGCGGAAAAATGTGTTTTTTTCAAAAAACACATTTTTAAGCCTGGAGGCGCGACTTTTTCGCGCCGAAGCCTTTGGAACCGCGCAAAGCCCGGCCGGCCGAAGCGGAGCGAAAGGCCGGCAACGCCCTGATGATTCTGGCTAGTACGATAATCACCGATTTCCCATCCTGTGTTTGTTGCGTGAATCGGGCCTATTGTGGAAGGGTTTATTGGAAAATGATCAGGGTGATGATCAGGAAAATGGGAAGGGTGATAAAACTCATGGCATAGGTGAAGATGATGCCGCTGCCCAGGTAGGAGAGGTCACCTTCGCTTCCAAAGGCTTTGGCGATGATCATGATATTGGTAGCCGGCGGGGTCGCGGCTTCGATGATCAGGGCCAGGGGTATGCCCAGGCGCATGACCGGGGGCAGTGATTCAAGGGGCAGGATAAAGAGCATAGCCAGAAAAAAGAGGGGATAGGCGATGAGTTTCACGATTCCCACTTGTATGTATTCCTTTCGGATAGAAAGGTGTTTTACGGGGATGCTTGCCAGGATGCCGCCTAAAAGTACCAGGATGAGGGTGAGGGTTATCGATGAAAGCTGGTCCATAAAGCTGGTGTAAAGCAAAGGCAGCTGCGCGTAAAAGGGAAAGGCCATGTTTAAAAGCGAGATGATGATGCCAATAAGGATTCCAACAAGAGGCGGAGTCAAAATGCTGCCGGTTTTTTCCCGTGATTTGCCTTTGAAGTTGTTTACAGTGTAGGTCCAGAAGATGATGTTAAAGGCCATTACGTAGAAAAACATGAAAACCATGAACGAAGAGTCCAGAACCGAGGCCAGAATGGGAAGGGGGATGTAACCGGCATTGTGGGATGAAAAGAGCAGGGTCAGTGACTGGGGGTGTTCGGTTTTGATCCATTTTTTCTTTTCGATTATGAATCGCCCCAGGGCCAGTTGAAAAACCATCATGATTACACAGGCCAGAAAGAAGATGGGCATCCAGAACCAGCCTGAG
This sequence comes from Spirochaetales bacterium, assembly GCA_016937215.1. Classification (GTDB taxonomy): domain Bacteria; phylum Spirochaetota; class Spirochaetia; order SZUA-6; family JAFGRV01; genus JAFGWI01. Next base: position 21,819 of record JAFGWI010000061.1, on the reverse strand, counting down.
CCCAGGGCCTTGTTCCAGCCAGAGGGAAAGTTATGAATAAAATACAGGGGAAATAGCAGATTCAGCTGGATTTTAAAAAACAAGGGGAAAACCCGCTTTTTAAAAAAGTCGATGCGGAAGATCATGAAGCCCAGTATGAGAAAGAGGAGCAGTTTTCCAATTGAAAGGCCAAGGGCCTGGATGCTTTGAATCATGTCACCAAAATAGGTGATTTTTTAAAAAGTGACAAGAAGGTGAAGGGGAATTTCTGGTTTTTCATGGCAGAATGAATGATTCTGTGCGGTGAGCCTAAAAAATGTGTTTTCCAGATTTTATGTAAAATGACAAGCTGTTTTTTCTCGTGATATTATGAATCAGCCATGGCTTTCTGTTAAAAGCTTTGCTTGCCTATTTTCCTTTGGCCAAGTATAATATTCATTACAGATGAATCAAAAACCGGAAAATTTTGATCCAATAAAGGATATCAAGGGTCTTTTGATAGACCGCCTTCTCCTTGGGTTTTTTGTATTGGCTTCGCCTCTCTTGATTCGCAATCTTCTTCGATATTTCACACAAAGCTTCAGCCTGTTTTCGGTTATACAAATTTCCATGTTTCTTCTGATAATCGCCTTTGTTGTTTTCAGAAAAAAATTGCCCTATCTATTAAAGGGTCTTTTTTTTATTGGCGTTTTTTATGTTACCGGCACCAATGGTTTTATTGGTTATGGACTGACCGGCATTGCCCTGGCCTTTTATTTTGTTGGAAACCTTTTTGCCTTGCTACTTCTTTCGCGCACCTGGGGGATTATTTATATTTCCCTTTGCTGTGTGACTCTTCTGGTTTTTACCTATTTATTCACCAATCAGATTATTCATGCTGAAAATGATTTAACAGCATTCAATTACGGACTCTACAATTGGGTCATCAATATTGTGGTGATTGTGTTATTGTTTATTGTGGTCTGGATCATTCTGGGATGGGTGAACCGTCACCTTTTTGACAGCGCCCAGAAGGAAAACCTTCAAAAGCGTGAGATTCAGGATACCAACGCAAGGCTTCTTGAGGAAGTGGAGATCCGAAAGGAAGCTCAGAAGGAATTAAGGCTTTTTTCCATTGCCTTTCAATATACCTCGGAAGACATGATTATTCTTGATAAAAACGGGCTTATCGAGCATGTGAATCCGGCTTTTACTCATATATTCGGCTATTCCCTTGAAGAGATTCAGGGACGCGATTTAGGTTTTCTGGAAAACCAGGAGGAGAGCCATTACAGCGAGGTCTGGAATGTGATCAATCAGGGCAACAGCTATAGCGGGGTGCTTCTTCACCAGACAAAGACAGGCCGAAAGCTCCAGCACGAAGTAAATATTTCTCCTCTTTTTGACGACGGCCAGCTGATCAGCGGTTTTGTTATCATCGGAAGGGATGCCACGGTACGCATTGAAATGGAAGAGCAGCTTAAGCAGTCTCATAAAATGGAGGCTATTGGAACCCTGGCCGGCGGTGTTGCCCATGATTTTAATAATATTCTTGTCAGCATTCTGGGTAATGCCGAGATCATGAAGTTTTATAATAATGGCCTTGATGAAGAGATGGAGGATTCCTTGAACCAGATTGTGGCCGGAGCCAAGAGGGCCAAGGATCTGGTTCAGCAAATCCTTTTTTTCAGCCGGCGACAGCGGCAGAAGCTTCAGCCCCTTATGTTAACACCGATTATCAAGGAGGCTGTCAAATTCCTGCGTTCAACCCTTCCTTCCAGGGTGAATATTAAAACCGAGTTCAAGGCTGCCCAGGATACCATTCTCGGTGATCCCATCAGTCTGCATCAGATTATCATGAATCTGGGGGGAAACGCGGCCCAGGCCATGGAGGAAACCGGGGGAACCCTTTTTGTTTCCCTGGAGAACAGCGAGGCCGAAAGTACCGGCGATAAATTCATCGTTCTTACTGTCAAGGATACGGGAGTCGGGATGACTGACCAGGTGAAAAGCCGCATTTTTGAGCCATTTTTTACCACAAAAGATAATACCAAGGGTACAGGCTTGGGCCTTTCGGTGGTTCACGGGATTGTGAAACGTTTGAATGGTCAGATTTCCGTTGAATCCGAGCTGGAAAAGGGAAGCTGTTTTGAGATAAAGCTGCCGGTCACCGAGATATATTCAGATTTTATTGTGGACAATCATCCTGGCTTTCAAGACAAGCTGAATCTGAAAATTCTCTGTGTGGATGATGAAATATCAGTTCTCGATACCTTGAAGGCCATGTTGAACCTTTATCATTGCGATGTCACGGTAATTAAAAACCCGGTGGTCGCTTATGAGCGCGTTCAGCAAGGCGAGAACTTTGATCTGGTTATCACTGATTTGACCATGCCCCAAATGACAGGCCTTGATTTGATAAAAAAAATCAGGATGATTAATAAAAACATTCCCATTATTCTATTAAGCGGCTATATTGATGATAATATCCTCGATGAATCAGGCGGCCTTCAGATAGATCAGGTGTTGCTCAAACCCGTGGATATGATGACGCTTGTGGACATAATCAAGAAAGTTGGTAAAAAGAATGAAAAAAAGTAAATTGGGTAATTCAGACCTCTATTTCAGCAATGTCGGATTAGGAACCTGGGCCATAGGCGGGCCAGATTGGGCCTATGGCTGGGGGCCTCAGGATGATGAAAGCTCGATCCGCGCTATCAACCATGCCCTGGATCTTGGCATTAACTGGATTGATACAGCCGCGGTTTATGGCCTGGGCCATTCTGAAGAACTGCTTGGAAGAGCCCTTAAAGGCCGCTCTGAAAAACCCTATGTTGCCACAAAATGCGGCCGCCATTGGTCTTCGGAAGGGCAGAGGATTTTCGGGAATCTCACCCGCAAAGCTGTTCTGCAGGAAGTGGAGGACAGCCTTCGACGTTTAAGTGTTGATTGCATCGATCTTTATCAAATCCATTGGCCCGACCCTGAGGCGGAAATTGAAGAGGCCTGGGAAGCCATTCATCAATGCGTGGCTCAGGGGAAAATCCGCTATGCCGGCGTTTCCAATTTTACACCAGAGCAGATGAAGCATATCCAGGCAATTGGCCCTATAACCTCACTGCAGCCGCCCTACAGCATGATCAAACCAGGCATAGAGTCATTTGTTCTTCCCTTTTGCGCGGAAAATGATATAGCTGTGATCTGCTATAGCCCGATGTACAAGGGTTTGCTTTCTGAAAAGTTTGACAAACACTGGGCCGAATCCCTGCCTGCTTCCGATCATCGCTCCGCGGATAGCCATTTTCAGGAACCGGAACTCTCGGTCAACCTTTGGTTTACAGGCGAGCTGAAAAAACTGATTGCGGATACAGAATACACTTTGGCTCATCTGGCGATTGCCTGGACATTGAGGCGACCTGAGGTAACTTGTGCCATTGTTGGAGCCCGAAGCCCTAAGCAAATAGAAGAAACCGCTCGGGCCGGTGAATGGCAGCTCGATGATGAGCTGATCCGCTCGATTGACAAACTCATGGCTAGGCGAAAAGAGAAAATAAAGGCGCTTTGAATTTTATTCGGCTACCAGGAATGGCTTTGATGGCCGATTCCTGGTATTCTGGCCTTCTTTAAAAAACAAAATAGGCTTACAGCGAAAAAAACTTTTCCTTGAAATGATCCACATCAATACCCAGAACTTCGCCCATTTTGATGAGCCGGCGCAGCTTGGAAAGAGCCTCGAAATTCTTGTCCTCATTGATTTGGTCAATTGTTTTGTCGTCGAGCTCGCGGATAAGCCTGAAAACCTGGTTCTGGACAAAGGTGGTTTCCGGCTCGCATTGAAAATTCCGACAGAGCTCTAGCAGGGTGATAATGAGCTTGGTTTCCCTTGAGGGAATATGGGGCGCCAGTTTTTGGGCCTGGGCCTTGATCATATTGGATATTTTCAGCTTCAGGCTGTCGGTGTCGATGGAGAGCTGCTTTTCATGGGCAAAGGTCACCAAAGATTTGATCTGATCCAGCTCTTCTTCACTTGGAATGGCCTCGGGATCTTCCAAAAGATCCTCCAAAAGCCTGTCTATGATGAGTTCCGATAATTCAATAATGGTGCTGGGCCGCTTGACGTTCAACACACTCATGTGAGTAAGGGCATTGCGGATAAGATAAAAAGTCTCCATGCTTTCCTGGATGCAGGAGTTCACCACCTGGCGTGAAATCAGCTTTACGATTTGGTCGCGGACCTCGAGAGGGAAATTTTCCTGGTGAATTTCCAGGGCTGCCTGGGGATTCTCCTTGTCGCTGATATCCTTGAGTTTGAGGAAAAGCCCTTCCAGCTCCTTTTCCTTGAGTTCAAACTCAAAAACAGCCTCGTTCAAAGTGGCATTGTCCTGAATGGTTAAAGAGCCTTTATGAGTAATGGTTTTCTCACTTTCCTCTGAATTTTCGCGCTTGAAATTGATCAGTGTAAAAAGCCCGTATTCATCCTGTTCAAAGGGGTGGATTTTGCCAAGCTGGCTCAAGGCAAAAAGGGAGGCACCATATTCCAGACCCTTTTGAGTGGGAATGATCATTGATTCCAGAATATTCCGGCCCGAGCCAAATGAATGAATATTGGAACGGGCATTTTCCAGCTCCAGCAAAAAAGCAGACAAAAGCTCCTTGGTGTCATCGATTTTTGAATAAAGATCCAGGGCCTTGATGGCATATTTCATGTTCTGAGTGGCTTCGAGCCCGGATATTTCCGAAAAAAACCATCCGCAGGAGGTAAACATGTACATGGCGAATTTCTGGCCCTCCAAAAGGGTGAACAATAGATTCACGGCGCTTTTGTCCTTGGGGTTCTTCTTATTGATAATCTCTTTGGCAAAATCCTCCTTCGCGCTTTTGCCGTTAAGAACATCAATATACAAATTGCGGACTTCCATGGCATCCCGGGAACTAAGGGTGCTCATGTGCTTGATAAAAATCCGCTGGAGATTTTCCTGCAGATGCTGAAGCGACTGGCGCAGGGGAGTACGCCACTCCTGGTTCCAGGAATCCTCGCCGCCTGTGGTGCAGCCGCAATTCCGGTACCACCTGGACACACCGTGAACACAGCTCCAGGAAGACCCGCGGCCTTCTTCACCTTCACGGAGCTTAACCAGGTATTCCGGCGGATGCTCTTCCAGATAACGGCCGTAATTGGTGAACACAAAATCATCGCGCATTGAAACGATTTTGCTGAAAGCCGATAAACACATGTCGCCAAAGGGCTCGTGGTGGCCGTAAATCTCGCCGTCAGTGGCCACATTGATGAGGTAGGATTCATCCGCTGCCTGGCGAAAGGACATAAAGCGGTCGTACAACTGGTCGGCATTGCGCAGATAATGCTCAAAACTAATGCCAGCTGCCAGGTCGGGATTATAGAAAAAAACTGCCAGGGAACCTTCGGGCCTCTCGATCTTGTATGCCCGGCCAGAGGGTACAGGTGTGGAAAGGGTTTGAAAACGGCTGGAGCCTACCCGGCAAATGGCCTCGCCCTGCCAGGGAGAAAGCACAATAAACTTCACCTTTTCACGGATCAACAAATCCACCACCATCATGTTAACACCAGCCTCGGGAAGCCACATACCCTCGGCTTCGCGGCCAAAGTGGGCCTCAAAATCACGAAGCCCCCAGATAATCTGGCAGCGGGCATCCTCGGCCGTGCTCAGAGGCAAAATCGTGTGATTATAGGATTGGGCCATGGCGTTTCCGTGGCCATTATTGCGCTTGGCTGAAATCCTGTCGGCAAGGATGATCCGATCGTAAGCCTCGGTGGAGTACTCCTTTAGCCAGTTCAGCAAAGTCGGCCCGAAATTAAACGACAAAAACTCGTAATTATTGACAATATCCGATACCTTGCCCATGGGATTCAAGGTCCGCGAAGCGCCATTGGCCATATAGCATTCCCGATTGATCCGCGCGTTCCAGTCGTGATGCGGATGGGCTGAAGCTTGGTTTGGAATTAAGCCTGTCCAGGGATCTTCCCGCGGCGGCTGATAAAAATGTCCGTGAATGATTAAATGATTTTTCATATTTAAATTGTAGCCAAATCGCCAACTTTGTAAAGATTCCAGCCGGCAAAAACAGCGCTTAATAAAAAAAATAGCTGATTTTTTGGTTTTGGCTCTCTCGGATTTTCCGGGCGTTTCCCTGGCCGCTTCAGGAAGCGTCAGCCAGGGCCAGGCTTTGCGGGGTTCCGCTGTCGCTCCAAACAGCCCGCCCGCTGAAAACGCGGGCGGGCTGTTCGGCTCCGGGTTTTCGAAAAAACCCGGAGCCGCCCCTCCAATCCTTAACGCTCTGGCCGCAATAAAACCGTTTATTTGCGCCTTGCTGTATCATTTTTATAGCTCTTTTATCACTCTGAGCAACCCCCCCCCTGTCATTCCAAGCAACCCCCCGCCGACATCCCGAGCAACCCCCGCTGTCATTCTGAGCGGAGCGAAGAATCTCATTTGGCATAGACCAATTGTATTCACAAATAAAAGCCCCAACCAGGTGACATTCTTTCCAGACGCAGGCCCGATCAGCAACGCAAAGCATTTATGACCAGGCCCCGCTGTTCCTGCTCAGAATAACAAGTGGTTGAAACACTATTCTTTTAATGCGATTGCTCTGGAAACAAAGGTCCTGTCACTTGCATATATTCAAAATAGCGAATATGATGCTCATGGTTTTTTTAGTTTCCAGCATGAACAGCCTGAGAAACAGGAGAAAATCAATCTTTGATATAATGAGGCTCCTATCTACCTCAGATTTTGCAAGAATCATAAAAATCGGGGATATGTTATCTTATTGCCCTTATATCAAAAATGAATTGGAAAGAAATATGCCCTTTACTTTGTCGCACATCGTCGCTGCTATACCTGTCAAGCAAGTACTAAAAAAAAGAACCGATTTTCTTGCCCTTGTCATCGGGTCCATGATTCCCGATCTGGCCTATTTTCTACCCTTTAATGTGGGCCGTGATTTTAGTCATTCCCTGTTGGGTGTTTTTTTGTTTTGCCTTCCATTGGGGATCCTTCTTTACGCGGCTTTTCATCTTGTTCTAAAACTTCCCTTGCTCGACCTGTCTTTTGGCTTTATAAAGAGGCGAATCGGTCCTGAATTAAACGCTCCCTATTGCTTTACAATCAGGAAAGCCCTGATTGTTTTGTCGGCATTGATTCTTGGCATCGCGGGGCATTTGCTCTGGGATTCCTTTACTCACAGTGATAGTTTTATGGTAAGCCATTTTTCGGTATTTCACACAACCATCGAGCTGTATGAAGGCATTTATCTGCCCCTTTATTTATTATTACAACACCTTAGTTCCATTGCCGGATTAATCCTGCTTGGATTTTTTTGGGGGAAATGGCTTGTTAAAACAAAGCATTTTTCTTATGACTTTTCTTCACTTTTTTCAAAAACCATAATGTGGGTTTTCAGGTTTGTCATCATGCTTGTTCCTGTTATAGGGTCATTTGTTTTGGCATTTCTGGCTTCATGGCACAGAGGTCTGTTTGGGTTTTTAAAGCAGCTTGTCCTATGGCTCGTCTTTACCGGAGGAAAGATCTTCCTGTTTTTGCTTTGTGTCTATGTTGTTATCTGGTGGATATATAAACTTGTTGCCTCCATAAAAAAAACTGATTAAAAGCATAATGACATTTCTATTCCAGCTATCGGGCTTGATAAAAAAAGGCAGCAGACATGAAGCAAGAGAGTTACTTCCTTTATCTGCTGCCTGGTAAAATCAATTGATAAGATCATGAAAGGGATAAATACCCTTTCATGAAGAGCCTCTAGCAAAATTCATCTATCATTTTAACATAATACTGGGCAATCAACAGGGCGTCCACGATGTTCACCTGGTTATCGCAATTCACGTCCGCGGCCTCTTCATCAATCGTATTTATTATATTAACATAATACTGGGCAGTTAACAGGGCGTCCACGATGTTCACAACGCCGCTTTGGTCAGCGTCGCCTTTTAGCACAGGAGAAGGTGTTTCTGTTTCAATAGGGGTCGGAGTTTCAACCGGGCTTGGGGTTTCTGCAGGTGTCGGAGTGGCGCCTGGTTCATTACCGTGGAGCAGTTTGCCATTGTCATAAACCGGGATGTTTTCAGTATAACCGGTAAGGTCAACGGGTTCCCAGGTAAAGCTGGTTTTAAGGCCCTGATAGGAAAAGTCATTGGAGGAATCCCAGTCTGAACCCTGGGGCGCTTTAAGTTCAAAGCCGCACATGCGCTCCGAAGGAGTCCTTCCGCCGGGATAAATGGGGGTTCCGCTGAAATCAATCTCGATGTAATAGATTGTGCCGTTCCACAGGTGGGGGCCGGTTACCTTTGCGCCTTCGTTCTGGCTTATACTAAGGGTCACTTCATCGGCGCTAAAGCCGGAAGCTATCACCTCGCTGAGGTCAAAGAAAAACCGGCTGGACATTTTGGTTTTTACTGTGGCCGGCCAGGCTGAGCGGTTGGTGGTTTGGGTGACGATGGCGTAATTATTGGTTCCCGCGTTATTGATAATAGCCCGGGCAAAGTATTCAGGCATGGGGTCTTCATCTTTTATGAAATAGGCTTCCGGAAAATCAGTGAGAAGGGTGCCGCCGTAAAGCCCGGCCATTTTGGCCATGACCCCGGTAAAAGCCGCGTTATAGTCACAGGCCACTTCATTCATTTCGTAATTTTCACGGTCGTCAATATAGGAATCGGATTTGTCCGGACCGCCTACCAAAGCACCGAAAAGAATGTGGCGGCTTTCAGGCGGGTCCTTGATATTGTCATACCAACTGCCATGAGCCGCGCGGTGATGGGCGTTTCGCGGAGATTTTTGCCCAAAGCCGATCACATAACTTCTGTGAGAAGGGTTGTCTCCCAGAATATAATTGCATTGTTTCAGAGCAAAATCGCGGTAGGCTGCTTTTTTGGAAGCTGTTCCAAGAGATTCATCAGACCAGATAAAGGCCAAAAGCGAAGCATTGGCCGCGTAACGCAAAACGCCCCATCGGTCCAGCCAGGCCAGGCCGCCGGGAGTGTAGGTAATGCCCTTGCCTGGCATCCAGAAATCCAGGTTGCGTTCAACCGAATCAATATAAACCTGTTCGCCTGTAACCCTGGCCAGGAAGATTTGGGCCATGTAGTGCATGTCGTCCCAGGAATGGGTCCATTTATACTGCCATTCAGGGCTGTTGTATTCCTCGGTTGCCCAGTTTTCTGTTGCTTCCAAAGCATTATCAAGGTAGCGATTTTCTCCTGTAATCATGTGAAGCAGAACGCCGGAAGCGGATATTTCATCCCAGAACCCGCCAAAGGAGCGGTAAAAACCCTCGGCTTCGGTATAGCCGACATCGCTTCGGGTTGAGTTGGCAAAATTATGCAAGTCTATCGCGTGTGAGAGGCAGTTTTGGGCATAGGCTGGATTTTTTTCCTTGAAAACCATGGAAGCCATGGCCAGGGCAGCTGATGTCGCGCCAACAACGGTTGAGCCTGGAGCTGAATTGGTGACTTTGTAAGCCGGACGTTTCATCACTTCTTCCAGCACCTCGGGTGACCCCCACCACACATGGTCAGGGCTTCCGGCACCGACCTGATAATAATAGGTATTGGCAGAGGGGTGACACTTGATAAGGTAATCAGTGGCCCATTTTATTCTTTCCAAGGTGTCATCAAGTAAACCGCTCTGGATATAATCCTGCTTGAATTCATAAATCGACCAGCACAGAGTCAAAACCGATGAAGCCATGGGAAGGTTGAATTTCACATGGTCGCCGGCATCAAACCATCCGCCTGTAAGGTCAACTCCGACATCAGAGCCGTCATGAATGGTGGAATCAGCCCGCCAGATGACCGGGTTGCCCGCAGGCAGAGGGCCGGAGCGCTGAACATCGTAAAAAAACAGTGATTTTTGTACAACTTCAACATAATTGTAGTTCTGGCTGAAAACTCCTGTGGTTAAAAGTATTAGAAGCAATAAAAAGCTTATTTTCTTCATATATTTCCTCTTTTTAAACATGATTTTACATTTATATTATTTCACATTGGTCTTATTTTGCTATCGGAGCTTTAAAGGGTTTTATCATGGACCGAAGCGCTGATTTTTTTAGCTACTCTCTATTGGGAGCTTCTAATTTTTTGCGGAATGTGGGTTCACTGTTGTTTTAACCCTTAATGTCAGCTTTAAAAAACCATGGCAATGGAATTTCAGGAGTCTTTATTTTCCTTGAAACATCAAGGGGATTATTGGAGAAAAGCTTTCAGTTGTGTAAATTCCGCCTAGGACAGGGTTTTTGCTGTTTGTTTTGTTATTTGATATTCGATTCGATGTAGGTTATTTCGTCCTTATTTAAATCAAAGAGTGAATATATCAAATTATCCATGGAATTAATTGAAGCTTCTTGGTTGATGATTTTTTGGACAAGGGATTCGATTTCGTTTAAGTGACTGTGGCTAATGCGTGGAATAGGCAGTGTTTCAAGATAAGTCCGAATAACTTTTAATGAATGGAAGCATTTTTGGTATAAAAAATTATATAAAGGTGAATTGAACAAAGCCAATATGTAAAACAGGGAAAATTTGTTTGTATCAGGAATAAGTATGTTGGCACTGTTTAGTGTCAAGCATTGTTTGTTATCATAGGCGAAAACCATTTTATTGAAAATAAACCGGTAAATCAGCTTTTCCTTTGCTCTATACCTTTCAATGGGGGCCATTTGCTGAAAACAATGGTTTTTAAGGTTTAGGTAATGCTTTGGTTTTAAGAGTGTATAGGGCTGGATTTCAGTTCCTGTATAAACAGCTTCATGACCCTCTATTGCCTTTGGCTGAAGACAGGCTTTGTTGTTTCCCGTGACAATTCCAAGAGCCCATTCCGCGTTATTTTCCAAAGTATCATGAGGATGTGAAAAAATCTTGTCCCTGATTTTTAGGGCATCTGGTTCCATATAAACAGGATATATAAAAAAGGGTGATTCCTTGAGCTTTTGTTGAACAATATAAAATGTTTTTGTGCCTGTGTTATTAAGTATTTTGTGGCCTAAAGGAGAACTGGATTTTTGGATTTCCAGTGAAATGACATTGGTAAAAACATGGGTGAATTTTTTTCCATGATTCATGATTTTCAGAATTTTATTGTTCAAGAGCAGCTTTCTGATATCCCAATGGCCAATGGAATTGCTAATGGCTTCGGGAACGAGTATGGATAAAATGCCTTCTGCTTTGAGCGCGTTAAGTGAATTGGCGATAAAGAATGAAAAGGATTCTGATGATGTGATATCAGGATAAAGTTTTGAAAGATGAGCTTTTTCTGAACCGGAAAAGCGGAATCCCCAGGGCGGATTAGTCGCGATTATGTCAAAAAGTTCGCCCGATTGTTCGGTTAAATAATTCTTGAGAAATATATTGGGTGTGAAATCAAGATGGCGATAGCAGTTGAGCATTGCTATGCGCGCGATGAAAATGGCGGTTTCATCAATATCGTATCCATAGATTTGTTCAGGATTGTCGATGTGAAGCGAAAAGCGTTCGAGAAATTGACCTGTGCCGCAGCAGGGGTCCAGTATTCTTGTGTCACTTTTTATATGGTTTTCGATCATTTGGTTGATGATCGAATGGGGGGTGTAATAGGAACCGGTTCTTGATTTTTTACCTTCTGTTAGCAAGCTTTGATAAAGAGGCGCGATAAATTTAAAATTAAAATTATCGGGCAATGTATTAAAAAAAGCATAATGGCTGGTTGAAATATTTATTTTATTTAATTTGGAAAAATTACTAAGTATTAAAATAATATTTTGTCTTGAATAAATGTTTTTATCAAAAGTTACTATGTGGTCAAGTTTTTCGCTTTGTATTTCTCCCGCATTAACCAGGGCTTTGATAGCAGCTAAAAAAATTATTTCTTTTAAATGAAGGTATGAATTTTCACAATGCGTTATTAAGTGATTAAGGTCTTTGTTGCTGATATTGCATTCAATGATTTCAGCTGGAGTTATATTTTTAGTTGAATAAAGTTTATTTGCCCGGTTTGTTAGCCGGCTGAATTTTCCCTCTTTAATCTGCTCTTTTAATTTGTGTATGTCTTTTAACAAGAAAGCATTATCTATGGAAGAAATTTTTTTTTGGCGTTCCCAGTTGTTCAGACTGTCTTCGGTGATTAACAGAAATTCAGCCGTTTCCTTGCGAGATAAGAATTTTTTATTCATTCGCGCGATTGAAAAATTTAAATTGCCTTTTCGATAAGGTTACTTAATTCGCCGGGAAAGGAGTATAGCATTTTATATCCGTCCTGGATTTTCTGATGGAATAATTTTTTAATTTCGCCATCCCGTTCGGATTTTGATTCAAAGGAGTATTGTTTTTCTTTGGTCATTTTTCCGTTGATAACGCTATAGGTTGCAAAGCAGTGGAGATCAAATAATGATTGTTGATGATCGTGTATAGAAAACATTTTTTTTACGTCATTCTCAACTTTATAAAGGGTTATGAACATATAGTGTTCTCCTCATTTTCGGCTAATTGAAATAATAGCACATTCCAAAAAGAATAGGAATATTAATTTTTATTTTTTTGGAAAAAATTTAATGATTATTGATAGATTAAAAATTTTGTTTTAGTTAATAAAATTAGCATTTTATAATATTGCCTGAATGGTAAAATTATTGTATAAAAATTCATACATTTCTGTTTTGTTTTTTAACCTCCTGTCAGAAAAGTAGAGCTACCTTAACAACAAGGGTGAGAATCAATTATAAGTGAAAACTCTGTCTGTATTGCCTTTGCAAAACCAATCATTTTTATACTCAGGTCTCTTCTTATTATCGGTATAGAATAATCTTATTTAGTAAGCAAATAAATAGGGTACAAATACCCTTGCCTTGGGGCTGGAATGGGGAATTAATAGTCATGGTACTCTGCCTAAGGGAATGGAAAACAAGCATCCTGCTCCGATTTTTTGGCTGAGGTGAATGACTCTTATGGAATAGCTTAACAGATAACTTTTGCCAAAGAGAAGCTTTGTTTCTGAAATGATTAACAATCGAAAAATTAAAAAAATTATTGTTGGCTATAGATTTTTTTTACATTTATGTACATAATATTATGTACTTAGAAGGCTCTTGAAAAACGGATGTTTTGCAAGAATCATAAAAAAAATCGCGTATAAGATATCTTATTACCGGATAATAAGTTAATAATTTACAGCTGATTGCTGATGTCAGGTCTTTTGCGATTAACTCTTAGAGTTAATCATTTTTGAGTCAAATAATATATAGAAGGGTGTTTTTTGGGAGTAGAAATAATTAAAATTTTAATTGTTGAAGATTCTGAAGATGATTTGTTTCTTATTCGAGAGCTTCTAAAGTCCAATGAGATAACAAATTATATAATTTATGAAGCCAGGTCCGGTGAAATAGGGCTCAATAAATGTTTGGAAAACAAATACGATTGCATTATTCTTGATTATAAATTACCTGATATGAGCGGTATGAAATTCCTTGAAAATCTTTACACTCTCCATGATATGACCTATATACCTGTTATTTTTTTGACCGGTGTGGGTAGTGAAAGTATTGCTGTCAGCGCCATGAAAGCAGGAGCTCAGGATTATCTATGTAAAGATAAAATAAGCGATGATGTTCTTAACCGGACAATCCGTTATGCGATAAATCATAAGCGCACGGAAGTTGAAAAGGAAAAGTATTATCAAAATCTGCAAATATCACTTGAAAAAATCAAGAAACTCGAAGGCATGCTTCCCATATGCAGTTCCTGTAAATCCATTCGCAATGATCAAGGCTACTGGCAGCAAGTTGAAGACTATATAAAGGAATTTACAGGCACAAATTTTACCCATGGATTATGTCCTGAATGTGCCAAAAAATATTTTTCAGAATATTATGAATCTGATGATGAAAGCTGATTTTCTTTTAAGATTTTCAAATGCCCGATTGTAAATATTCCATCGCCTTCGAATCCGTATATCCTTATCTGGTTATAGCCTTTTAAGTAAGATGTGTTCTTTAATGATATGTTATGCGCCGTTGTGCCTTTGCCATCGCGGGAATTGACGGGAATCCATTTGGTGAAAATAACCTTGTTTTTATCGCAAAAATCGATTTTATAGATATCATTACTGTCAAGGGATAATTCTATATTCCCGGCTGAATATGTTGTGTCCAGGTTGATGATCAAACCCTGTTTTGGAAAAGTGATAACCTTCGGATCGTCATATAACAAGTTAAGATGCGAACTCTCAGGTATATCCTTTTTTCTGATTGTGACCGCCTTTGAATAATAGGAATTAAGAAGATAATTGTATTTTCCAAGATTCATGTCAATTATCAATGGCAAACGTTCAGGGTTGTTCAAAGGCCCTGAAATAATAGTTTTCAGTTTTTCATAAAACAAGGCCAAGCGCTTGTCCTTGAACAGGTTGGCTTTAAGGGCAATGCTTTCTTTGTATCCTTCAGGAATATCTCTGGCAAAATGACCGATCCTGAAATAATCGGGATATTTGATATGAATACGTGACAGTAATGGATCGGTTAGGGCGTTAAAATCGATAATGTGAACATCGGGGCCCGCGAAATAACCAACCATACCCACAAAGCCATGAACAATGGTTTGAGGGCCCTGTTCCCGGAATTTTATGCCATCATAACTATAACCGCAGCTCGGCATAAAGGGGCGTTTACCTGCTTGTAATAGCCCTGTGCAGAGATAGTACCAACCCCTTTCATCGGCAACCCATCCTTCTTCCTTTTTTAATTCATTATTGCTGTAATTTTGATTTAGATTAACCGGGCTTGACGGAGTTAAAAGGCCTAAATAAATAATGCAAATGGCCGCAGGAAGTGTTATGCGCCCATGAAGTCTGCCCTCAGATTGGGAAAGATTCATCATCGAAGCAAATAGGGGGGCCGCGAAAAATCGACCGCTCATGAAATCACCACCGATTTTAATTATGTAAAGCAGATACAGAATTATTCCCAAGGATGAGAACAAAACCCTTTTTTTGCGATTAATAAAAAAACTGACAATCCCGACACTTATGCCCAGCAAGGTTATGGGATCATTTTTAATGGAGTTCACATAATAATTAAGACCTTGTTGCGCCAGGCGCAGACTTGATACACCTGTATTCAGTTTCGCGTATGCTGTATTGGGAAAAGGAAAACCGTAGTAATAAACGGAAAAAACTTCCCATGCCATAAAGGGAAGAATTCCGATGAACAATACCATTATTCCGCTGATCCATTTTTTGCTTTCATAATAAGAGAGGATGATGGGGAAGATGAAGAATAAGATTGTATCGCTGCGATTTATAGCCGAAAGAGATGAAATTAAAGCGAGCAAAAATAATTTGATTAAGCCCTTGTCCTGTTTAAAATAAACCCAATAGAAAAGAGCCATGAGCATGAATGTTAAGGGATTTTCCAAGCCGCTTGTGGAGTATTCGATAAAGGACTTGGAGAAACTTAAAAACAGGAGCCCTATAATCGCGTTTACAGGTTCCAGTGAGACCCCAAACCCGTAAACAAGGCATGAGAGAACTGACAGGCCAATGGAGATAAAAATCGCGGTATAAAAAATTTCATGGGTAAAATAATAAAAAAAGGATAGGACAAACATCCAGAGGGGGTGAGTATAGGCCTGGACTCTTTCATTGGTATTCCAGGTTAAACCATGACCATTTATAAAATTATCCACTGTGCGGAAGGTGATAAAGGAATCGTCGGAAAGCCAGGCTGTTTTAATGATTAAGAACAAAATAAAGCCCAGGCATAATAAAATCATGAGAATGATCATGGCGTTTTTAAAAATTTCCCAATTATCGGACTGCTTATTGTTCATTTGTTAGTATTCAATCCAAATTTAATTGAAATGTCAATCAAACTTGGCGCTTAGGGCGGTTTTTTTTGCGAGCAGAGACCCATCAAGGGTAACAGGCATTTTTACGCTCTCATCTGTCCGGGAAAATACAGCGCCCTGGTTAATAGCGTTAGGGATTGGAGTTATGCTGTGCCATTTTTTCAAAAATGGCACAGCAAAGCGTTATTGCGCGGAGAATTTCCGCGCAATAAGCTTCGAAGCGACAGCGGAGTAACGGAAAGCCCGACCCCGTGGAGCGAAGCGGAATGGGGTAACGCCCCGAAGATGGTATTGACATTGATGAGTTTATTCCTAAGCTTCTGTTTTTTTCGATCAGCCGACAATGCTGTTTTATGTTTTTAATGGAATAGATAATTGTTAATTCATATTGTAGTTTCTTAGAATTTTTTTTAAGAACACTCAATTGAAAAAAAATTTTGCTAATTGTCCGATGATGAATTATGATTGAATTGATATGTTCAATGGGAGGAGATCTTTGAAAGATCAACGCCGCTTTTCCAGAGCTCCATACGGGAGTGAAATTGTTTGTAATAATATGAAAACGCGAGCCAAAGACCTTGGTCTCGATGGTGTATGTGTGTTGTCCAATCAGCTTTTGGATATAGAGCATGGCTATGTTTTAAAACTGGGATTTTTTTCTCAAAAGCTGATTCAAATTCAGGCTTTTGTAAAATGGCAAGGTAAAGTGAAATTTGATTTATTTGAATATGGTTTTCAGTTTAAAGGTCTCACATTAGAGGACCAATGGCTATTGCAGGACTATGTCAGCGGCTGGCACCAAAAAGAAATTGAACGCAGGAAATTATCGCGTTATTCCATTAGTGTTCAGGTAATGGGTTCGCTTTCCTGTCAGGCTGAACTGAAAAATATCAATTCAAGGGGATTTTGTCTTATTCTGCCGGAGTCACTTGAGTTGGGAAAAATATTGTTTTTTGTGCTGGTCTTTCCCGATAAATCTGAAATCCGCATTTATGGACAGGTCATTTGGTGTGAAGAAATTCTGAAAAGTGTGTATAAAACAGGAGTAAGTTTTTGGTATATTGATGCCGAGAATGAAAATAAAATAAATGAGCAAATCGCGAAAGTGCCGACAAAAGTCATTAGCTTGTAATGTCAATTTTCGGTTCCGGAGCAATCAAGGCAGCTTTGCCCGATTTTTTTTACACCCATAGGATAAACATGGACTGGAATTGCTGAAAAATAACTTTATTTAATTTATAAAGTAAGATACACTCCTTTTGAGGGCGTAATATGAAGAAAACCGTTTTTATTATACTATGTTTAGTTCTTAGTTTGTCGGCCTGGAGCGGAGGAACGAATGAAAATAATCCTCCTGTCTCTGAAAAGGCTTCCTGGCTAATCGGGGTGGATATTCAAAGTCTGTTGACTAGCCCCTTGTTTGAATCGGTTTTCCGATTGTTTCCTTTTTTCAGGGCTTATGGTTTACCCGAATCTGCTGATTTTTCACAATTAAACCTGATGTTAAAAAAAAATCTCGGTTTTACCCTGAATGAGATCAACACTTTTTATTTGTGGAATAATGAGCTTTCTTTACCTGATAAGTCAAACGGCTTTGGTTATATTATTGGGGCTGCCAATCATAAAGCTGAATCACTTTTAAATGCCTTGAAAGCTGAACAGTTTTTTTCTGTTGAATCAGAATCGTCGCAGGAACTTGTTGTTATCGAATATTTTTCACGAAGCTTGTATTTTGTTGCTCTTGGGCCTTTTTTATGTTTCAGTGAAGACAGGGGAATCCTGAAGCAGATGATCACGGCTTTTCAGAATAACAGCGGGATTAAGGCGAATAAATCCCTTTACCCCATGTTTCAAAAATATTCGAGTGAGTCTGTTTTTATATGCGCTGATTTGAAAGATAAAAAGGCTGAATGGCTTGTGCCACCTCTGGATATGATGGAGTTATTCAGTGCTTCGATTTCTGTTAAGGAAAACATAATTATTCAAGGTGTCGTAACTCAGTCGTCCGAGAAAAGCGCCAGGCAATTCTACAATTTATTCTCTTTGGCTTTGAATTTGGTTTCCCAGATTGTCCCGCCTGACAGGCCTGAGCTTAAAGAAGCTTACAGGTTTATGATGAAACCTTTGAAAATTCGGCAACAGGAGAACAGGGTGTTGATGGATTGTGAATATAGCAATGATATTTTGATTCACTTGAAAAAGCTGCTTGACTTCGGGCTTGAATTACTTTATTCAGGGTATTAATAAATGGAAGAAATTCATATAAAAAAAATAAGAGTTCCTGTTATCGAACAGGTGAATCCTTTTTCTGATTTGTGGCAAAAAGACCTGGTATTGGAAAAAGGTAAATTGTATCAAATAGCCGCTCCCTCTGGCCAGGGTAAAACCACTTTTTTATCCATTCTTTTTGGCTTGCGCTCGGATTTTCGGGGCGATATTCTTTTTGATAAGGAAAATACGCGGGGCTTTTCTCTTAACAAATGGATTGTTTGCCGACGGAACAGTTTGTCCCTGATGTTTCAGGATTTATCCTTGTTCCCCAAACTCACGGCGCTTGAAAATATTCAATTGAAACAGCAGCAATCCGGTTCAATTGCTTCAAAGCTAATCATGGATTTTGCAAAAGAACTCTCTGTTAATTCCATTCTCGAGAAACCGGTTGAACATCTGTCATTAGGAGAGGCTCAGCGAATTGCCATCATAAGGTGTTTGGCCCAGCCGGCTGATTTTTTATTATTGGATGAGCCCTTTAGCCATCTGGACTCGGATTTAAAAACCACGGCTATGGCGCTTATTCTGGAAGCCGCGGAAAAAAGAAAAATGGCTTTATTATTAACTTCTCATGATAAAGAATCACTTGGTAAAGATTTTCAATTAATTCAGGTATGATAGGATGAATAAAATTTTAAATAAAATTTTAACAAGCAAACGCAGGAAATGGGAATTCCCCGTGGCCCTGTTGGCTTTTTTTCTCGGTCTTCTCATTTTGTTATTGGCCCTTCAGTTCAATTTTGACATGAATCATATTTTTAATCGGCAGTTGCGGAGAGAAAAACAGCCTGATTATTTGATCATTAATAAACACCTGGGGCAGGAACAATTAATGATTTTTGAGGAACCTGAATTTTCCGAAGCGGAAATTTCGGAGATTGAATCACTTGACTGGGTAAATGATTGGGCCAAGGTGATTAGTAACAATTTTCCGGTACGCGCGGAATTTGCCTTGTTCGGCCAGGGTTTTGTCACGGAATTATTCTTTGAAGCTGTTCCTGATGATTTTCTCGATATCTTTCCCGAGGACTGGAGCTGGAAAGAGGGTGATGTTAGAATACCGATTGTGATTTCACGAGATTTTCTGGTGCTTTATAATTTCGGTTTTGCCGGCGGGCGTCAGTTTCCCTATATTTCCGAGGCCATGTTGGCTTCCATACCCATTAATCTGCGGATTCAGGATTCTTCGGGCAAAGGAATTGACTTCGAGGCTTCCATTGTCGGTTTGAGCGACAGGATCGCTTCGATCCTGTTACCCTATGATTTTTTGCGCTACGCCAATAAACGCTGGGGGGGAGGTGACCCGCCTGCCACTCGTTTGATTTTGAGTGTTGATGATCGAACCAATCCTCAAGTAGGCTCTTTTTTGCAGCAGCATCGTTATGAAACCAATAAAGATAAGCTTAGATTGAGCGAGGCCGGGAATATAATCGAGATTGTGCTTTCAGCTTTAAGCGGCTTTGGAATCGTTTTGCTGATACTCTCTTTTACGATTATTTTTCTTACCTACCGAATGTTGCTTGTTCAAAATAAAGAAGAAATTTCCCAATTGGTTCATTTGGGTTTTTATCCAAAAGAAATTATTTTTACCATATTAAAACCCATACTTGCCGGAATGGTTTTGGTCCTGGTTTTTTCCACTGCCGCCTTTTTATCCATTTCTGTGGTTGTGCATAGAATATTCCTGGGCTTTGGTGTGCAAAGCCTGGTACTTAATTTACCTGTCATCATTATTGCTGTTATCATTTCCGCGTTGCTTGTTTTGTTTCAGTATTTTTTGCTTCATCGTTTAATTGCCGCAATCGCGAAAAAGGAAATTTAGCGTTGAACTCGAGATGGGTTTGAACAAATAACATTGTGTTTCATAGGTTTTTCCAGGTATTGCTTGTTTGTATAGGTTCAGCTAATGAATTTGGGGCGTTGCCTGGCCTGGCCTGGGGTGTGAATTCTGAAGCATTTACACATGATTTTTTACCCCCATTTTTTTTGTATTTGTTTAGCTAACTCATTTTTCCGCTTTGACCGCGTTAGGGATTGCAGCGAAAACCCCGCAGCAGACCGCTCTTTTTAATCATTTGCCATTTCTTTGGACAATCACAGCAGTGGCTACAGGTTCTGCGAGGAGTTGAAGCGAAAAGCCCGACCCCATGAAGCCAGGCAGGGTTTGTTTCATTTGTACTCAAATGACAAACCGCTTATAAAAAAGCGGAATGGGGAAACGCCCAAATAAGCCATTGCTAAACAAATACTTTTTTTATTCTCTTCCCTGTAAAATACGGTAATATTTGGGATAATCCTCTGCCTGGCAGGAGGCGCAAATTTCTTCCGCCTCGATTTGTTTTAGCGGAAAACCAGAAGAAAGACTTTTTTCAGCTATTTTACTGTAATTAGTTAAGGCGAAACATCCTGAATGAGGTTTGCCAAAGGCTTTTTTCATTCTATCCCATAATTCTTTCAGATTATTTTTTTCGGCGTTTCCAAAACACATGGGCACAAAATCGCAGGGATATAGATCGCCGTTATGATTGATATAGGAATGCTGTATGCCCGCGCCGCATCCGTATTTATTGTCGCTTTCGGTATTGGCAAAGGTGGATATTTTGGGAAAGCCTCTGACCCTGTTTGCCTGATGATGAAGGGCAATCAGTTTTTTTCTGTCCTGTGAGGTGTAAAAGATGTTAGGTGAGTCCATAAAAAAACGCCCGCTTTTGATTGGTTCCAGCACCCTTATTTCATGGACCCCCAGGTCGCGCGCCAAACAGCAGATGGAAAAAAAGTGTTGTTTTGATAAATCTTTTTTCAGTATTACTGTTTGGATCATGGTATAGAGGCCGGCAGCCCGTGAGTTTTTTATGGCTTCGATAGCTGCTTCAAAGGCACCCTTTACACCCCGGCATTTATTGTGCTCTTCGGCTATGGCTGAATCCAGGCTGATTCCTGCCGCGAAAAGGCCGGCCTTTTTTAATGAGGCGGCCCTGGGTTTGTCGAGGCCTTTTCCGCAGGTGAATAAATAAGTGGTTGATTTGGAGCTAACCGAGGAAATGATTTCTTCCAGGTCTTCTCTGAGTAATGGTTCGCCTCCGGTAAAACCGATGATCGAGGTTCCCATAGCCTGAATTTCGTGAATGATTTTTTTCCAGCTGGCTGTTGATAATTCCTTTCCGCTTTCCCGTCCTTTGGCGCTGCAATGGTGGCAGTTGAGAACACATCGCTTTGTTAATGAAAGAAAAAAGGAAATTGGGCCGGAAGTGTCGGCTTTCATATGCTGCGAATAGAAATTGTATTTTTGATTTGTTGCCTGAATCAGTTGAAAAAAGGCTTTCGACGGCATGGGCGGTAAAAAGGAGGTAAGGATATATTTTCCCTCAAAGCATTGTATTTTTTCACTCTGGCTCATATTGATCATGGATTTGAGAAAACGCAAGGGAGAATATGCCCTGTCTTCGGAATAAAATTGATGGAGTTTGAAAATAAAACGGAGCATGGCGGGATCAGCCGCGAGTTTAAGTATTTTAGGCAAATTAGTGAAGTACATGGTAAAGCGCTCCTATATTCTAAATAAGGCTTGCATGATTAAACCCGCTTTCCGCACAAAAATTGTATTTTCTGAACTCCAAATAATATAAGAAATTAACTAAATAGTATTTGTTTAGCGTAAACATTTTGGGCGTTGCCTGAAAACCTTTCAGGATTTTCAGGCCGGGCTATGCGCCACTCCGCTGTCGCTT
>JAFGWI010000060.1 GCA_016937215.1 Spirochaetales bacterium | reverse complement strand
TTATTTTACAGCTGCCTGCAAATTGCTAATGTCTGGACTTTTGCAATTTGCTTTGTTAAGAATTTGCGATTTGCAAAATCGCCTTTTTTATTTCTCTATAATATAAGAAATTACTATTTTAGCGCGGAAAGTGGGCTATTTGTTTGGCAAAAGTTTTGGGTTTTGCCTGCCCGCCCAGGGGCATGGCAGGCCGGGCTATACGGCCTCTGGTCACAAATGCTTCGCGTTTATTGCTCGGTGACGTGAATCTTCATTGGGATTCACTATATGACGTGAATGCTCATTGGCATTCACTATTTGACGTGAATCCTCATTGGGATTCACTCTATGACGTGAATCCTCATTGGGATTCACTCTATCCATGCGTCCTAAAAGAATCTCACCTGGTTTGGGGCTTTTGTTTGTGAATACAATTGGTCTATGCCAAATGAGATTCTTCGCTTTGCTCAGAATGACGGCGGGTGATAGTTCAGAGTGACGGCGGGTGGCTAGCTCAGAGTGACGGGGGGGGTAGCTCAGAGTGACAAAACAACTATAAAAATTAAAATGAGATTGCCCTGGGAAATCAATCGGACTCTGTAGTCAAAAAAGGGGACTTGTGTTATTATCAAGGCTTTCAGAGGAGTAGTGATGGATATTTTTGAAGCTTTATTTCAGACAATTGAAGACCGAAAAACAAAGTCTCCCGATGATTCCTATGTTGCCAAATTGATGCATCGGGGTGTCGAAAAAATAAACGCTAAAATAAGCGAAGAAGCAGCTGAGGTCTGCGAGGCTGCTCTTGAGGATGATAAAAATCATCTGATATATGAAATATGCGATCTGCTTTTTCACACTTTTGTGCTGGCAGGTTACAAAAATGTCAGCCTTGATGAAATTGCAGGGGAACTCGCTCGCCGCCATGGAACAAGCGGTCTGGAAGAAAAACGTCAAAGGAATCAGCAAATCTGAATGTGAAGCTTTCCGGTTAAAAAAAATTGAACTGATGCTATGAATCTGCCCTTATGAAGGTTCACCTTTCCGATTGCAGCCAAGCCCTTTGAAAATAATGAGCAATTCTTGCGATTTGTACTTAAACTGATAATTGCTTTAAAGGAATAAAAAATGATAACATTAAAGGATAACATGATAAAACTGGCTGTGCCCAATAAAGGGCGCCTTAAGGAGCCGACCATTGAGCTTTTGCAAAAAGCCGGTTATTCCTTTCGCATGAAAGACAGGCTGCTTTACGCGAGCTGCACCAATGAGCCTGTACAGATTATCTTTCTGCGAACCGATGATATACCTCTTTTGGTGGATTCCGGTGTGATTGATATGGGGATTACTGGAAGTGATCTGGTTCTGGAGCGGAACGCCAAGGTGGTGGAATTATTGCCTCTGGATTACGGCCGCTGTCGGCTTTGCGTGGCGGTAAAGGATGAGTATCAGGGAAAAGACCTTTCCGAACTCAATGGCAAAAGGGTTGCCACTTCTTTTCCCCGTATCGCGGGGGATTATTTCAGGTCGCAGAATATTAATGTGACCCTGCTGGAAATGTCGGGTTCCTTGGAGATTATGGTCGGGCTGAAACTGGCCGACGCCATTGTTGATATTGTTGAAACCGGCGATACCCTGCGTGATAATCAGCTCAAGGTTTTCAGTGAGATTGGTTCATATCAGACCAAGCTTTTGGCTTCAAAAGGGGCTGCTGACAAACCGGAGGTTCAGACCATAAAGCGACGTATCGAAGGCATCATGATTGCCCGCAAATATAGTTTGCTGGAGTATAATATTCCAAAGGCGCGTTTGAAAGAGGCTGAAAGGGTCACTCCCGGGTTTCAGTCGCCGACTATCGCCCAGCTTGATGATCCTGATTGGCTGGCTGTGGAAGTGATGGTGCAGAAAAAAGAAATTCCCCGAGTCATGGACCAGCTCGAGGCTTTGGGAGCCGCGGCTATTCTGGAAACAGAAATCAGAAATTGCCGTCTTTAGTTTGTGTGGGCGCTGATTGAGGATTTTAAAGGATGAGTGTAGGCTGTGAAAAGCTTTGGGGCCCTGGCCCTGTTTTGTCAGGTTGTGACACTTTGATAACGCGTTAGGGATAGGAGCAGGGTTTTGTTTTTTTTCAGAAAAACAAAACCAACAAAAGCCCGGCGATAATTTCGCCGGGCTTTTGGTCGGAGCGACAGCGAAGCTGCGGAATAGCCCGGCCTGCCAAGCCCCTGGGCGGCAGGCAACGCCCGAATCATTACAAGGAGTAGTATATGGAATTCAGAGATTTGATTTTTACCCGGCAAAGCCACCGTAGTTATGATAAAAACAAACCCGTGGCGCGGGAGGTTTTAAAAAGAATCTGTGAAGCAGGAATAGCGGCGCCTTCGGCTGCCAATCGTCAGCCCTGGGAAGTCTGGGTGGTTTCAAGCCCGGCCAAGCTGGAGCAAATGAAGGATGTTTATCGCAGGGACTGGTTTCATCAGGCGCCTCACGTGCTCTTGGTGGTGGGAGACCGGAAGGCCTGCTGGACCCGTGACGCGGATCAGTATCAATCCCTGGAGACCGATGCGGCCATTGCCATGGACCACATGATTCTGGCCGCGGAAAACGAGGGGGTAAGTACTTGCTGGATCGCGGCTTTTGACGAGGCAGAGCTTCGAAAGGTTCTGGGGCTTGAAACCAATCAGGAGGTTTTTGCCATTACACCTTTAGGGTATCCAAAGGGTTCTGACGAGACCCGGCCAAAACAGCGAAAGGCCTTTGACGATGTTGTGCGCTGGATCGATTAGGGATCTTGGGTGATGTCGGAAATGAATGAAAGCGCCGGTGATGAGCTGAAAATGGAGCGAACCCGGGTTTTTTCTGTCCTGCTCTATGTTCTGGGTGCCTTGCTTTTATGCCGTGGGGTTTTGGATCTTCTTGTCTGGATGAAAATGCTGGCTCTTCCATTGTGGCTGAAAATGGCTTTGGATCAGGTAAGGCCGGTGGAGTCGCTTCGGGCCTTGTTGCTCTGGGCTAATACCGGTGTCCTGGCTGTTGGTTTGGGGTTCTGGACCTTGGTGGCTGGTTTCTGGGCACAAAAGAAAATGGCCGGGTACATGGTTTTTGCCATGGCTGTTTTGAGTCTGGCTGTGTTAATGGGTATTTGGCCACTTGTCCGGTGGGTGGTTTTTCCTTCCAGTTTTGACCCTTTTTTCTGGCCCGATTATCTTCAGGCAGTGATCGCGCTTTTGGGGATAGCCGCTACCATGGTGATGCTTCGAACCTCAGGAACCCAGGATAAAGCGGCAGACTGAAGTTATTTTGGCCTCTTAATCTATTTGCCCTTGATTAAAAAAAGACCCAAAAAAAGGAGCTGTTTTTTTGGGTCTTTCCTGATTTGAATTCGGATTCCAGGTGGTTCTGTTCTGGTCAGACTTCCACGGTTTGCGCTTCAGGCGCGTTTTTTTTCACCGATTCTATGCCGTTCAAACAGGCGTTTTTGGACGAGTAAGCTTCGCTGGTGGCGATAATCTCTCCATTGCCTGCTTTTAAGCGGAAGCGATATTCACCGCTGCCGTCCTGGTAAACTTCAAATTTTCCTGCCATCATGTTTCCTTTCATTTTCTGTATTTCTTTGGTTTAAAAGATCAATAGTAATCATTCAATAGGTGTAAAAAATGATCACCAATGTTCATTCTGAGGAGCTGGGACGAAGAATCTAGCCTGTCTAAGCTGGTAACAGGCCGATCATTTACGCAAACACTTTGAGCACAAGGCAAGATGTTCCTATTCACCTGAGATTCTTCACTTCACTGCTGTCAACAGCCATTCTAAATGTGAACCATACTGGATTAAATAAATTCGACCGATGCTATGAAGCTTCCCTTATAATCGGTCACATTTAGAATCGCAGCTGATTCTTTGAAAATAAAGTGCAATTCATACAATTTGTACTCACATTGACAATTGCTGGGATAACAGCTGTTCAGCTTCTGAATAGTAACGATCAATATTAGTATTATACGAGAAAAAAAATTAATTTTCCAATAGATTTTTTGAATCTTGCGTTTTATACTTTTATGGAAGTCTCTTTTACTGTCAGGGGAATAATTGGGTCACGCTATTTTCTTGTGTTGAAAATTTCCTGGACAGCTTTTGGTTCGATTTTTCAAATGATTGGGGCCAAGTGGTTTTGTTTCATGGTTTTTGGCAATCCGCGGGAGAGTATCGGAAAGGTTTCAATAATGAATCCTGTGATTTATGAAATTAATGCTTATCTCTGGTTTAAAAACGCGAAAATCCTTTATTCTATTTCCAAAATTTCCGAGCTTCCGGAGAAGGTGTTTGAAGAATGGCGTGAACGGGGTATTGATTATCTCTGGTTTATGGGGATATGGACTAATTCGGCGCGTCTGGTAAAGGATTTTTGTTTTGCCCCTGAACTGGTGGAGGCTTATACAAAGGCTCTTCCTGACTGGCGCGAGGAGGATGTAAAGGCTTCGCCCTTTGCCGTGGGTGAGTATCGCGTTCATCCCTTTTTTGGCACCATGGAGGATCTGGCTGTTTTCAGGGACCTTTGCCATAAAGCAGGGCTCAAGCTGATTCTCGATTTTGTGCCCAATCATTTCAGTGCCTATAGCCCTTTGGTTGAAAGCCGGAGCGGCTTATTTCTTCAGGGCGACACCGAAGACCTTCACCATGATTCCCAGACTTTTTTCACCTTGAGTGATGATAAAAAGATTTTTGCCCATGGCAAGGACCCCTATTTTTCTGCCTGGCAGGACACCATTCAGGTGGATTACAGCCGCGTTGAAAACCACGATTTCATGAGTGAATTGCTTCTTGAGATTGCCCAGTACTGCGACGGGGTCCGCTGCGACATGGCTATGCTTTGCCTGAATGAGGTGTTTCATAATCATTGGTCGCGTTTTTTACGAAAACAGGTGCTTCATCTGCCGGAAGAGGAATTCTGGGGCCTGGCTATTAAAAAGGTGAAGAAAAAATTCAGCGACTTTATTTTTATTGCCGAGGTTTACTGGAACCTTGAATGGGAACTTCAGCAGCTGGGTTTTGATTATACCTATGACAAGGAATTATATGACCGACTGAGTTTTCGGCGGGCCCATGACATTATGGGGCATTTACGGGCTGATTATGACTATCAATGCCGCAGCCTTCGTTTTATTGAAAATCATGATGAAAAACGGGCCCTTACCCAGCTGGGTGAAAAAAAGTCACAGGCAGCCTTTGTTATTATCAGCACTATTCAGGGCATGCGCTTTCTTCACGCGGGCCAGGAAACAGGCCGTTCGGTTCATATTCCCGTGCAGCTGGGCCGGGAACCTGTTGAAGAACCCCATCCAAGGATTACGGCTTTTTATAAAAAAATGGAACAGGTTTTATTAAGCCCGGTAATAAAGCTGGGGCAGTGGACCTTGCTGGAAAGCCATCATTCCTGGGAAGGGAACCAGGACTTTTTTCACATTCTTTCGTGGCTGTGGCAGTACAAGCGCGACAGGCTTTTGGTCTGCGTGAATTATTCTGAGGAGCTGGCCCAGGCCCGCATTCCCCTGATGCTCAATTATACGGGAACCATAGAAATGAAGGATTTGCTGACTGACAAGGTTTATTACCGCGAGGCAGTGAAATTGCAGCAGCCGGGTCTGTATGTGGAGCTGGGGGCTTATGAGTCTCATGTGCTTGGTTTTGGGCTTGAGTAGGGCGGGGAGTGGGAAAGGTGTTGAAGAAAATGACAGTGCCTGGTTTTGAAACAGGTGTTGAAGAAATTGAACCATTATTTTTGTAAGTCCCATATTTTTTGAGCTACACTAAAATTCATGCCGATTTCAAAACAATTATAGGCAAAGTCAGTATATAAATTATATTTTCCGTATATGTTTAGCCTGCCAAGCCCTAAACCTGTTGCTAAGGAAATTCCAATATTGATGGTTTTAAAATCGGTTATTATGGGAATTTCAATTCCCATAAATGACATTGATGAGGCTGATTTGTTGTATGCCAGACACATAATGTTATTCTTTACATCGTAGGAAATTTTTACACCTTCAATGATATGATAAATCCAATTATTTGTGTGTTGAGTTTCGAATATAACAAAATTTAATCCAATATTATAACTTAATCTTGAATAGAATTTGAATGAATTATCCAAAAATATTTCAAAATATGATTCTTTATCATCAGCTTGCAGAATATGTGGAAAAATGAGTAGTAATATAAACAATAGTATTTTAGCCTTCATTTGATTATTCCTTATTGTCAAAAATTCAATCTGACTCAAAAGTGCTTATTCCTCTGTACGGATATTCTGAAATTTGATACTATCTTTCATGGGCGTATTCTCCTTTTGGTTAATTTATCGCAACAAAACTATACCTGAGAATTCGACTTTTTTCTATACAATCCACAGCTTTTGATTATATCTCTGGGGATTTTCGAAAATTGATACGATATCAATTTGGGAAAAAGTATGATGTCAAATATGTAAAGCACATTTACACGAATTCGTTTTCGCCGGTATTGAAACGTAGGGTAGCTGATGTTTTCTTCCTTACAATATTTCCGCTGGGAAATGCCTGACTGCTCCCACTCCGATATTCGGTTATTCCATAATTTTTGGTTTTCTGTCATATTTACCTCCTGGTTGTTT
>JAFGWI010000059.1 GCA_016937215.1 Spirochaetales bacterium | reverse complement strand
GTTAAACACACGTCCGAGGAAGCGTCTTGGTTACCTGACTCCTATTGAATATGTGTTAAGTGTTGCTTTTAGTGCTTGAATTCGGGTAGATAGAACCTCAATTCTAAATAATATAAGAAATTACCAGAATTCACTGCGGAATGTGGGTCATAAGCAAACATTTCAATGGATCGCAAAAAAAGGGCTCAATTTACTAAAAAAAACTTTGAATTTACCCAGAAAATTTTGTATGATTATAACAGATTTAAAGGTGTCCCTCGTTCTACTCTCTATGCTAAACAAAAATAAGAGGTCATAAACAGCAAGGTTCATCGTAATTGTCTTGCCGTCAAATACGCTTATTCAACAAGGTAGCAAATGAAAATTTTAATTTTGGATGATGAAATTATCTCTGCCATGGGTCTTGAAATCAAACTCAAAAATATTGGTTTTACATCAATATTTAAAACCAGCCGCTATGACGATGCCATGAAAATTTATAAACAGGAACAACCCGATGTGATTATTCTTGATATCAATATCAATGAATCAAGAAGCGGCCTTGAATTTGCCAAAAATGTAAATAGTAAAACCAGCATTGTATTTGTTTCCGGTTATCGAATAGAAAATTACATCGAAGAACTCAAAGATGTGAAGTATGACCTCTATTTGGAAAAACCCATTCTTTTTCACCAGCTGGAAGATTTTCTTCTGGCCAGGCAAAATTCCTGACACCTTCCGAACATAGCCTTTTCACGATGTCTTCCACTCGAAATCCACATCTGGAACACCTCTCTGCTATAGCTGTTTCTGCTTTATCTTGCTTTCAAGGCCGGAAAATCAAATATTCAAATTTTTGTGCAATTAAAAAAATCAAAGCTTTAAAAATTATCTGAATTTTGGGCGTTACCCGGCTTTGAGGAATTTTTATTTCCAATGCTTTTAAAAGTTATCGGAAAGAACCCAGTAAAACGGCAAAGCCGGGCCCGGGCTCTCCCCTTCAACTCCTCGCCCGGAACATCACACAACAGGAAAAATATAAAAGTGTCGCGATATCTTCGATTTTTGATCTCCGGGCTGCGGGGTTTCCGGTACGATCCCTAACGCGGTTTTTACCTGCTAACTCCAGGCGATTTTAGCCAGCTCCTAATCAGCCCTTTATCCTATAATGGCATAAAAGTGATTGCCGATTGCCCTTTAAAAAAATCGGATGTATAATTGATGGAATATGATTTATCAGCATCTTGGCCACTGTCATTCCGAAGAAAGACAATAGGAATCAGAAGCCAGGCAGGCAACAGGAATCATGTGAACCCTAATAAGGATTCACCGCACCAAGCAGCAAATCGAAGGTTTGCGACCAGGCCCTAGCTGGCCATCAGAAGAATTGCGGGAAATGATTTTTATGCGCTAGCTGTACTGTAATTATAAAATATTTGTACTCAAATATAGAATTGCTGTTTATGGGCTTATCAGGTAACGCCCAAAAAGCATAGGAGCTAAACAAATACAAATATTTTTTAACCGGACAGGTCAAAAAGGAGACATGATGTTTAAAAAAGTCCAGATTTTTACTTTTACCATTCTTTCCTGCGTGCTCACTCTGAATGCCCAGGAGGTCACTGTGGAATACCAGTGTGCCCAAAGCGATGCTGTTATCCACCGCTTGAAACCCCGATTTATTGTGAACAATACCGGAACTTCCAGCATCAATCTCTCCCAACTAAGGATTCGCTATTATTTTTCCGCCGAAGGCTATGATGAATCCCAATTGAGTATTGATTACGCGGCCATGGGAAATGCTGCTATCAAAGGCAGTTTTTATGATGAATATCTAGAAGTAGGCTTTACTTCCAGCGCCGGCAGCCTCGCTCCCGGCGAAAACACAGGAGAAATCCAGTTGCGCGTGGAGAAACTCCATCACGGCAATTATATCCAAAGCAACGACTACAGCTTTGAACCCAGCTACACCGATTACCAAGTCCACAACCGTGTGAGCGCCCATATAGGTACTACCATGATTTTCGGCAGCACACCACCGCCGCCGCCTGAACCAACAGAGCCTCCAACCAAAGACGATGACTGGCTCCATAGCTCAGGCGGCCGGATTGTTGATGCTCAGGGTAATCATGTACGACTCACGGGAATCAATTGGTTCGGCTTTGAAACCAATCCATTGGGATTAGGCGGTTTACAGTCGGTCAACTGGAAAGAAACCTTTGATATGCTCACAAAACTGGGCTTTAATGTCATCCGTCTTCCCTTAAGTCTGGAGATTGTGCTAGACTGGAAAAATGGCGGCGGCCCCCAAGTTCAGTTCATCAATGGCTTAGTGAATCCTGACATCGACCAGATTTCAAGCCTTGGGCTCTTGGACAAAACCCTTGAATACTGCCAGGAAATCGGGCTAAAGCTGATACTGGACATGCACGCCCTTGGCAATAACGATCGTCCGGCCCTTTGGTTTAATTCCAGGTACACCATGAACGATTTGATTAACGGATGGAAATGGCTTGTCAACCGTTACAAGGACAATGACACGGTTATCGCGGTTGATCTTTACAACGAACCACACGGCCAATCCTGGTTGGGCCCCAATGGAACAGCCAAATGGGATGGTTCATCAGATTCCAATAACTGGCCCCACGCGGCAGAGCAAATTGCCCAGGCCATACTATCCATCAATCCCAATCTACTGATTCTGGTCGAAGGCATAGAATGCACCCCTATGGAAGGTTCTGATTATTCCTCCAACGACAAATATCAATATTATTGCAACTGGTGGGGCGGAAATCTTCGGGAAGCCGGTAAATATCCTGTTGACCTGGGTGCCCAGAGCAAGCAAGTGGTCTACTCTCCTCACGACTATGGCCCTGACCTTTATGTTCAACCCTGGTTTAAAGACAATTTTACTTACCAAAGCCTGGCCCAGGAGGCCTGGGGGCCTAACTGGTTCTATCTTGTTGAATCGAACACCACGCCTATTTTGATCGGAGAATGGGGTGGAAAATTGGGAGGAGACAACAAAAAATGGATGGAATTACTAGCCGATTTTATAGAAGCCAATGACCTGAACTTCACCTTCTGGTGCTATAATCCCGATTCCCATGATACCGGCGGTATTGTCACAGCCGATTATGAACTGGACACAGCCAAGTACGCCATTGTTAAACCCGCGTTATGGCAAAATTCATCAGGCGCCTTTATCGGTCTGGATCATGAAATCCCTCTGGGAAAACATTCATCCAATACAAATATTTCTGAATATTACGGAAACAGCAATCCCACGCCCACAGAAACACCGAGCCCAACAGTAGATCCTGAATTTTTACTGGGAGATGCTAACAGCGATTTGGCCGTGAATATTGTGGATGCCCTTTTGGTGGCCCAATTTTACGTGAAAATTCCGCTTACCAGCAGTTTTAATGAAAATGCCGCTGATGTGAACAAAGATAATCTGATAAATATCGTTGATGCATTGCTGATTGCCCAGTACTATGTGGGATTGGTGGATTTATAACAACCGGTTGGACTCATCATCCAGCCACTGTGTTGTTTTCCTGAGCAGAACCTATTGGAGAAAACAATCATTCAGGGTGTTGATTTTTATGTAATTGAATATCTATTCAGCAGCCTCATCGCTGTCATCCTGAATAAAGCGAAGCGGAGTGAAGGATCTCGGTTAGAATAAGGCAAGTTGCTTTGCTCACAAAGCCTTTAAATGCACAATAAAAGCGACAACCACCTGTTTTGGGGCTTTGTCTTAAAGGGACTCGGAAATCACCTTCCGGTATTTGTCAGGATCAGTCTTGAACGCAAAAAGCTGATTCACTCCTTCCTGCTGGGCCTTTTCAACTGAACGTTTTGCTTCTTTCAACAATATGGCCTCGCTCACCAGCCTTCCATTTCGAGAAGTAAGGCCAATTGAGAGAGTGCATCGTTGGCCGCCGACCATGCTGCGGGCGATCTTTTTCTGAAAGGCTTCCAAAGCAGATAGCCCTTCCCGTAAATCCTTATCAGGTATAATCAGGGCAAAACCGCTGTTATCATATTCAAAAGCCAGATCCTGAAAAAGAAAATGATCAAGCAGGGTTTTGGCCAAAGATGAATAAACCTGTGTCACATCTTTGAGATCCTCCGGGTGATCTATTTTAATAATGGCAAAAACCATATCCTGATTAAATGATGATGTGCGGTTAATTTCAAAACCCAATCGCTGGGACAAATGACTTTCCCATCCAAGACCAGTCACCGGTGAAAACAAATCACATTTAGGACCTTTTGCCATGGGATTTTCCCGAGAGGCTTCAAATTCATCAGCTCTCGACTTGCTTTCGGTTTTTAAAACAGCTTCATTCAGATGAGTTGGGGTTTTTTCCTGGTTTTGGAAAGGAATCTTTTCATCAAAATCATCAAAAACGCCTTTTGCAGCCGGCTCCTCCACATGACTGCTTTTCGCTTTGAAGCCTGCATGTTGGTCACTGAATGGCTCTTCCTGGTAATTTCCTTGATGATTTCCCTGAGAAATGGGAGACATGGTTTTGAATCCATAGTTCCTTTGAACCGGGCCTTGTTCAACAGAGTTCACAAAAAACAAACGCCAAAGGATAGACAAAAGAAGACACATGACAAAGGCGAAAAAGCCCCATTTAAGCACATCGAAAATCTCGTTCCGCGTGAGAATTTCGTATAATCCTTCAATATAAAAAACCCTGTTATCATAATTAATTATTTTCATGGCAACAGGAGTTATTCCTGAAAAAAGCATTTTGCGGTATTCTGGCCGCCCCTTCCAGCTTGCATCCTGATAAAGCCGATTGGTTTGAACAGGAGACAATAAAAAGGATGCCTGGTTATTGAACTTTTTTTCACTGGCGTAAATCATGCCGTCTTTAGGGTGATAAATAGATATCACCAGGAGACGGGGATCA
Source organism: Spirochaetales bacterium (assembly GCA_016937215.1). Classification (GTDB taxonomy): domain Bacteria; phylum Spirochaetota; class Spirochaetia; order SZUA-6; family JAFGRV01; genus JAFGWI01. The sequence goes on along the minus strand of JAFGWI010000059.1, from coordinate 29,761 downwards.
GTGACCAATCGGTCATGAACTTCCTGGGTAAATCCGGAATGACTGAAATTATGATATTGATTATAATAAAACTCGACCCGCCCCTTGATTTGTCTAAGGCTTTTTTGCGTTTTATCCCAGTTTACCTGATACTTGCTATAAAGCACAAATCCGCAAGCCAGAAAAATGGTCAGAAAAATAACGAGCATAAAAACTGAAAAAATTACAGTGACTGTTCGATTCATAATTATTTATCCAAAATACCCTGTTTCTAAATATATTATTGGCAGATTCGTCTTAATTATATAATTTTTTTTTAAAAATAGCAGCATTTTTTTGTCTTTCTGTCTATATCAGTCACGTTTTTCCTCGTGTATATGATCGAAAATAGAAAATTAAAGCTTTGATTCACCCTTTTTTTATAAAGTTGGCCAAACAAACCTGCACAAAAACCCATCATTCTTCTTGGGCAGGCTAAATCCATATTGAAAGTTTTTTCTATACATGTCAAAATTAGGATAAATACCAAAAAGAGGGAGTTTAAATCATGAGCATACGTCCCCCCAGCCTGCCATCAGGGTGGTATCCCCATTCACCAAATGATGTTAAAAGCGCAATCGAAGAATTTCAATCTCAAAATATCTTATACAAACGAAATGCATTGGCAGGTATGGTTCCCCATGCTGGCTGGTTTTTTTCGGGTCAATTAGCCTGTGATGTGATTGGAAGGATAAAACCAGACTATGAAACCATTTGCATTGTAGGCGGGCATTTACCCCAGGGAGACAAGATATTAGCTGCCAAAGAGCAATGGTTTGAAACACCCCTGGGCGCCATCGAAAACAACCATGAACTATTACAGAACATCAGATCGGCTTTTTCTGTTAGTGAAGATAATTATCATGATAACACCGTCGAAATTCAGCTTCCTCTGGTGAAACACTTTTTTCCTCATGCAAAGATCCTTTGGCTGCGTGTTTCACCATCAAAAATAGCCATTGAACTGGGGCAATTTCTGGCGCAGGAAAAAAGCGCTTCCAAAATGGCTGTTATCGGCTCAACAGACCTAACCCACTACGGCCCTAATTATCAATTTACTCCCAAGGGCCAAGGCCCTTTAGCTATTGACTGGGTTAAAAACACAAATGATAAGGGTTTTATTTCACACATCCTGAATTATGAACTTTCCGAGGCCCTGGACCATGCCAATTCGCACTATTCAGCCTGTTCCGCAGGAGGCGCGGTTTGCGCAGCCGCTTTTGCCAAAGAAATGGGCATCAAACAAGGGCAGCTTTTAAGCTATGCCAGCAGTTACGACAAACATCCTTCATCCTCCTTTGTGGGATACGGAGCCATTATATTTGAAAAATGAATCGGGTTTATAATGCCTTCATTCATTTCATTAATGCGGCCCGATTTCGGGAAAATCCCTTGTAACACCCAGATCCGCCAACATCGCCAACCGGTGCATATATAGTTCTGGTTTGTTATGTTGCTTTAGTATTTCTGTTTTCCATCCTTTCAATTGAGCGACAGTTTCGGTAATAAAAGGATCATTTATTAAATCAGCGGGATTCTCTTCTCCTGGTTTAAATAATTTAGCCCCATTATATCTGATATAGCCAATTTTCGATTCAATAAGCCATTGGATGGTTTCCGATGGTATCTTCATTTATTTTCCTTTTTTTTATGCAACTCTTTTATCGCTTTATTGATTTCTTTTCTTATTTTTTTCTTTTCAGGCGCCGGTCCGGTTGGGATCTCCTTTGATCCGATAAATAAAGCATCGGAAATCCCCCAAATTCGCATAACATCAGCCTCAGAGGTATCAACGACCTCACATTTCACATCCTTCTCATATTCACTCACCACTTCCTTGGCTCTGCTCAATGCCCTGTTTATTTCTGTGCACCATCCGTTTTTGAAGCAAGTTACAGTGACATTATTCTGGTTTATAAAAGGACCTTTTTTTTGACGCATCCATTCCGGAGGTGAAGCTTCGGTATTCAGTTTTTTCCAGAGTAAAGTCTGGATACCCATTTTGTCAGCCACAATATAACCCTGCTTTTTAAACCAGGATGCCCGCATGAAGACAGGTATGGAAAGCCCCCATACAACAATGCCATCCTTGTTTTTTTGTCTGGCATCTTCCTCAAAGGCTTTAAGCAAAGCCTTTCCCATTCCCTTTTTTTGGAAATTGCCTCTTCCCTTTTTTTCATTCAACACCCAGATGCATTGCAGAATCATCAGGTTCTTTCCAAGAACAAACGACTCTTCAGAAGGGGCATACTGAATCATACCTCCAGCTTCACCCCTATCATCCAAGGCCAGTTTCACGGTGATTCCCTTCGGCTTCATTCTATGATACCATTGCAATTTTGCATTACAAAGGGACTCATTCGCCGAATTTTGTCCATGGAGACAACTTGCATAAAGACTTTCATATTTACTGGATAAATCGATAATTTTAATCATTTCCTTCCTCCACAATGATTTTATTGATTAATGTTTCTGATCTCTTACTGGCCAAACTATCAAATTCAAAAAAAGATTTTCGTAAACGGGCCGCGCTCCAGTCTTTTGGAAGAAATTGGTCAGGTAACAGAGGGTCCTTAAAAAGCGTACTTACCATTTTTTCTCCCATAATAATTTTCCTTTTAAAAGCCTCTTCCGGTGTGGCCGAGGTAATTATTTTTATTTCTTTATTTATAAGACTAAGAGCCTCTATCATCTCTCTATGAATCTCTTTGATATTCCATAATTCCTGAATTTTTTGAACAGAAAAAGATCTCTCGGGTTTAAAAATGATTGTGTCGCAATATTCTCTACTTACAATGTCATCAAGGTTTACTGGTAGCTTTTCCTGACAAGGACGCATCCAGAAACCCGGATAAAGTGATGCGAAACGATAAAGTTCCAGCTTTTTTCTGACCTTATGGCGAAGTGTTTTTTGATTTTCAGGAATCGAATAAATTATTCCAACCCATTGATTGTCCCATTTTTTCCAGTCAGGAGTGAAAAATCCTTGGGCCACATTTCTGGAAATCTTTATTCCCTTACTTCCAAAATAATAAAAAGCCTTTTTACCATCCTTTTTTGAATCCAAAATTCCTTTTTTCACCATCCGGTGCAAATTGGTTCGAACCGAATTTTCAGAAATTCCGAGGACATCACAAAGCACTATCAGCACTTTAACTGAGTAATAAACATGGCCAAGAGAGGCCATAATGCCGAAAATGGAATCTGAATCATTCATCTATATTTTTTATAATATTACAAATTTATTATTATGTCAAATTAATTGTAATATATATTTCATGATAGGGAATTTCCGAAAATAATTGAGAAGTTTTCTGGATCAAAAACATTTGTTTATGATTTTGATCATGACTTAACAATTAAGACATTTTGCTGCTATAAAACCAAAGATAAAACGCTTTTTATTTGAATAGTTGACATTTATGAGTTTCTTCCTTAATAATTGCTTCGGAATGAAGTACCAATCCCTTTTTTTTTACCCTGTTCAATTCTCAGAAAAACATGGGTTTAAACTTTTTATCATACTACTTGTCTGTATTGCCATAGCCATACTCTCAATGTCATTTATTCGCATAGATGATAATGTTGATATGTCTCTTCCTTCAAATCATCCCTATTTACTACAGCAAATTCAGCTTCAAAAGGGTATTCCTGATGCAGGATATATCAAAATATTACTGAAATCCAAAAGTAATGATCTTCACTTAATCTATGATACTATTTCCATCATGACTTCAGAGCTTCAAGATTTGACAGATGTACAAGAAGTGATTTCTGCAGCGACAATTAAAGATATCAAAGTACGCGATAATGAAATCATCATTTTGCCAATCATTCAAAATGCCGTAGAAAATCCAAATACAATTGAAAGCACCATAAATCATGATGGCTTGTTCAGAAAATTCCTTAAATCAAAAAACCTTGAATCACATTGCATTCATGTGTTTTTAGATAATTCAAAACCTGTAAAAAAAATCGTCACTATGCTGAACAATCACTCTCAAAGCAGTTCCGATATCGAGATTTTCTATTTTGGTTACCCGATATTGAATTATGAATTGCAGAACAGTATTTTACTTGATCTATCCATAGTTGGAACATTGGCCTTGATTGCCCTTTTTGTCATACAATTATGGATAACTAAAAAAATAGTTTTGGCTTTCATTCTTTTGCTGAACTCACTTATACCATCAATATTAATCATTCCCTTTTTTATTATCCTTGACCTTCCGATTCAAACCAATACCATATTGATACCAGTCATTATTTTTACAATATCAACATCCTATTCCATACATCTTTTTCGATATTGGAATTCAAGCGTATTAAATAATTATTCAACAACAATGAGCGACAGCATTGAAATAATAATTCTAACAGGCATAACAACCTTAATCGGTTTTGGCTTGCTATGCTTTTCCACCTTCCAGGCATTATCAAAATTCGGAGCCGCATTAGTCATAGGTATATTCATTTCAATATTAATAAGTATGTTTATTCTTCCTTATTTTCTGTCCCAATTTGTCCAGCTAAAAACAGAACAGAAAGCTTTGAGAAATCCTCGGATTCCGCTTGTCATCTGGATTTGCTTGATGATTTTTCTATTAGCCGGGTCTATTTTAATCAGTCCTGACTTTCGTATCGAAAGAATATTCAAGAAAGGCACAACTATTTCGGATCAAATAGCGCGTTTCAATAACGAGGATATGGGGCTAAACCAGCTGAATCTTTATATAAATAGTGGAAAAGAATATGGAATTGTTGACATCGACTTTTATAAAAACCTGAATTTGTTCCTGCAAAAAATAGCAGAGGATAAATATACAAATGAAATTTTATCGATTGTAGACCTAATAAACTGGTTTGAGGGGAAAATGGCAGGCACGCACCTTCCAAGGACCCCAGAATCAGATGAAAAGCTAGGCGAAAATATTGAATTTTTATACAACAATAGTTCAGGCATTACTCTGAAAACCTTTATCAACATCGATTATAGCCAAATTCGTATCCTTATTACTTACAATATTTCCGAATCAGCAAACAAGCTTGCTTATAATGCTTACAACGAATATATATCAAAGATCAGATCACTCCAGGCTACCTTCCTCCCTCAAAGCGAATTGGTTATTTTGGGGAATTACGAAGAACATAAAATCAAGGCCCGGATAGCTATTACTGAACAAATTTATGGAAGCATTGTTTTTATAGTCATCATTTTTATGATTGGATTAATCAAATTTAAATCATTCAAATTATCAATCTTATTTTTAATTCCCCTTTTTTGTGGCATCAGTGCTTATCTGGGCATAATGGGGTGGTTGAATATCCCATTAAATGGTATTTCAGCTTTAGCGCTTATGTCAATATTGGGAATCAGTTGCGATGACGCCATGCACTTTTTGGTGTGTTTTACAAAGCAGAATAAAATTTTTACACTCGAACAAAAATTAGTTCAGGTCCAAACACAATCAGGAAGGCCTATCTTGGAAACAACCCTGTTATTAATATTCGGATTCAGCGCATTGCTTTTCTCGAAATACTGGCTTGTCACGCAAATCGGAATTTTAACTGCTGTAGGGCTAGGCGCCGGGACCTTTACAAGTTATTTTATTTTACCCCGATTTATAAAATTATTTTTTAATACACAGGAGATTCAATGAAACACTTACCGCTTCTTTATTTTTTATTACTCCCGGTCATGATTCAAGCTCAAGAGTATATAGATTTACTTCAAAAAGCCAGAATATTCAGCGATTCTCAAAACCTGCGTTTGATATGCGATCTTGAAATAACGAAGCCCGAGGGAAAAAAGGAAAGACAACTTGAAGTATACCTGAACCAAAAGGGTCTGAATTACAATGTGTTAATTCAGGTCTTGACACCTGGCTTCTTAAGAAAAACAAAATTCCTCTCAGTTCATGAAAACAACACAGTAACCCAATGGATGTCATCATCACGAGGGGTAAAACGATTAGGCAATTCTAATAGCTCCGATTCTCTCTTTGACTCGGATTTTACAGTCGAAGATCTTTCTCCATTAAAACTAAATGATTATACAATTGAAACAAGTTCCCAAAAAGATCAGGAAAGATTAATAAAATATATTTTGGAACCAAAGCTAAAGAACCCAGATTACGACAGAAAAATCATTACCTTAAACCCAGATACTTGCTTAATCGAATCAATAATATATTTAAAAAATTCACAAATAATCAAAGAATATCAATTATTAAAAACTGAAATAAAGGATTCAAAATCAATAACCACCAAATGTCAAATGGAATCAAAAACAAATCATTCTGTATCCATTATCACGATAAGTGATTATGAAATACTGGAAAGTATTCCCTCCCGCATTTTTAACAAGGGAAATTTATGAAAAAATGTACTCTCATTATAGGCATTTTCTTTTCCTGTGTTCTGGTATTTGCTGAAACATATTTCTCAGGTAAATTCACCAGTTCCGTTTATAGTTACATCAATAGTGATCAAATAAGCAACAGCACCATCGGTGACCGGACTTCACTAAACTTCACCATAGGCGATGAATCGGATAACTACTCTTTTCTTATTACACCTGAAATAGATTTCTCATATACTGAAAAATTAATTGAACCGCGATTAAAGGAATGGGCATTAAAAATCGATTTATTTACTTTTTTATCCATAAAAACAGGGTTTTTCCCCTATCTTCCCGGAATGGCGGAATTCTTTTCAAACACCAATTTCTATACAATTAGCGATTACGAAGAACTTGTTTCAGGAAATTTCCAAAATTCAATGACTCCTTCAACATTAATCCAGTTACAATTTTTCACTGACCAGTGGTATCTATTTTTAACCTGCTCTCCTTTTTTAATCACACCCATACTACCCGACCCGGCATCACCTTGGTTTCCCACAAAAAACCTGCCCCCATCGATCAGCATAAGCGAGCCAATCAATCAAACCATAAACCTTGGCAGCATCATTATTCAGGATATCATATGCGAAAATTCATTATCAAATGCCAATTATGGCTTTGAACTCGGCGGAGGCTTCAGTTATTTTGACTTTTCACTCAGCTATTTTCACGGCCAAAACAATTTTCCTTTGTTTACTTCCACAATGGAATTTCCGGAGGGATTAAACGATTATTACAATATCATTTTAACACCTCTTTGGGAAAACATCGATGCCTTTGGATTGGATATTAAAACAACACTAAATGCCATGACCTTTTGGCTGGATGCGGCCTATTACCCCTGGAAGCCCTATCAAAGCCGGAAACTCGATACCACGAATTTCTCGACGCTAATAAAAGAAAGCCCTTCAATCATCTCTACCCTGGGCATGGGCTATGAAATCCAGACACCACATATCAGTCTTTTAATCGAATACAAAAAAGAATGGATTCTCATAAACCTTCCGGAAATTGTAACGCCCGATTTTGCGAACCTGCTTACCATCAATCTCCGCCTTTTTTTACATGACGATAAAATCATATTTTATCCCGTGGTGCTTCTATCCACCCTTGACCAAAGCTGGGCAACCATTTTCAATTTCACCTTCGCGCCGGAATATTTTTTCGAGTGTTTTTTCACACTTCCGTTGTTTTTTGGTAAAGAGAAAAGCGATTTTGGTCAGTACCGTAAAAACATCTATGGATCGATGGGATTCACTTACAGGCTTTAAAAGCAATAATAAAAAAACTGCCAGTTTACAGACTGGCAGTTTTGATTATCCCCATTGACCGATTTATTCCGGAGTCGGAGCTGGAGTCGGAAACCTTAGATAATCGGAAATATCAAAAAACGATGGTTCACCCTTAAAAAACTTGTTATATTCATTAAAAAAATACCAGTAGGCCGAACCAGTACTGGTAACAGCGCCACCACTCATACCTGTTCCACTGGTTCCTTTGGGGGTCACACTATGAAAGACAATCTCTGGAAAAATAGCTGAATTCTGCAAATAAGCACTGGTTCCATCAATAAAGATTATATCTACCGGACTGTTTATGCTACTAATATGATAGGTTTCATCATAGTGCTCTTCAATTTCCATACGCAGGGCCGGAATATTTTCGGGCAGGGTGTATCTGGCCAATTCTGCATCACTGAGCAATGTAAAATCAGGAGGGTCATTGGCAAATAATTTAAAGGGATCATTTCCCGGATACTCCGAAAGCCTTTTTATATTGATGGCTCCCTCAATTCGGTTACCGATATCAATAGTGGTTAACTTTTCCCCCGGCTCCCACAAAGCATTCCCATAAGCCGGGCTTTCGTAATCGCTGTTGTAATCATTCCAGTACAAATTGCTGAGCGTCAATCCAGTATTTGGATCATCTAAGCTGATGTTTGCTAAAGGAAAAGCCCCGCCTATAGTGTAATCCGGCATATAGGTGAAAATTTTCAAATCGGGATTATTGCTCGACATATCATATCCGGGATAGTAGCTCGCAAACAGTGCCGCGTCCAGAATATCAAATTTCATATTTTCGGCGTTGTAAACATAAAAAACCGGCTCCCCCTCACTTCCCATACTCAAAAAACCGCTTAAAAGATTGACCGGAGAACCAAAAAGAATGCCAAAATTATACATGGTTGATTCTCCAGGAATAAAGGTCTCGGGCCATCCATTCTCATAAAATTCGGAAACTGAGGGAATAATAACATTCTGATTGGCCTTAAGGGAAAGCAGTATTTCCTGGGCCACTCGCTTTTGAAAGGCATAAGCACCAGACTCCCTTAGCATATCATTCCAGGCTTCTATAGAGCAGAGACCAACTTCCGGATCACTAGAAAAACTGAAACCCGGCCGGTTTGATTCAAAGGAAGATGCCGCATTCAACAAATTGCTGATGGCATTAATCATGATGGCCTTTGTTTTTGCGTAAGCAGCTTCGGCATTTTCATTTAACTGCAAAAAGTGGCTGAAGGGTTTTTCCAGGGCTGTCGGGTCAAAAGTCCCGTCAATAGGATTATAGGCCGCCCAGTATTCAGCCAGAGGCAAACTCAAATCATAAGCCTGGGTCAAATTTGAAAGCGCTTCATAGACCTGAAGCCCTGAAACCATACTAAGGAGCTCGGCTTTTCCAATAATAAGAGGAAGAGGTTCGCCTTCACCATTAAAAAAGGGCCAGGAGGAACCCCCGGAACCCTGCACCGGTTTGGTGTCAAAAACCATGTCCCAGCTAAGCTTGAAGGTCATATCATCATTCGCCTTATTAATGACGGTTAGCGTATCATTCAATCGCTTTTCAAAAGCAGGGAGAACCCCGGCCACCACATTTTTCAAACCCATGTTATGGCTCATATAATGGGCCGCGAAAGCCATTGAAGCCTCCTTGAAATCAACAACACCGTCGGCAGGCCCGCTGATGCCCATACCGTCAAAATCATCCTGACCGGCAATTCGAGGAAAAAATTGGGAATAATAACTACCGTTTGGAATTTTTACTTCATTGCCCTCTTCATCATTAGATACATCATACAGGGGTATGATCGCTTCATGAATCCAGCTGGATATATTGAGAACATCCTTCATTTGGGCCGGATAATCCACAAAACCCAGATTTTCCTTCATCACACCAACCACAGCCGGGTCAGATGCCAGGCTGGTCAGGTTAACAAGGGAATAACCTAGAACCGCGGCCCCATTATTCGGGTCCACAATCACGGCCTGTGAAAATTTGCTCAGAGCCTTCTCCCATTCCCTGTTCTGAAGCGCGGCAATAGCCTCATTCACCAGATCATCGGCACCAGAAGCCTGGCCGGGTTGTCCAAGCTGTCCCAATGGTTTGGGCATTTTAAACAGTTCAGGACAAGCTGAAAAAACAGTTAAAATCAATAAAATTAAAAGAGCCATTCTAAACAATCTCATAAATCCTCCACTTTTTTTGTTAAATCAATCACTCAACCATTGCAGTTTATCGCAAAAAACTTTGTGTTTCTATCAGGCTGAGCCTGATATTACGATTATTTTATAAAAAAGCCCCCCACTCATCAAATCCACCCTAAACAATCCCCCCTTGCCCCAAAAACACCTATCCCTTATATTTACCCATGGATTTGGAAAAACTCAAAAACGCCGAAGCCGAATTTCTCGATCGCTATCCCGGAGGCTTCATGCACCCCGAAATGGTGGAAATCGGCAAAAAACACCGCATGGAAAAACTGATTCAAAAGGCACAGGAAGTCTTTGCGCCGGAAAATTTCCAGGAAATTCCGGTAATGGCCCAAAATATCATCAAAACCGTGACCTCCTCATCGATGGTGTCGGTCTTTGAAAAGCCCAAGTTTCGTGATTACGTCAATAGTCAGACCCCCAAAGAGCAGGCAGCCATGGTGGCTGCTGTATACCAAATGCTTCACGGCAGCATGGAAGCCGGGTTCAGGAGCCTGGTCGAAGTTCTCAAGCCCGTTAAACTGGCCAAATGGACCCTGGTGACAGTCTGCCCGGCCTATTACCGCCCGCGCGAGGAAGTCTTTATCAAACCCACCACAGCGAAAAACGTCATCGCCTACTTCGAGGTCCCTGGTCTGGTTTACTCAGCCCTGCCCACATGGGAGTTTTACCACAAATACCGCCAGCTGATTCATCAAATGAAAAGCCAGGTCAGCGAAGTTCTTTCCCCCGACAACGCGGCATTCGGCGGTTTTCTCATGATTTCAACCGGCAGTTAAGGAGATTTTGGGCGTTCCCCCTGAAGGGCTTTTTATAAATACCCTGAACACAGGACAGCAACAACCTTCAGGGGTCAGGCTTTGCAGGGCTCCGCTAACGCTCCGAACAAAAAGGCGGCTAAAAAAACGCCGCCTTTTTGTTGCCTTCGCCTTTTTTGAAAAAAAGGCGTGGCCCCTTCCAATCCTTAACGCAGCCAAACACAAACACCTTTTTTTTGAAACCTCAAAAAGGCCATTATCCCTATCAGAAAAATTAAAAATCAGGCCAAAAAAAGCAGGCTTGTTCAAGGAGCACTTATTATTTAAAGCATATGCAAAATCCAAGAACTCTACTAATAGCAGGCGCCTTGCTTCAACAAGCAAATAAAAAGGAATTATTATTTGCTTAACCAGCCATTACTTTAACCACATCCTGAATCACCAGACCTGCCAGTGTAAAGCCAAAAATACCTGTCATATGAACAAGGCTGCCGTTTACCTGCTTTTTGGAGGAGCTCAACTCATGTGCTTCATTGCTTTCGCTATTTTCAGCCCCTTCCTTGGGCTCTGGAGATTCATTTGAATCGTAAGCCCCCGCGGAGCCTTTGTTCTCCAGGGTTTCCTCAGAAAAAACACAGATAAAATCACCCTTATAATTCTTTTTACGCAATTTTTTCCTTACCACCCGGCTGAGTCCGCAGCCTTGGGTTCCCCAGATTGAGCCTGTTTTAATAAGAGCGGGGTCAAGACGACAGGCCGCACCCATGGCAGAAAATAGCTTTGCTCCGGCATCGGAAGCATGAAGAATCAATTCCACCTTGGCGCTGAGACTGTCGATGGCATCAATCACGTAATCATATTGCTCCAGGGGAAATTCATTCCGGCTTTGGTAATCATAAAATTTTTCCACACATTCCAGTTTTACCGCCGGGTTAATGGCCCGAAGCCTGAGGGCCAATTCATCGACCTTGGAACAACCGATATTTTGGAAAGTAGCCTGAAGCTGGCGATTCACATTAGTAAGGCAAATCCGGTCAGAATCGACAATCATCAGATGGCCTATCCCAGAGCGGACCAGGGCCTCGGCGCACCAGGAACCAACTCCTCCCAAACCAAAAAGTGCCACTTTTGTTGATTGAATTGTGTTCATAACATCATCGCCCAATAATAGGCGGCTTCTGTTAAATAGGGGACTGTTCATGATGTGAAAATATAATCGAAAAAGCCGGTATCGTCTATATTTAAGCTGAGCTTTGGAAAGGCAAAATCTGTTTCATCTCAAAAAGCAAATAAAAAAACATCCTCAAATTCTCGGTAAAAGGTTCCCCCCATGCAACACGGTGGCAGCAGAAACCATCCTGAATTAGCTTGCAGCCTTGAAAGGTCACCCCGATTATTCAATGCTGAAGTAAAAAAACGAAAGCAAAAACATCGACATTTTCGTTTTATTTCAATTTTCAGAATATCCGAAAAATCATGACATCCTTACCGAAAACGCCCGAACAAATTCAGCCAAATTCTAAAAAGCAACAGAAAACAGCTTCACAGCCCTATTCGGCAGCAAAATCATTTAATTTATTACATTAAAATAACTTACACATTGGAAAACTGAAATATTGCTATTTTTATCTACCTATAATAATATTAATTATATAACAAATCGCAATAACAGGATTAAAACAAGGATACCCTGGGCCAAAAACGAATTCACAGGCCTATAATCAGGCAGAAATAAAATAATGGGCTTTCTTCAGACTTTTTTTATTACTTTCGCTTGTAAGAAATCGAAAGCTATAGTAAGGTAAAATGAAAGAATCAGACCAATCATGATCATCGGAGGAAAGGGGAAGTTTCATTAATCATAACTAACCCATTGATAATTTTAATATAACCATAAACCAGATACAAAGAATGCAAAAAAACCAAGGAGATTCTAACAGTGAAATCAACCGGATTATTGACTGTTCCCAGCAAAAAGAGAAAATTCTCAGACTATATGCACCGCTATGGAACACTCTATCTTTTGCTGGCTCTGCCTGTTATCTACTTCATCATTTTTAAATACATTCCCATGACCTATATTCAGATCGCCTTTAAAAAATACAATATTTTCAAAACCCCTTGGGAAATGCCCTTTGCCGATAAAAACGGTTTTGAATATTTTATCAAGGCCTTTGCCAACCGTGATTTTCTCTACGCCCTGCGCAATACCCTGATGCTCAATTTACTGGATTTGATCATAGGTTTTCCCGCTCCCATCCTGCTGGCTATTTTGCTTAATGAATTAAAAATCAGATGGTTCAAACGCTTTACCCAGACCGTGGCTTATATGCCCCATTTTCTTTCATGGGTCATCATTGCGGGTCTTGCGCTCCAGCTTTTAGCCCCCACAACGGGCCTGGTCAATATTGTTCTCAATAATCTGGGTTTTGAATCAGTGCCTTTTCTCAATAAATCGGAAAACTGGGTGATGACCTACATCTTTCTCGGCATTTGGCAGAGTATAGGCTGGAACACGATTATCTATCTGGCTGCCATTTCAGGTATCAACCCGGAACTTTACGAAGCAGCCGAACTGGATGGAGCCGGGCGCATCAGAAAAATCATCCATGTTACACTGCCGAGCATTCGCCCCACCATCATCATTCTGCTGATTCTGAGTCTGGGACGTATTCTAGGCAGCGAATTTGACAGGCCCTATGCCCTGACCAATCCCCTGGTTCTGGATGTTTCAAATGTAATTGCCACCTTTGTCTATACCTATGGTATCCGCGGGCTTCAATTTGCCCTGACAACAGCCGTGGGTTTGTTTCAATCTGTGGTCTGTGTGATTTTCCTGCTTTCAGCCAATTATATTTCTAAGAAATTCGGCGAAAGCGGCATTATTTAGATAAAAAGAGGTTTTCAATCTATGGTTCAAGCAAAAAATGTCAAAATAGGTGATATCGTGGTTATCGCATTATGTACCCTGCTTATACTGGTTTGCCTTTTACCCATTTTAAATATACTGGCACGCTCTTTAAGTTCCTCGGAAGCCTTGATTCGAAACGAGGTCACCCTTATTCCCAAGGATTTGAATTTCAATGCCTATAAGATGATCCTGGAAGATGCCAAATACACCTGGTCGCTTACATGGACAGCCATTTTAACGGTGATCTGTGTTTGTTTGTCCCTGTTCATGACAATCATTTGTGCCTATCCCCTCACTTATAAAAAACTCAAGGGCCGCAAAATCATCAGTACCTTTATTGTTTTTACCATGTATTTCAGCGCGGGAACGATTCCGATGTACTTGCTTCTGGGCGATTTGAATATGCTCAACAAGCCCATTGTTCTGATTGTTCCCTACAGCCTGAACGTTTTTTACATGATTATCATGAGGAGTTTTCTACAACAGATTCCGGAAAGCTTAAGGGAATCGGCTGAAATAGATGGAGCCGGGCCCATACGCACCTTATTCAGCATTTATCTGCCATTGTCAACCCCGGTAATTGCCACCCTCTGTCTTTTTTACGCTGTTGGCCGCTGGAACGGCTTTTCAGACGCTCTAATGTATATGAATGATCGATTCTACTATCCCATTCAACTCCTCTTGTACAATATAATCCGTTCCATTTCGGATATTGAAATTACGACCCAGGAAGGCTTCTCGCCTCCAGGGCTGACAGAATCACTCAAAGCCGCGACTATCATGTTTGCCACCATACCGATTCTGATAATTTATCCTGGGCTTCAAAAATACTTTATCACCGGTGTTACCCTGGGAGCCATCAAAGAATAATGGCAGTTAGAGACACGTTGTGTCTTGCAAATATATAAGGAGGATTATATGAAAAAAATTTTAGCGACATTTCTATGTCTGACTTTTCTGGCAGGAATGTTATTTGCCGGCGAACAAGCCGCGAATAACCCTACTGGTAAAAAATCAATAACCGTCGAGATTTACGACCGAGGCAATCCCGGAGGGTCAAAACCGGAAGCCAATTACTGGACTGATTTCATCAAAAAAGGAATGATGGACACTTACGGGATTGAGGTCACATTCAAACCAGTTCCCCGCTGGACAGAGGTTGAAGTACTCAACAACCTGCTCGCGGCAGGTGAAGCGCCGGATATCTGCGTGACCTACAGCAAACCAACCATCGATACCTATGCCCAAATGGGCGGTGTTCTTGATATGGCACCTCTTTTAAAAGAGCACAAAGCTGAATTACCCAATCTCTGGAAGCTTCTGGGAGATCAGAATATTTATTGGGACAAGGACCCCAAAACCGGTAAAGTATATAATATCGAAGCCATTCTTGTTAATAATATGAGAAACAGTGTTTTTGTGCGTGAAGACTGGCTGAAAAAGCTCAACATCAAGGAACCAAAAAACTTGAAGGAATTTGAAGCCATGCTTGTTGCATTCAAAAACAATGCCAGCACCCTTCTTGGTAAGGATGCCGACAAAATGATTCCCTTCAGCGTTGGCGTAGACCTTGGCTGGAGAGCCGACCCACTACACACTTCATTTGTTACCGACTCCATTTCCGATAAGGAACTCTGGATTCGCGGTTTTGACGACAGACGGCTCACATGGCCTGGCGTAAAAGAAGGCTACCGCGTGATTAACAAATGGTACAATGATGGCCTTATCTGGAAAGATTTTCCCCTGTATCCTTTTGGCGATAAAACCGAAGACAACCTCATGAAAGCCGGCTATGTGGGCGCTTTTCTGGGCAACTGGGACTATCCTTACCGCGACGGCGACAATGGAATACATGCCAATTTGAAAAAAATGTCAAGTCCCGATGCGGCTTATATTGCCGTGGAATGCTTCCCCAACAACGCGGGCAAATACAGAAAATATCTCTCTCCTCCTGTGGATAGAAAGGTATTCTTTCCTGCCACCAACAAGGATCCCCTTTCTTCATTATACTATCTGGAATGGATGGCCACCCTTGAAAACCGACGCTATCTCCAGATCGGAGACCAGGGAGTGCATCACGAAGTTATGGCTGACGGGGCGATCAAGGCAAAAACGGTTACAGGTGAAAAAATCATGAACTCACCCAGCAACATCGACTACACTATCCTTCTCAATGGTCTGGATCTTGGCGATCAGGACCTGAACATCAAATCACTGGCTTTGGCCTTTTCCGGCGTTGAAAAGAGATACCTGGAACAATCATACAAAATCATGAAACATGATGCGCGAATTTCTCCCAACTACAATGTTGGTATTATCAAAGCAGAAGAAGGCATGGAAGCCGCGCTCAAGGAAAAACGCAACACCTTCCTCGTTCAAGCGGTTGTTGCTCCTGTAGCGGATTTTGATAAAATCTACGATTCCGGTATGGCAGACTACCTTCAGTCTGGCGGCCAGGCAATCATCGATGAAAGAACAAATTTATATAAGGAATTCTTTGGAAACTAAATCAGATTTACTGATATAAACACAAGGGGCCTGGAAAAAATCCAGGCCCCTTGTTTTATACCGCAAAGCATATTAATAAAAAATCTCTTTTACAGGGCCGACCTGCGAAGAATAATTCAAGAACTTTCAACCGATAAAAAAAAATTGACTCAGGTTTTAGAAAAGTATTCATCAATATAGCGCACTAACAAGGCAGGGACTTTATCGCCCACAAATTCCATTCCCAAAACCAGGAATTCCTGATTATCCTTAATTGATTCTGTTCTTACAATTTTTCCCGGGATACCGGAATATTCCGTGTCTCCCGCGAACTTGAAGGCAAAAATTCCATTCTGGTTCTCGCACTGCTCGGGCGTAATTTTGGCGATGATTTTACAGCCGCTCTGGGATATTTCACGGATAATGCAGGGTATATTCTGATTGTTGATATTAAGAACCCCATTGCCCGATTCCAGATGAAGGAGTTCCATAGCTTCATTATTTAATGTGATTCTGTTCTGCTGCCTGTGCTTGTTGTTGGCACCTGCATCGATCAATGTGCCGAGAATTTCTATAAAATCATCAGGAGGCTGCTTGCTGTATTCAATATGTATAATAAAAAGGTTCTGAGAATTTCCTTTCAAAGGATTGGAGCTTTTTACCCTGGATTCCACGAAAAAGCTTAAGGGGATGGCTGATTTATCACGCTGAAAGGCAAATCGCAGAAAAACACGCCCCTTATTATCATTTATTTTTTCAAAAAGGGTTTTATCAGCTTTTAAAATAATATGGGCCCCAACCATGGAAGAGGAATTCAGAATACAACTGTAGCGTTCGTTTCCAATTTTTAAAGTGATTTCACCAGGAATAAATCGGGTGTATTCCACCACCTTTTTATTAAAGGTCACCTCTATTTCATGGTACTTCTCGTACAATTGCGTCATTCTGTGTTTGGTATAATTCGCCATCAAAAGGCCCCGAATTCTTCAGTCACTCTGAAAATTTAATGCATAATGATGACTATTTCAAGAAAAAATAGGGCTTTTTGAATTTTTTGTCTCACCTTGCCCAAAATGGATAATTTGACTATCCTGAAATTCCAACAAGGAGATTTCATGGACAATATTATACTAATTGGCATGCCTGCTTCAGGAAAAAGCACTCTAGGGGTTTTACTGGCCAAAAGCCTGGGAATGGATTTTATTGATACCGATATTTTGATTCAAATAAGGGAACAATGCGCCTTGCAGAAAATCATCGATACACGAGGTCTTGATGATTTTCTTGAAGCTGAAATGAAAGGCATTCTGTCCCTTCATTGTCAAAGCACGGTTATTGCAACTGGCGGTAGTGTTATTTACCGTGAACCATCCATGGAACACCTCAAGTCTCTGGGAAAGCTGATTTTTCTGGATTTTCCCTTGGAGGAGATACAGAGGCGGCTTCAAAACATCACAAGCCGCGGTATTGCCATGGCCAGGGGAAAAAGCCTAGAGGAATTGTATTTGGAACGACGGCCTTTGTATCAAAAATACGCTGATTTTACTCTTAGGGGTGAAGAATATCCCGTGCACATCGAAAGCATACTTTGCAAAATATATGATACTCTTGGAATTACCAGGGGAGAATGCTTCCATGGGGTATAGAATTAATGAAAACCACTAAAATCGATGTAAGTGGTATTGTTCAGGGAGTCGGATTCAGACCCTTTGTATACACAGAGGCCCTTGCTTTAAAATTAAAAGGAGAAGTTTTTAATCACAGCCAGGGCGTCACCATTTTCCTGCAAGGTGAGGAATCACTTATTACCCGTTTTATTGAAAATTTGACACAAAAGCATCCGGCCCAGGCCTGTATCGACAGTTTTCAGTCTCATTCTGTGGAAAAATTCCCTTATCAGGACTTTCAAATCACCGAAAGTCAGTTAAAGGGCAGTATTTCACAGCGAATCTCACCAGACATGGCTCTCTGCGACCAATGCCAAAAGGAATTACTCGACCCAGGCAATCGGCGTTTTCTATATCCCTATATCAACTGCACCCACTGCGGGCCGCGCTTCACGATCATCAAAGCCCTTCCCTACGACAGAAAAAACACCACCATGGCCGATTTTCCCATGTGCAGCGAATGCCTGAAGGAATACCAGTCGCCGCAAAATCGTCGTTTTCATGCTCAGCCCAATGCCTGCCACCAGTGCGGGCCCCATTATAAATTAACAAACAACGCTGGCCAGCCCCTGATTGAACCAAAATCGTCCAGGCAATACAAGGATTTGCTTAATCAAACCCGGGAATTGCTCAATGAAGGACATATTTTGGGAATAAAGGGGTTGGGAGGCTATCACCTGGTTTGCGATGGCCGTTCCAGCAAGGTTGTCAAAGAGCTTCGAAAGCGGAAAAAGCGCGAAGAGAAACCCCTGGCCGTGATGGTGAAGAATCTGGAACAGGCAAAAAAGCTGGCTTATATTTCAAAGCAGGAAAGCGAATACCTTTTAGCCCCTGACCAGCCCATTGTGCTATTAAAAAGCAGGAAAAGCAGTTCCCTTTGCCCGGAAATAGCCCCGGGGAACCAATACATCGGAATCATGCTGCCCTGCACCCCCTTCCAGCACATGCTTTTTGAATGGGTCGATTTTCCCCTGGTCATGACCAGCGCAAACCTGAGCGATGAACCCATCGCCTTTCAGGATGATGAAGCTATTCAGAGACTCTCGAAAATCTGTGATTTTTTTATTCAGGGGAACCGGGACATTTTGATTCGCTGTGACGACTCGGTTATCGCTTTTGTTTCAGGCAAAAGACAGATCATCCGCCGCTCCAGGGGATTCGCGCCCCACCCCATCAATAGCCCCCTCTTTTTTGACCAAGGCATTCTGGCCCTTGGAGCAGAGCAAAAAAACACATTTTTACTTGCCTTTGACAATTACACCATTCCCTCTCATCATATTGGCGACCTAAAGGACATGAGAACCTTTGATTCTTTTCAGGATAATATCCAGCACCTTTCATCACTCTATGACTTTAAACCCAAGATACTGGTCAGCGACCTTCACCCCCTTTATTTGAGCACCCTCTTCATGAGAAAACCGCCAGAGAAAATGGGATTTCCCGGCAATATTCAAAAAATCCAGGTGCAGCATCACCACGCTCATATTGCTTCGGTTATGGCGGAAAATAATTTAAGTACACCGGTCATCGGAATTGCCCTTGACGGAACAGGGTTGGGAAAGGACAACACCATTTGGGGCGGAGAAATCCTTTTTTGTGAATATCATGACTTCAAACGCATCGGCCACCTTCTGCCAGTGACCATGCCCGGCGGCGACAGGTCGGTAAAATATCCCTGGCAAATGGGCTTGTCCTACCTGATGTCAGCCTGGCCGGAAAACTGGAAGGAAAAGCTTCCCCCGGGTTTTAAAGCCATTGAAGAAGCCACACTCAAGCTGATCGCCCGGCAAATCGAAAAGCAAATCAACAGTCCTGTAACAAGCTCCTGCGGCCGATTGTTCGACGGGGTCGCGGCCTTGCTTGGTACGCGCCATCAGGTCGCCTATGAGGGCCAGGCAGCCATTGAACTGGAACAACTGGCCTCTGGCCTGGCGACCGAAGCCTATGCCATGGATATTTTGCCAGAGGATGACCAAATCATCCTTGACTGGAGACCAATGATTAGACAAATCAGTGAAGATATAATTGCCCAAAAAGCGGCGGCAGAGATTTCAATGTCCTTTCATCAGGGATTGATTCAGGGAATCGGCCGGGCCCTAGGTGAATACAGCAAGGAAAGACCCAGATTACCTATCGCCTTGTCTGGCGGCTGCTTTATGAACCGTCTGCTTCTAAGTGGCCTCACAGGCTATCTGGAACAAAAGGGATTCGAGGTTTATACAGCGATTAGCCTGCCGCTTAACGACGGCGGCCTTGCTCTGGGACAGGCGGCAATTGCCAAACACATGCTTGAGCAACGAGGTTAAAAGGTGTCAACGCTTCGGCTAATCCAGGCCCTCTGTCCTATAAGCGTTAGGGATCGGCGCCATGGAAGACGGGTTTTTCAAAACCCGTCTTCCAAAGCGTTTTTGTCCTGATAGATTCAGGACAAAAACCTTCGGAGGCCATAGCCGAAGTGGCAGAGAGCCCGGCCTGCCAAGCCCCCGGGCGGCAGGCAACGCCCTGAAAACAGGGCTAGCTTAATAACTCTCCTGAAAGCCATGACAATGATCATCCATGATATCGGACAGTTCAGGCCCCCAGCTGCCTGGTTTATAAATTTTCATGTCATCGGTGAGGTTTTGCCAGGCTTCTTCAATGGGATCGATGATCTGCCAGCAGGCCTCGACACCGTCGTTTCGCGCGAAAAGGGTCAGATCCTTTTTGTAGCAATCGAGTAAAAGGCGCTGATAGTCGGAAATGGTGTCCTCGCTCATGTATTTGGAATAATTGAATTTCATGTCAACCGGCATCATGTCCATGCCAGGGCCGGGTTTTTTCACCCCAAAACGGATATCAATAAAGCTCTCGGGTTGAAGACCTATGACCAGCTGGTTCGGCATACCGCAAACATGGTCCTGCTCAACATCAAACATGCGCATGGGTGGTTGACGAAAGGAAATAACCACCTCGGTGGTTTTTTTGGGCAGTTTTTTACCGGTGCGTATATAAAAGGGCACACCGGCCCAGCGCCAGTTTTCAACATAAAATTTGGCACCCACAAAGGTTTCAACCATTGAATCGGAGGCTACATTCTCTTCACCATGATAACCCTTGTACTGGCCGCGGATCACGTCCTTGATTCGCACTTTTCGGATGGATCTGAAAACCTTGACCTTCTCGTCGCGCACATTATCAGCGTCGAATTTCACCGGCGGCTCCATGGCAATCAAGGCCAGTACCTGAAGCAGATGATTCTGCACAATGTCCCTGAGCATTCCCGCTTCTTCAAAATACTTTCCCCGGTTTTCAACGCCAATATCCTCGGCAACCGTGATGGTCACAAAATCAATATAGCGCCGGTTCCAGATGGGCTCGAATATGCCATTGGAAAAGCGGAAAGCCGCGATATTCTGCACGGTTTCCTTGCCAAGATAATGATCGATTCGGAATATCTGGTCCTCATTAAAGTGGGATAACAAACTTTTATTAAGCTCCCTGGCGCTTTCCAGGTCCATACCAAAGGGTTTTTCAACAATGATGTGATGAAACCCATTGGCTTGCTCCCGGGTGGCAATTCCGTGTTCCGCCAGCATGGAGCTTATGGTCACATAAAAAGATGGCGGTGTTGCCAGGTAAAAAATGATGTTTTTCTTGGCCGCGAGCCTTTCTTTGAGCGCTTCATAGGTTTCATGGGCCTTGAAATCGCCGCTTAAATAGGACAGATGATTGCGAATCAGCTCAGGGGCCTTAACATAATCAAAAAACTCCTGCAAATTCAATTGCCGGGTCGCCAGCCCCACCACCTCAAGATCAGAGGGCAATTTTCCAAGCTTGAGCAAATTATTCAAAGCCGGTAAAATCTTCCTTCGACTCAAATCACCGGTTGCTCCAAAAAGCACTATCGCGTCACCCATAAATCACCCTCACTTTATTATCAATTTAAAACTGTCAATATTATACTGAATTAGTTTATTTTTTTTACCGGCTTTGGGCAAGTACACCCAGGCAAAATCGCTATGCAACACAGGCCACAGAATTGACACAAAAGGGCCATATCACAAGAGCACTTTTTGCTGTATGATGAAGTGGGTATATTTTACACACTTATATAATTGAAAATTATATTTTATGTGAGCACCAATGAATACCACACCGGAAAATAAAGGTAAACACAACTATAAAAGGAGTAAAAATTGAAAATTCAAAAAGAAAAAAACAAGAACAATCCATGGCCCTTGCTCATGGCTGCCCTGTTACTATTCATGGGCGCGAGTTTATATGGCCAAGAGCTAGGCGACACCAACAATGACGGCAACATCAACATAGTCGACGCCCTTCTCGTGGCTCGTTACTATGTGGGCCTGAATGCGGATAATTTTTATCCCAACGCGGCTGATACAAGCGGTAATGGTAAAATAGAAATAACCGATGCTCTTTTAATCGCCCAATTCTATGTAAACCTGATCACCAGTTTCCCTGGCCAGAATACAGGCACGCCAATACCCCAGGGTGAGGGTTTAAAAGCAGCTTTCACTATTTCCAACACAGTCCCCTCCATTAACGAAAGGGTTTATTTTGATGCCTCCCTTTCCACCGCCTCCTCAGGACAAAGCATCATCAGCTATGAATGGGATTTTGACGATGGCACAACAGGCAGCGGCATTCAAGTCAGCCATTCTTTCAGTGAAATGGATGATTTTAATGTCAAACTCACGGTCACAGAAACAAGCGGTGCCATCGACGACAGGGATGAAAGGGTTTTTGTGGGACGCCCCCAAGGCTGGACAAAGGAAACTCACCACAAAAGTGCTGATGCTGACTATGAACTTCTTTTTCCCGAAGACTCTGTGCCACGTCTGGACATCACAATTACGGCCCAGGACTTTCAGACCATGCAGAATAATTTGCGGACCCTGAACATGATGTCAACAGAAAATCCGGTTTATGTAAAATCAACGGTAAAATTCAATGGCTTTACCTGGTGGAATGTAGGCATTCGCTACAAAGGGTTCAGCTCATTAATGATGGCCAACCAGGCTGGTAAAAAGAAATTACCCCTGCGCCTGAATTTTGATAAATTAGAAGATGATTATCCAGAAATTAAAAACCAGCGTTTTTACGGTTTCAGCGAAATGACCTTTTCCAATAACTGGTACGATCCAACCTATCTCCACGACAGAATCTGCGGCGAAATCTTCCGGGAAAACGGAATACCTGCTGCTGTTGGCGGCTTTGCCCGTATATACATCGACACAGGTTCAGGTCCAGTGTACTGGGGACTTTACACCATGATTGAAGACCCCTCAGACCAGATGAAAAAATATCAGTTTGATGATGATGAAGGCAATTTGTACAAACCTGAAGGAACAGGCGCTGATTTCACAACTTTCCGCCAGGATGTTTATGTTAAAAAAACAAATGAGGATGAAGCTGATTACAGCGATATACAGGCCATGATCTCCAGCCTGAACGCTTCGAGAACCAACGCGGCTCAGTGGCGAAGCAATCTTGAAAGGGTTTTTGACGCCAGGGGTTTTATCCGCTGGCTGGCTAGCAACACAACAGTAGTGAATTTTGACACCTATGGCTGGGTAACCAAGAATTACTATGTTTATCAGAATTTGGCGGACAACGGCCGCCTGGTTTGGATACCCTGGGACCTGAATTTCGCCATGTCCGAGACCAATCCCTGGAACATCGCCATTCCAAGCCTGTCATTATCGGAAATCGGCCGACAATGGCCATTAATCCGTTTCTTGATGGATGATCCGGTTTATAATGATCTTTATCATCAGGAGATGACGGCTGTTCTAAATGGCGCTTTCAATGAAGCTAAAATTCTGGCCAAGATCGAAAAGTACGCGGCTTTGATTCGCCCCTACATTCAGGGAGAAACAGCGGTCTATTCATTTTTGGATAATGGCGTTAGTCAATTTGATCAGGCTATTAGGACTTTAAACCAATATATAACTTCCCGGCACAGCCAGGTAAGAAATTACCTGAATAGCCGATAGTTGACACTTCCCCCAAAGAACCCCTGGATTCAAACAGGGGTTCTTTTTTTTTGGTCCTTTAGCTACTAAAAAAAAAGCATGGCCCTGTTAATTTTTATGATAAAGATGGATTCCGGTAAAAAACCATGACACAATGCTTGAATCTTGCTATACTTGAAATTCCTAAAAAATCAGGGAGATCAAAATGCCAAAAAACAGATTAATAGATATACTTGCGATCCTCTTCATGTTTTTCGCCGCGAGTCTTGGAGCTGAACCAGGAATCATCGAAGAACAAAGCATAGACCAGGTTCCCGGTGGTTTTCCGGTAGATTTTTCACTGGTTACCAGGGGCAACCATCAATACGCGGCTTATTATAACAGCAGCCATCAAATGGTCATAGCAATGCGTACTCTGGGATCAAAGTCATGGTCCAAAAAAAATATAAAACGCAGAAAGGAACAAATAAATGGCCTTTTTTGATCTGTCCCTGGAGGACTTGAAAAAATTCAAACCCGATATTAAGGAACCCGAGGATTTTGATTTATTCTGGAAAAAAACAATAGAAGCTTCGGAAGCCGAAAAACCCTCTTCTATCAAACTTCATCCCTATGAAATCGATTTTCCGCTTATCGAAGCCTTTGACGCGGAATTCCCCGGCTTTATGGGACATCCCATCAAAGGCTGGTTATTGCTTCCCAAAAACACAAAAGGGCCCTTTCCTCTTATGGTGGAATACATAGGTTACGGCGGCGGTCGCGGCCTTCCAACAGACTGGCTGGGCTGGGTCATTAGTGGCTATGCCTATTTCATCATGGACACCCGCGGACAAGGAACCACCTGGCGGACCGGCGACACAGCTGATAAAGGCGATTACCACTGCGGCCCCGAGCTGCCGGGATTCATGACCCGCGGAATTCAGCACCAGGACAATTATTATTACCGCCGGCTTATCTGTGACGCCTACAGAGCCATAGACGCTGTCAAAAGCCTGGATATGGTTGATAAATCGCGGATCGCCATAACCGGCGGCAGCCAGGGAGGTGCCTTGACCTTATCAGTGGCTGGTTTACGTAACGATATTGCGGCAGCTATGGCAGATGTGCCATTTCTATGCTTCTTTGAAAGGGCCATCACCTTGGTCGACAGCCATCCCTACAATGAGATTGCCCGATACCTTCAGCGCCATCGCCACAAGGAAAAGCAAATTCTCGGTGTTCTCAATTATTTTGACGGCTGCCATTTTGCCAAAAGGGCAAAGGCCAGGGCCCTGTTTTCAACAGCATTAATGGATACGATATGCCCTCCCTCAACAGTCTATGCTGCTTACAATCACTATAAAGGCAATAAGGACATTATTGTCTATCCTTTCAATAATCACGAAGGCGGTGAAAGCTATCAGCATATCGAAAAGCTCAAATTTCTGAATAAACTATTCAAATAAAAACATCTCTGAAACTTGCCCTTTGATAAACACCAAAGGGCAAGTTTTATTATTCTATATTCTCAAGCCCCACATAAGCCCTGGCAATAAGAAGGGCATCAACTATATTCACAGTATTATCGCGATTCACATCCGCGGCTTCAAAATTAATGCTTTCCAAAAGCCCCACGTAATATTGCGCCACCAAAAGGGCATCAACAATATTCACCTGGCCGTCTGAATTAACATCACCCGCTTTTACGATTGGCGTGGGTTCGGGACTGGGAGAGGGCGTCTCGGTGCTTCCGTCAGAAACTGTGATTTTCACCATATCAGCGGTAATCGCCGTTCCTCCGGAATTGCTGTTTTTACTGGCTGTAACCCTCACCTTAAGACTGTGGTTTCCATAGGCAAGAAGCGGACTGGTATAAAGCAGGGCCTTATCTGATCGGCTTGATGCATAAAAATCCACCATGGTTTCAGCCGAAGCGTCAACCGAAACAGCAGCCATACCATGATTGGAGGCCTTTCCTCCATAGAGCTCGATTTGTATTCCCTTAAAACGCACTTCATAATACTCATTAGCATCGCCGCTCCAGTGATTATCACCTTCGTAGGCATTGGTCTCAGCGCCGTAACTCCAGTCACCCGCATAGTCAAAGTTATTCAGACCATTTCCCTCAGCTGTGTCATTAAGGTAAATCACGCTTTTGTTATTCTCCTTTACCACCATTCCGTTCAATAAAAGACCGGTTTCAGCATTCAAGGTAATGCCATTGGAATAGGGAAGAGTGATGCTGTTGGAAGAGGTAACACAGATTGGAAGCCAGACATAGCGGGAATCGTTCACAGGCCCGTCCCAGGCACCGGCCCAGCGATCACCCATATAAAGGTAGGATGTTCCCTCACTCCCGGTTATGGGCTGAATATAAGTGGGCTGGGACTGGAAAGTCGTGCTATTTCCAATGTTCCTCCATCCTGACCAGGGCCCGGAAAGACTGGTAGCTGTTGCATATTGTCCTTGGTTGGGGTCCCAGCCAGTGGCGCCGGAAGTCACAAGAAAATAGGTTCCCTGGTGTTTGAAAATGGCCGGGGCTTCACGGTGGAAACCGTCGAAGTTATAGAGCAGGGCCTCGACATCCAGAAAATCGGCAGTAAGACGATATATATGTAGATCGTAGTTTTCGTTGGCTGCCGAAATAAAATAGGCCCGGCCATTGTCGTCCACAAACAATGTGCAGTCCCGGGACATATGGTTCAATGGCCTGAAACTTCGAAGCCAGGTATAATTGCCGTCGATCCTATCGCAGACAGCCACACAGGCCCTGGCCTGGCCGTAATCGCTTTGCATTTCTTTATGGGCCCACATGATGAATTTCCCGGTGGAGGGATTATAAATCACCTTGGGGCGTTCAATATTGGCTGTTTGGAGTTCCGAATGAAAGGACCGCCTGAGTACATTATTGCGGAATTCCCAATCCTTGAAGTTGCGGGAACGATAGCAGGCCACAAGATTATCACCCGAGCGGTTTTCGCCAAACCAGTAATAATAGCCATCGTATTTTAGAATTCCGCCGCCATGGGCCTGGACCAGATTTCCATCGGTATCTCGAAATTGATCACCCACAGCTATGGTTACTTCTTCGGAAAAAGCTGAAGAAAGGCCAATGGTGAATAACAGAAAAAGACACACTATTCTTTTCATTTGAAACTCCATTTTTGTGATTTTTGTTTACCTGAGCTAATTGTAAAAGTCCTGACATTTATAATTAGCAGGCAGCAATATTAAAATAACTTATCCCCGATTTTCTTAATTCTGACAAAACTTCTGTTTTGTAAAAGTCACTCCTGATTATAGCATATTTGTATGGCTTTGGGAGCTCTGATTTGCATATAAATTCATCATGTTCCTGTTTTTAGGTTTGGCTTTTCTCTCTTGATTTTGATGATCCTGAGGTTTCGATGCGTTAGGGATTGGAGTGATGGCCTAAAGGTTTTTCAAAACCTTTAGGCCAAAGCGTTTTGGGCCTGACAATCTCAGGCCCAAAACCTTCGGAGGCGAAAGCCGGAGTCACGTAAAGCCCGGCCCTGAACCGAAGTGGAGCTTCGGCTCAGGGCAACGCCCGAAAAACAGGGTTTCATGAATGGGACAAGCAAATTGAAAGGCTTACAATGTTATCCATTTACCTGTTTCCGATGATCGAAAAATAGCGTCGATGATAGCGGCATTATTCAAAGCATCAGTCAAAGGGGTCGCGACCGGCGAATCATCGATAATGCTCTTACTGAAACTGTCGCATTCCAGGGTGTACTGGTCTGCCAGAGCAAAGGTCTTGTCAACTATATTTCCGTTCACAATCAGATTTATTTGGGCATTCAGCTCGGGAGCAGGATTAAAGGGCATGGGTATTTCAATCGTGGCTTCTGTGCCATGAATAAAGAGGCTTTGACGATTGGGTAATTGGGTGGAACAGGTAAAAGTAGCTGTTGCTCCTTGAAAATCCAGTATGCCGCTGGCCAGACGATCGGTTTTAAATACCGGATCAAAATCAATTGTTCCGCTAACCCGCACCGGTTCCTTTTCGAAAATAAAGCGGGCAACGGAAATACAGTAACACCCGATGTCCAGCAAGCCTCCGCCTCCAAAGTCGCGGATATTCCGTATGTTCTCCGGATCAGTATTAAAATAACAAAAATCAGAATGGATTGTACGCAATTCACCGATTTTGCCTTGAGAAATCCAGTTTTTGGCCTTTTCCCATTGGGGATGAAAACGGTACATGAAGGCTTCCATTACTTTAAGAGCTGGAAATTGGGCAGTCATGTTTACAAAAGCTTTTGTTTGCTCCAGGTCCGGGGTCAAGGGCTTTTCACACAACACATGTTTTCCGGCCAAAAGGGCTTTATGGGTCCATTCGGCGTGAAGATGATTGGGCAGAGGAATATACACAGCCTGTATGGATTTATCGGCCAATAAATCTTCATAGGAACCATAAATCCGCGGAACATTCAGAGCCTCGGCAGCTTTTCTTGCGTTGCTCATGGATCTTGAGGCAATGGCTTCAAACTGTCCCAGCCGGCTCTTTTTAAGTGCTGGCCCCACTTTTTCAAGCCCGATTTTGGCTGTGCTTATAAAACCCCAATTTATTTTTTCCATAATTCCTCCATCCTTTGTGAAATGATATCCAGATGAACCTGGCGGCCAAAGCCCTGCTTTTTAAGAGCCTTGTATAAGTATAATCAAAGCTTCAAAAAATAAATAGTCCGGGTCAAAAAACCATGACCCGGAATCAATTGTTTTCGCGCCTTAAAGGTGGTTTTTTAAATCCTTCACGATTTCTTTTGCCAAAGGCAATAGCAGATGCCCCTTATCCTCATAGATTCGCGCGTATAACTGTGCCACATGCTTTTTCAACCGAGTGAGCGTGGCTTTGGTGTTTACTAGTGGATCTTTCCCACCGGCATAATAAAGAACCGGTATTGAAAGCTGTTTCAATGCCTCATCACTCACCTGTGGCGGCTGCCCCTGGTTGTAATTAAAATGCTCGGCTGTCAAAGCCATGAATTCAGCTGCCGGCCCATCAAGAATGACACCAGGAAAGAGATAGCGGCACATTTTTTCAAAGCCCCTTTTCCCTTGCAAAGCATACCAAATGAGTTTTAAATCTGGTTTTACGGGTACGATTCCACCAGGAGAAATCAGAACCAGGGCTTTAACCCTGTCCCTGTTATTTGCCGCGTATTTCAAGGCAAATCCTCCCCCAAGAGACAAACCTCCCATAACGCACTCTTCTATGCCAAGAGACTCCAGCATCATGCTTATCCAGTCCATGTATTCCTGCCCCTGCCAATCATAGCGCCGGGCCTCACTTTTGCCAGGCTCACCAGGTAAATCCATGGCGTACAAGCGAAAATGCTTGCTGAGCTCCACCGACTCATTGGCCCATGTCAGGGAATTGGAACCAGAGCCGTGAAAAAGAACCAGGGGAGGAGCATTTTTTGGTCCAGAGGCTATCACAAAACCCTGGGCAATGGGATTATCTATGACCATGGTTTCCTTGGGCACTGGCCAGGTTGCAAGGTTTTTTTCATAGCATTGCAGTATTTGTTTTTGCCCTTCAGGGCTTTTGTAAACATTCAAGGTTTTCATTTTCTATCTCCATTAATCATATTTTTTTTCACAAAGCCATGGCATGGCTTCTTCAGAGGAATGAAACACACGGACAGGTCCGCCGCGATTAAGTTCCAAAACCAATTCAGCGAAACGGCCTTTCAGGCAGCATTGATTCAGAACCAGGGCAGCCCTGACATTATAATTGGCGAATTTCTGGAAGATTTCACCAGCCAGCCCGGTTTTTAAATCAAAAAAATCGCTGGATAAATGCTTGTGATGAATCAACAAGCGGGGCTTTTGGCCAAAGCCGTAAAACCCCAAAAGGTCCAAGGCTTGGTCCACGCTGTGTAAAAGTCGGGTGTCTGTTGTTTCCACCCAGGGGCAAGAAGTCCCCATTTCTCTGTTCATGTTTATTTCCTTATAAAAAAATCGTATTTGTTTAGCTGGTTGTTACATTGGGCGTTTCCTGCTTTCATTTCATTACAGCAGGCCAGGCTTTCCATAACTCCGCTTCGC
>JAFGWI010000058.1 GCA_016937215.1 Spirochaetales bacterium | reverse complement strand
GTTTAGCTTAAACAGGAATCAGTATTTTTAGCGTTAAGGATTGTAATAATAGCAAGTTATTTTTTCAAAAATGACTTGCTAAAACCCAGAGGCGCGCTTTTTCGCGCCGCGCTGGTCATAAATGCTACGCATTTATTGCTCGCGAATGCAACCAAAGGATTTCAAAGCGAAGCGGAGTTATGGAAAGCCTGGCCTGCTGTAATGAAATGAAAGCAGGAAACGTCCAACGTAACAACCAGCTAAACAAATACAATAATTCTATCTTCTTTATCAGTGATGAATAGCGAAAGGATGAGCTATGGAAAAGGTATTTAGCATTGAAAATCACACATTTGAAAACAATCTTCAAGGTGATGCCCTTTACATTAACATGAAAAAGATTCGAGATGACTACGATTATCTGGGGCTTTGGTACGCTGTTGACCGCAGTGAAGAAAGCGTTATTTCCACTGAATTGTACTATTCACAGGATTCAGAATCACGGAAAAATCCATTTAACGAAGAAATTAAGGAAAACACTTTTAAAAAGGTTAAAAAAATCACCCTTGCCCGTGAACAGGATAACATCTGGATAGCCATGAAAAACCACGGAGCCAACTACTGCCGCCTTAAAGCCTATCCACCAGAGCAGGAAAAAACCTACATTAATTACAAAGTCGTAAAAGAGCGAAACAACACTATTGACGTGCTTAAAAAAGGCATACTCAAAGGCGGGCTTTGCCATTTTTTCAAATTAGGGGTTGAAGATAGGCTGGGTAAAATCGATTACAACGACACCATTTTCTTTGTGGTATTCATGAAAGACTGTCCGCCCAAAGACTGGCATCTGGATTATCGCGCCATGGGTGTACAAAAACTGCCCATGGTTGTATCCACTTTTCACTTTAATATTGGCCGTCGCTATTCCCCCTGGGCTGGGCAAAATCCGCTTGAGGGGATATGAAATGGCAGAAGTGCCCTTATCCTGATTAAAATCCGTTTACAAAGGTATCCATTCCTCGAGCCTGCTACTAACATTCAGAACCACCCGGAGCAGTCAGAGATTTGAGACCAGGCCAAGGGCGCAGAGCTTGTTGGGCATCCACAATATAGGAAATGCTCGCCCCCTTCAATGATCCTTTGCATCGGCTTTCATCATTTGAACAATTCACTCCTTTTTGCCATAACAGGAATCTAGCAAAACCAGCTACATCCAGAGTTAGCAGGCTAAAACAGAACGAAGCTCAACCAAGAATCACGGCTACCACCGGTCGCAAAGAAAATCCTGGTAATCCTTTTGGGCCCGAAGATCCTTGAAAGCATCGCAGTTCATGATCTTCACCACCTTCCGCGTTACCCAGTATTCAACGCAGGTACAAATAACCCATAGCACATGAATATATTTCTTCTTCTTGAAAAGAGCATCAATGCGGTCAAAATCATCCACCCGGGGTACCACATTCAATTCGTAGATAATCCGCTTTAAAGCAGCCTGGAACTGAACAGGATGTATTGAAGAAAAAAAATGAATCCTTTTGCTGGAAATATAGCTGAAATCATAGAGCTGATGCTGCACACCGAAACGCTCGGTACTCAGCTGATTAAATTTCAGCTCCTGAAGAATCAGCATGATCAAATTGGCTTCACGGATATAGAGGTAATCATGATCCTCAAGACCAATACCCGATAAAGAAACTCCCTTGGCCAGCATGGCGCAAACATAATCATAGACGCGATTGACCATGTACTTCATGGAAAAATACCAGTCTTCAGGAATGGGACTCATTACAATCAAATTCCCGGATTTCAACTTGCGGCGAAAAGGTATGGAACCGATCACATTATAAACCTTTTGGTGCCTGGTATCATTATCAGGGATAATTTCAAGAGCCTCGCCGCGTTTGATGCGAAAAAAAGAATTACGGTGACTGCTGAAAAGCCCTAAAAACTGCTCGAATACCAGAAGATCATTCAACTCGGCAATATGCTGATCAATAAAGTCTCGAATGCGTTTGTTCTCCACAAACACAAAATAATTTTTTTCGATGGATTTATAAAACAGCACATATTGAAGACTTTTACGCCCGTCACCGGAAAAACGGCTCTGTAATTCACTGAAACTGATCACGGAAAATTTCGGATTAACCTCAGCCTCTATCGAGAATTCCCGCCACAAAATTTCCTTCATCTCAAGAAGTGGCGCCATGATCTTATCTTTCTTTGATACGATGGAATCATCAAAAACAATATTAAAGTCAAAATCAGTGCATGCCTGTACCCCGATATCATTCACCCGTGAAAATAAACGCCCGAAGGCGAACATAAAAATATTCTGCCGGATCTTCGGCTCAAGGGAGGCCAGAAAAATTTTTTCAACATAATTTTTAACAGTAAAAAAATAAAGCTCATGAAGCAAACGAAGCTTGGAATGGCCATCGCTTGAAAACAAAGGAGCCTTATCGATAGTATTGAGCAAAGTTCTCTGTTTCAGGTCTTTCAGATAATTGAGAATGCGGACCTGATCATCCGCACCCAAATCATCAATTTCTTTTTGATTCTTCTTAAAAACCAGGTTAAAATCGATGGAAAATTTTGTTTTCATCTAAAACCGCAATCCATTCATAAACATGTTTTCGTTTCTCTGGTGCACCGGTACTTCCGCAAATCAGTGGATCTACTGTACAAAATAGCATTGTCCTGTCAATCACTTTATATACTAGTTTTCCAACCTTTGTCTACAAGAGGAAAAATAAAGCACCACTTCAGGATTTTTCAGTTATTTCGATGTTTTTGGAAGTTTCACCCCATTGGGGCGTTGCCTGCCTCCCTTTCAGTACAGCAGGCCGGGCTTTCCATTACTCCGCTTCGCTCCGAAGGTTTTGGGGCTTGAAAAAATCAGCCCCAAAACGCTTTGGGAACCTGGTTTTGAAAAATCAGGTTCCCCTAATTCCAATCCCTAACGCCCTAGTAGCAGGTAATTCCTTTAGCTAAACCTTCATTCTTGGTTACTGGCCCGGATTATCCCACGAGCCTCTTCCACATATAAATATCATGCCTTCCCCAGCCGCTGGCATGTGGTTCTATTCCAACAAGCTTTGTAAATAATTGTAAATAATAGCCATAAAAAAGCCTTTGTCCAGGCACGAATCTTGCAAAAAGCTTTCTATGTACAAAAAAGTTCTCCTTTTTATATTCATTTGCCTTTGTTCAATTCTCGCCCAGGCTCAATCAACCAGTATAAAAAGCATGGTCACAACCAAAGGAGAATGGGTAAGTCGCTTTATATACCAGAGCCCCTGGGCCGATCTCTCATTATGGAACCAATACAGCGAAAATCAAAACACCCTTGACTTTGCTGTGAAACTGCCCCTTTTCTATTACGGCCCGTTTTTAAAAAAGGGTTTACTAAGCGAGATTTATAACCCCCTGAATAATTCAGCTAATTCCAGCTGGTTCAATGAAAAAGCACGATTTTTCGCCGACAACTCATTTCAACCGGAAACCTCGCGGGTATTTTTTTTGGGTGATTCTTCAGGCAGCTATGTGATTAAAAAAAAGGACAGGCCTCTTGTAAATGGAATCATCATCCATTTTCCGGTGGATTCATCCATAAACCTGGACCTTCATTTTTCACAAACCCAAACACCCAGGCCCGTAAATACTGATTGGTATTTTGCTCAAAGGCCCATCTATGGCAAAAACATCTTTCATCCTGCCTCAGGGATTCATTACAAAAATCCATATTTTAAACTCAATATATTCTTGATCGCAGCCTTGTCATCTTTGACTGAAGACAATTACTGCGGATCATTCCAGATGGAAGTGAGGCAAAAATCCTTTTTAATCAGCCTCTATGCCGGTGCAAAGAATGCCGGATTTATCAACCCCTATGGTGAAACAAACGCGAAAGCCCTTGAAAGCCATGGGCATTTCCAATGGCAGATTGCAAAAGGTCTTGAGTTGACGCAAAAAATACACTACAACCTTGATTGGCCAATTAAACCACAGGCCAGGTTTTTTCCAGGGAATACAGGCAGCGAAAGCCGTCTTCATTGGCTGGTCTATGACCACAATAATGATCTTCTTGATTTTGACAGTCATTTTGCCTGGACCCACAGCTTTGATGAGGCTCTTTTTCCTCAGAATACTTTCAAAACCAGCCTTTCCTGCCAATGGAAAAGCAATGGCCTTTTCCTTAAACTGGCAGGAAGCCTGAATCTCCACAAAGCCCTTAGCTGGCAAATTGAAAACTGCCTGGGGGCAGAAAACAATTTTTTCAAGGGCCAGTTATCACAAACCTGGACTATCAGCCAGGAATCCACTCTGGAATACAACGCATCGCTAAGCTGGAAGCAACAAAAAAGCCGGCTTTTTCTGAAGCTTGAAAGCGCCAAGCCCATTGAATGGGATGCCACTGAGGAAAAAAGGCCCGGCTTTTTCGAACAACACAAAATCAGCCTGGGCTGGGAAACCCAAATGGACAACAAGGCCGCGGCAGAGTAAAAAAAGCGACCTGGAGAAACGCGTTAGGGACTGTAGTGGTGGTGAATGTTTTTTTCAAAAAACATTCAGCAAAAGCCTCAGTCGCGAAATTATCGCGACAAAGCCTTTCGGAGCAAAGCGCAGCCGCGAAAGGCCCGGTCCAGTACTGTGGTTGTTGCACAACCTCGAAACACGAGACTGTTGCGCTATATATGGTTTATCATCAAAACCTCCACCCCCATATATAGCGTCGAGACCGACAATCCCTCAGTTGCGCAACAGTCTCTACTCCGGGCAATGCCCTGAAGCCCATAGAAACAGGAATTTGCATTGAGGAAAGTCCCCTGAATCACCGATATTAATGAACAAAGGGGGTTTTATGAAAATCAAAAAGCCATTTATCCTGATCAGCTGTATTATACTCGGAGCTTGTGTTTCAAGGCCCCTTTCCCGGGAGGATTTTTTTCAAGCCATAGCCCAAGGCGATCTGAAGCAGGTTCAGGATTTGCTTCACAAGGGCATAAACCCCCGCGCGCGAAACACTCAAGGTGAAGAAGCCCTTTTTATCGCGGCGGCTGCCGGCCAAAGCGGAATCATCGCGACTTTGTTCGATGCCGGAGTTCCCAGAAATCTAGCCAATTCCCTGGGACAAAACTGTTTACACATTTCCCTGGGCTACAAACACAAAACATCCTCATTATGGCTGGCCACTTGCGGAATAGACATAAACCAGGTTGACAATCAAGGATGGACCCCTTTGATGTACGCCATCAGATACCAGGATCCTCAAACAGCCTTGTTCCTTATCAACCACAATGCCAAACTCGACCAATCCAGCGCCAAAGGCTGGACAGCTTTGTTACTTGCGCTAAACTATGACCAAGCGGAAATTGCCATGAAACTGATTCAGACCGGCATGGCGCTTGAACAGGAAAATGGCTGGACACCAATCATGTACGCAATTGACAGGGGATTTGAAGAAATCGCCCTAACATTGATAGATAAAGGCGTTTCCATCAGCTTTACCGATCACCAGGGAATGACTCCGCTCCTTTTAGCCGCTAAAGTTAATTCCATAAATGTGGCAAAAGCATTAATCAAAAAAGGCGCGCCAGTAAATATAAAAAACCGCAATAGTCAAACACCTCTGTCGCTGGCTGTAGAAAAAAGATTGCCAACAATGACCCGTTTATTATTGGAAAAAGGCGCTCGAATAGATAATTATAAATCCGAATTCAGCGGGAATATTTTTTTACTGGCAGCGCAAAAGGGAAATCCGGAAATCATGGACATACTTTTAGAGAAAAACGCCAGGCTCCATGAACAAGACCAGCGGAAGTACGACGCTCTCGCCTATTCCATTGCCGGCGATTATGCTGAAAACACAGCTTATTTATTGGCAAAAGGCCTTAAGGTGAACCAGATCTACTCGGAAAAAAAATGGTCGCCCCTAATGCTGGCCCTTATGGACGCGAAAGCAGAACACACAATGATGTTACTTAAAAATTCAGCAGACATTAACCAGCAAAACAGCGATGGCTGGACACCTTTGATGCTGGCCATAAGATACGGCCAACCTGATATGGCCAAAAAGCTGATTTCACTGGGAGCAAATGTCAACCTCGCAACCAACGATGGTTACACACCGCTCATGACAGCCCTGCAATACGGCCAATCTTCCTTAGCAAGCTACTTGATTGAAAAGGGCGCAGATATCAATGCAAGGGAAACAATGGGATGGACCCCGCTGATGCTGGCTATCCATTACAGCCAGGCAGATAGCGCTGAACAATTGATCATTCAGGGAGCTGATGTAAACCTGCGCAATAATGAAGGCTGGTTTGCCCTGCTTTTTGCTCTAAAAAACAATAACAAATGGATCGCGGAGTTATGCCTTCAAGCAGGGGCTGATCTCAACATAAGCGATACCCAAGGAATGAGTATTGTTCAATTAATAAAGCAAAAGGGATGGGAAAGCATTCTACCAGAGTAATCACTTGACCGGCTCGCGATGCTCAAATAAAATAAAAAGGTTTCATGAAAAAAATCCATTGGCTGTTTTTATTACTGACGGTTCTCGCTCTGGTTTTATCCACTTTCATTCGGTTTCCTCTGGATTATTTTCTTATGGATTTACAATTTCTTTTTGCCTCTCATAGTTACAAGCAAAGTGATTTCTCCTCAAATATCGTAATGCTCCTTATTGATAATTACTCGGAAAAACAGATGAGACAAACCATAGAAAGCTTGTTGTGGCGCAAAAGCGACCCTGTTATTCTTGAAAAACTCACCCAAGCAGGCGCCAGGCTCATCGGCTACGACCTGGAATTCACCGGTGAAAGCACACCCTATGATGAAAAGCTGAGTGAAGCCTTTTTTCAGGCGCCCCATGTCATCGCCTGTGAAAAGGAAATGGGCTCAACCATCCCCATGCTCCGCAAAAACATTGACAGTCTCACAGATCCGAGCGCCATGAGTTTCTACCGCTTGCCGCGCCGAATCATGAAAGAACCGCCGGAGAGCGGGCTTATATCCTTTTCCTATGAAATGGCTTCACTCTTAAAAACAGATCTCCCCAGTCCGGAAATCTGGATCAATTTCCGGTATCCGGCAAATTATTTTCCTCGTATATCCTATAGTGACTTGTATTTTAGCGACCAGTTCCGATTAAAGGATTTCAAAAAAACTCCCCTCTCGATTTTTAAAAACAAAATCATCATTATCGCCAAGGAATTTGATAAGGACAGTATTGCTCTTCCCAACAGTTTTGGACGCCGGGTCTTCGGGGGACTTGTGCATGCCTATGGAGTTCAAAGCCTTCTGGATAATTCAGGCTTAAAGCGCGATTTTCAGGTAAGATTTATCAGCATATTTATCGGGGTTATGCTGCTCTTTATCTTTCAATGGTTTGGCCGAAAAAGAAAGGGCCCGCTTCTCATATTAATTCCGATTTGGCTCATCATCCACTTTATTATCAGTTACAGCTTTTTTATGATTTTTCATTTCTGGTTTTTCCAGTGGGGTTTTTACAGTGGAATTTTGATTCTAAGCAGCTTAAACGTTCTTTACCGCAGAATACTGAAACAAAAAGAATGGAACGATGTTAAGCAGAAAATCCGGCAGCTTGAAGAATTCAATCATATTCTTGAAGAATCCGGGCAAATGCGGGATATACTTACCGACAGCCTGGTGCATGATATTAAAAACGCCATTGCCTCCATCGAAGGGAGCCTGAGTTTCATGACCCAAAAATATCAGGAAGATCCCCTTAGCCGTCGTATTGTACAGGCTGCTTCCATGGCCTGCACAGACATATTAAGTCTTTCATCAAACCTGCTTGACATTCGAAGAATGGAAGAAGGGCAATGTGAGGTTCAAAATCAAACATGCGATTTTCAGCAAATAAAATCAATGATCAGTTCTTATTGGCATTATTCGCAGTTCATGGAAAAAAACCTGGAACTGGAAATCATACCGCCTGAAGATGATTTTTCACTGGCCATTGACCCTTATTTGACAGAACAGATTTTTCACAATCTTCTGAACAATGCCTTCAAATACACAACACCAGGCGGATTGATTAAAATCGGATTTTCCACAGATAACAATGAACAGCTCATCAGCTTTTTTAATTCAGGCAAGGCCATTCCTTCAGAACAACGGGATAAAATATTCGATAAATACACACAGCTTGGAAAACGCTCAAAATACTCAAAGGGCATGGGTCTCTATTTTTGTCGCAAAGCCATGGAATTGCAAAATGCCAGAATATGGGTCCAAAGCGATGAAAAAGGTAATTATTTCATTTTAGCTTTTAAAAAAAGCGAATGAGCCTGCCGCAATTCCTCTTCACCCGCAAGGTCTTCATTTAATTGCTTTAACAAAAGCAACGGAACCTCGCTTCCATTATCAAGATATTGCGCTTCCATAAGCCAATTAACGATAATCCGCGATTCCCTGTCCAATTTATCCAGATCAAGCTGTTTAAAAACTTCCCGGGCTCGAGCCGAATTATCACTAAAATAATAAGCTATTGCCAGGAAAAGATACATTTTCTGCTTGTAGACAGGCTCTTTTTCATCATGGATCATGATGGCCAAAGATTTTTCCAGTTTTTCAACGGCCGCCTGAAAATTGCGGTTTTTTAAATGAACAGCTCCCATAAGGTAAAATATTTCCATGGAATTATCTTCAAAAAGAACCTCTCCTGTTTCAGCATCCAGACGACCATGGTTCGCCAAAAGATATTTGAGAAATTGAATCTCCTCTCCATAAGAAGAAACATCGGAATCATCCTGCCAGGCAAAAAATTGAGAGTTCAAGGCGATATATTCCCGGCCACGGGTTACAAGATCAATATGTTCTTCATCATGAAACAGTGAATCAGCGGCCCTCTGAATCAAATCCCACATGGGTGAAAACCAGTTCTCACTCTGGCTCTTCTGGTTTATTTTCATGTAGGATTCGAGCGAAAACTGCGTTTCTTCCGGTATCGAGATGTGATCCTTAAAAATACGAATATCCATGGTCCCCTTTTCCAGGGTTTCCAGCTTTGTTGTAACATAAAGCTTGTCTCCCTGTTGAGGACTTATAAATTCACCTGTCCCAAAACTATCGATAAGGCATTTACCCTGAAACGAAAGGATTTCTCCCACCTCATTATTCAGCCCCCAGAGAATACTTCCTGGAAGTAACAACATTGTCATAAATAATTTCATCATTCTCATTATTTTCCTGCCTCGTTTTTCAACTAACTAAGTATAAATGCAATTCTGAAACCTATAAACGACCTTGGTCCTCACCTGATACTCCGGGGCCTCTACTCATCCCTCAACCCGTATTTTTTCAGTTTTCGACTCAATGTTGAAGCTGTTAAATTTAAAAGGGGCGCGGCAATTGACTGATTCCCTCTGGCTCTTTCCAGTGCCTTTTTTAGTAAATACTCTTCAACTTCATCAAAAGTAGGTAATTCTCCTGTATTTGTAATAATTTCGAGAATTTCCCGGCAAGGGGTGATTTCATTTGCCAAGGTTTCACTTGAATCAACTTGCTTTCTAATGTAATTTTCCACGCTTATCAAATCAAAAGTGCCAGAAGCGGATAAACTCACGGCGTTGTAAATAATGGCCTCCAATTCCCTTATATTCCCTGGAAAATTGTATCGTGCCAAAAGCAGCAATAACTCAGGTGGCACATCAATCATATCTTTTTTAAGCGAATGACAGGCCTGTTTTACGAAATGACCGACAAGCAAAGGTAAATCTTCCTTACGGGACTTGAGCGGGGGTACTGAAACATAATGCGTCATCAGGCGATAATAGAGATCTTTACGAAAATCTCCATATTCCTGTTTTATTTTTAAATCCGCGTTGGTGGCTACAATCACCCTGACTTTAGCTTGCATTGGCACATCAGCTCCCAAGGGATAATATTGATTTTCCTGCAAAAGCCGGAGCAATTTTACCTGAGACTTTAATTCAAGATCTCCAATCTCATCGAGAAAAAGAGTCCCTCCTTCGGCCCTCTTAATCAAACCATCTCTGTCCTTATCTGCTCCTGTAAAGGCTCCTTTTTTGTGACCAAACAGGGTATCTGTAAACATGGTGTCATCAAGCCCGGCAATATTAACCGCGACAAATTCACCTTTCAAACCACTGGCCAAATGGGTTGCTTTTGCCAACAATTCTTTTCCGACTCCGCTTTCTCCTGTAATGATCAATGGCTTTGGACTGGGGGCCACTGCTTCGATATAGCGGAAAATACTCTTCATACCAGAGCTGGAAGTAATAATAGAAGAAAAAGCCTCTGGAAAGGCCAAATCAGATGATATCAAGTGCTTTTCCAGGGTTTTAATTTCAGCCTCCAGGCCCTGAATCTGAAGCACCCGTTGTATATTGGACACCAACCGATTTATTTCAACCGGTTTTATCATGTAGTCAAATATTCGTTTCTGCATACAGGAAATCGCTGACTCAAGGTCCTTGTTGCCAGTAGCCACAATAATGGGTAAATCAGGATCATCTTCACGAATCTGGTCAATAAGCTCTTGACCAGATAAATAGGGCATGGATAAATCGACCAACAACAAAGAATAGTCATTATTTGTCACCAGGGATTTTACCTCGCGGCTGTCGCTGCAACTTTCCAGATTATTAAACCCTCGTTTATTCAGCATCAACTC
The DNA here is from genome assembly GCA_016937215.1 of Spirochaetales bacterium. Taxonomy (GTDB): domain Bacteria; phylum Spirochaetota; class Spirochaetia; order SZUA-6; family JAFGRV01; genus JAFGWI01. The sequence continues at coordinate 4,937 of JAFGWI010000058.1, read as the reverse complement.
ATAGCCTTCGAGAATATCTGTTTCATCATCGACCAGCAGTATCGGAAGTCTCGGATTCAATTTATTGCTCATAATTCTCACTTTTATTTTACTTTAAAATTCCATTTTTATATGGTGATGGCAAAAAAAATCGGACATTGCCAATTACCTCATCAACGATAAAAAACAATTTATTCCCCAATTTCATGGGTTCTTTACAAAACCCGCATACAACAATTCATTAGGTTCAGCTGAAGTTTCTGGGCCTTGCATGATAAGCACAGGGGCTTTCAGACCGGGCTTCCGGGTTGCATGGCCAGAGCAACAACACAAAGCGTTGTGACCAGGCCCATAACTCCTCTTCGCTTCGAAACCTGCAAGCACGAAATTATCGTGCCCGCAGGTTTCAGAAAATTATTTTTGAAAAAATGGCTTTCTGTTATTACAATCCCTGACGCGTTAGAACAAAATAACCATTATTAACTAAAAGCGCATACTTAATTTTATCAGAAAAATGGATTTCCAACAAGCCAATTAAAACATCCCGGAAAAAACAGCTCTTCTTAAGGCCCGGCATTCAAAAGGCAGTAGAAATAAAAAGGGCCTCCCTGACAGAGGCCCGTTTAAATAAAATTTAGTGATCAGCCTTACTTTTTTCTGGCATTATTATCTTTAATTTTGCAAGCCTTCATTTTCAGCCCCCACTTTTTTATGTTAAAAAAGGGAATGTGCTTTTTAATCCAGCTCTTGGTTTTTACCAAGCTCAATGCGCCAAAATGGGATGTATTCATGTAGGATGAACCGCTTGTATCATGCCAGATCGAAGCGCTGCTTCTAACTCCATCACCTGCTCCGTCATCATTTACTTGAAAATCAAAGCCGACAATTCCATCTTCATTCAAGTATTGAGGATCAAGGGTAATGGCAGCTTCAACCACATAGCCTGTTTCAGTAAGAACAACGGCTGTTTCAAAATTATCTTCACTGGCCAGGCCGCCGTAAGTTTGCAGGTTATTGAAATTAACACGGTATTGACCATCGTCAGATTCATAATTATCGGTTTTGCCATTATTCTGGTCTAGAAAGATTTCAATTGAATCCTGTTCCCATGAATTTGCACTTAAATCGCTTAACAGAGGATCAGTAACCTCAGCCAGGACATAGAGCTTATCATCATTCCACAAGGTTTTAACGACAGCAGTCGCGCCTTCTGATCCGGTTACCCATTTTCCGGTTGAAATGGTTCTGGCCTTTTTCCAGGCCTTGTCAATTTTGCCGTCAACAACAACAGATCCCTGAAGTGCGTATTCGAGGCTGACTCCCTGCTTTAAAACCAAAGTCCCGTATCGCGAGCTGGTTTTTTCCTGTTCCAGAAAATAATCATTCCATGCAATCACTTCCTCTGGTTTGTCGGCATTGGTCACTCTTATATCAAAACCTATGGCTGTTTCAGGTTGAAGAGCTATTTGTAAAGGAACAGCAAGTTCAATAGAATAACCTTCATCTGTTTTTTTCAGGTTTTTCTGAATCCCCTTCTGCATCCATGACCATCGCTTTATTTTGATGATTTGTTCATCACCTTCAAGTTCCACGCTTTTGCTATTATTTGGATCAATAAAAATCTCAACAAGATCATCGCGATTAAGGCTGTTATCCTTGATATCAATATACAAATAGAGTTTGTTTTTCTTCCATAAGGTTTTATACTTCCCATTAAGGCTTCCATTTTCCGACAAGCTCTCCCATGGAAGAATATCCCAGTTGATTTCACTACGGCCGTCAATTACAAGGGGCCCGTTAACCGCTTCCGGTGTTTCAAGAAACCTGATTAAAGTCGGCAACTGTGACTTGTCCACAACCGCCCAATAAGCCGGTTTTGCCTGCAAGGCTTCGTCAAACAGTAGTGGCAAGTCCAGCCGGGTAATGGGGAAGGATTTTAACCAGGTATTATCATCTGATATGCCCCATATGGTAACAGAAGAAATCACATCGCTCAGTTCACGTAGCAGATCGAAAACATCGGCATAGCGGTAAGCTTGCTGTATCAACAATTCTTCGGGGATGGTTTCATAACTGTCGGTTGAATTGGTATATACGCTCATATCCATTTCAGTGATCTGGTTATCCAAACCAAGACCGGCAAAAAGCTCAATGGTGTCCCGCATTGACTGAATGGAGGGAGAGTTGATATTAATGTGAAACTGGTGACCAACGCCGTCAACAGGAATACCGCGCGCCAGCATATCGCTTACCAGGGCAAAAAGAGCGTTCCGTTTAACAGGGTTAGTGGTGCTATAATCATTAATGATCAGTTCCGCGTCAGGATCCGCCTCCCGCGCGAATTGAAAGGCCAGATCAATATATTCCGGGCCAATTATATTGTACCATTTTGAATGGCGAAGATTGTCTGCCTCATTTGTGTCGATCACTTCATTCACCACATCCCAGACTTTCACTGTTCCCTTAAAATGGTTAACAACAGTTGTGATATGGGTTTTCAGCCGGGAAATCAATAATTCACGGTTTTCCTCGGTGGGGAGCATTTCATTCCCATCTTTATCCAAAAAGAACCAATCAGGCACCTGGCTGTGCCAGAGCAAGGTATGTCCACGAAGAGCTATATTGTTTTCATTAACGAAATTTACAATAGTATCGGCCGGCTCAAAATTAAACTGACCTTCCACAGGTTGTAATGTTTCCGGCTTCATGACGTTTCCTGCTGTTATACTGTTAAAATGCTTTTTCAATATTTCGCCATGAGGCCCCATGGTTTCAGAAGGTTCAATGGCCGCGCCAATGGGAAAATAATCCTTCAATACTTCGGCCAATGAAGGAATGTCTGTCTGAACAGGCATTGGCGGAATATAACTTAATTCAAAGTCGTCTATATAGAATGATGCCAGATCACCGGCAGATTCGATATATACCTCTATTCTGTTAACATCATAAGAAAGGGTATAGGTTCCTTTTAATTGTACCCAATTCTGGTCGCTAACCAATGTATCAGGAACCACTGTTTCATAATGATCTGTGCCGTCATTTCGATAAATACTCAGACGAAGATCGGTCGCTTCAAAACCAGGCAGCAGTTTAACCCAAAGGGATAGGGAATATTTCGATCCATTATTGATTTTATTCAATACATTAATTGAAGCCCCTTCATAGGAAACCATACGATTACTTATTTCAAGAGAATAAATTCCACTATGGGCATCAGCATCTGTCAGGACAATTAATTCACCACCGATTCGTGGTTTCCATCCCTGAAATGTTCCATCCTCAAAATCGCAGGATAATCCACTCTGGTCCTCTGGAGCGTCAGAAACCATTTCGATTGTGAAATCATCAATATAGTATTCAGTGACCGATCCGGCGCATTCAATATAAACCAGAATATCACTGATATCGCCGCTAAAAGTATAGCTGCCTGTTAATTTAACCCAGTTGCTGTCATCAACAGTTGATCCTGCTACAAATTCATAGGCACTATCGCCGCTAATGGGTGTTCGCTGAACTGTCATGCTCAGGCTGTCGGCAGCCTGCCCCTCTACCAACTTTACATAGGCACTCAAGCGGTAAACAGCAAGTGGAACAATAATTTCATTAAGAGAATAACTCGCTCCTTGCCAATTGGCTGATCGACCGGTGACTTTCAAACTCATGTCACCCTCGTAAGCATCATCAGTGGCTGCCACAAGATTCACGGAATCTCCGCGAGGTGACCAGGCTTCAATGGTTCCTGTCTCAAAAGTGGTTTTAACAAGAGAGCCATCAGCCTCAGGTTCTGCGGGAGGCGAGATTTCAACCAAACTGAAATCATCAATATAATATTCAGCCGCAGGATCTTCGCTTTCAACATACAGAAGCAAATCCAGAGCATCACCGCTAAAAGTATAATTCCCCGATAACTGAACCCATGAGATATCATCACTTTGAGAGGAGGCCACAAAATCATAGGCCGTGTCACCTTCAAGAGGCGTGCGTTGAACCGTCATACTCAAGGAACTAGCCGCTTGCCCTGAAACCAATCTGGCTGCCAGCTTGACCTGATAAACCCCGCCGGCAAAAACAAGATTATTCAAGCTATATTGAGCGCCATGCCAGTTAGAGGTTCTGCCCGAAACTTTCAAACTCATTGTCCCTGAATTGGCACTTCCTGAAACCACCTCTGTTACAACGCCACTGCCTCGGGGGCCCCAATTACTGGTTGAGCCGTTTTCAAAGTCAACGTTAACCAGGGTATTGCTGCCATCAGGCGCTGGTGCGAGCATTTCAAGCTTGAAACCGTCAATATAATATTCAGCGCTTGCTTCGGAATTCTCGATATAAACAAAAATATCACTCACTTCGCCACTAAAAGAATATTCCCCAGTCAGTTCAATCCAGCTTTTATCAGAGCCGGCAACAGTACCAACAGTTTCGTAAGCTGTATCCCCTTCCAATGGGGTTCGTTGAATGGTCATATTGAATTGACCGGCTGGTTCACCTTCAACCAGTTTGGCAAAGCAGGTAAAACGGTATACAGCCTCAGCCTCAATGATTCCATTCAATGCATAACTGGCGCCATGCCAATTGGAGGTTCTTCCGGAAACTTTCAAACTGCTCTCGCCACTATAAGCGTCGGCATTGGAAAGTTCCAGGGTTACATCCCCGCGAGGGGCCCATCCATCGATCCCGGTATTCTCAAAATCAGTTTCAATTAAAACCTGTGCTCCAAGAATATTGAGCGCAAAAAAGCCAATCAAAAGACAAAAAGCAATAATCTTTTTCTGCAACATTTTTCTTCCTTCCTTTTAAACAGTAAAAATTTTATTAAAATCAATTTTTTATTAATCAATTCCAAAATCATCCTTGGAATTGCATGAATTACACTTTTTGTATTTGTTTAGCTGGTTGTTACGTTGGGCGTTTCCTGCTTTCATTTCATTACAGCAGGCCAGGCTTTCCATAACTCCGCT
>JAFGWI010000001.1 GCA_016937215.1 Spirochaetales bacterium | reverse complement strand
CCATAACTCCGCTTCGCTTCGAAATCCTCGGCGCGAAAAAAGCGCGCCTCTGGGTTTTAGCAAGTCATTTTTGAAAAAATAACTTGCAATTATTACAATCCTTAACGCTAAAAATAGTGATTCCGGTTTAAGCTAAACAAATACATTTTTTGTATCAGCCCTATATAGGGGGTGACGAACTTGTTATAATATGCCATATATGGCGCAACAGTTTCGTGTTTCGAGGTTGTGAAGAAACCTTGTTCGCAAAATTTTTTGATAGCCGCGTTTCTTAAACCATGGTTTTGGTAAAGCCGCTGTTATGCAAACAATTAAACTCCCTTGCTGGTGAAGTGTCATTATAGGAAAATCGATTCTTCCATTACCATTGGAAAAAGGAGGTTGATAAAAAATCACAAGGCTCCGTTTTCATGCGATTGACATTCATTAACTTGGATTTAACTATTGCTTCCATAGTCGTTGATAAATTTATAACCGTAATTACGTACAGTCTGAATACATTCACGGAGCCCGCCCATTTTTTTCCGAATTTTTTTAATGTGGGAATCTACCGTACGCTGATACCCGTTATAATCATATTTCCATACATCCTGAAGGATTTTGTCGCGGCTAAGGGCAATGCCATTATTGTCAATCAAATACACCAGAAGCTCATACTCTTTGGGACGGAGTTCAACTTGTTTGCCATTTATTTGAACCGAATGGCCCTGTTTATTTACCATTAATTCCTGATTGGAATAACGAAGCCTTTGCTTATGGCTTTGCCGCCTGGCCAAGGCCTCGATGCGGGCAATAAGAACATCGGCATTATAGGGTTTTCGGATGTATTCATCAATCCCGATTTCAAAACCATAGAGTTCATAAATTTCATCATGCTGAGGAGAAATCACCACCAGAGGTAAAGTGGTTTTTTTTCTGATTTGTTTGCACAAGGCCCAGCAGCTGTTATCGGCAAAGGCCAGATCAAAAATAATGATATCGTAGATTGTGGCATCTGTATCTATGGAGTGGTAATGGTTCTTGTGAATTTCCTGACAATAAAATTTGTTGGTCCGGTTGAATACTGATTTTAATGTGTTATGATCAGTATCATTGTCATAAATAATCAATACATTTATTTTAGCCAAAATCCCTGAACCTCCCTATATTTTATTATAAAGAGATTTTTCCTGAATCTATCATTTTTTAATGTATTAAACCCCATTAACACTAAAAAATTCTTTTTAGAAAAAAAACAGTGATTTACACAGACTTTTTTTCACTTAGTTTCACAAATTCAGATAAAAAATTTAAATTTCTTTTCCCTTTATAACTTATAATTAATACACAATTAACACTGATCGTCTATCGGGCTTTTCATGTATATTATAATGAGTGATTTTGTTTAGATTGAAAAAATTATATTTCAAAGATTTCATCAAAACAATTTTTTTTAACAAATTATAAAAATACATAAAAGAACGAAAAAAAGAAAAGACAATTTGAGGTGGCTTGGTTAAAATGCCTCACTCATTTTTTTACATTTGTTTTTTTCCATAACTTCAGTTCATTTAAATCAACTATAACTGACTATACAAGAATGAGATAGAAATTTTGATTGGAAATAATTGAAATTTAATAAAATACCTCATAAAAGACAGGCTGAGTCTGGAATTGCCACTAAAATAAGCAGTGAATTAAAAGAATGCAAAATCAGTTTGTCTATGAAAGAATTTCTTCCTTCCATTCTGAAAAGATGGAAGGGGGCCTTATTTTATGTGTATATCAAATGTAATCAAAATCTTTCATAAATATGGCTTTTTTACATGTCCATAAAAATCAGCAAAAAACCAATGGCGTCTTATTCTAGGGCGGAGAGAATATGATTGAAAATATCAGTGTTGTCATTTTGTCCCCGGAAGCTCTCAGCATGGTTTCCGATGGCATAAGTTGAGACCGGTGTTGAGGTGTGAGAGTGGCTATTCCAAAATACACCGGAACGTGCCGCAATGATGCTTGTAACAGCTGATGAAAACTCTCCCTGGCTGGTTTGCTTGTAATAAGAATAACCCAGACTTAATTGTGAATCCAGGCCTTGGTTCAAGAGCCCAAATTCTTCTGGGCTTATATCCCTTAAGCCAAAGTATATGCCGAATAATGCTTCAATCTGTTCCGCTGAAATGGGATAAAAAGATAAAAGCCAGTTGACCAGAAAGGTGTCGATCATCTGAAAGGATAATTTTTGTCCGGCAATGGCCTCTATCGTACCGGCATGGGGATCATATTCCAGATCACCAGTTTCATGGTCAGCTGTGACAATGATCAGGGTTTCATCAGGATACTCATTATAAAAATCGATCGCTTTTTCAACAGCCTTGGAAAACCCGATTACCTCATGAACCATAGTTGCAATATCATTGGCGTGGCTGGCCCAGTCGATTTTTCCGCCTTCAATCATCATGAAAAAGCCCTTGGGATTTTTAAGCCTTTTGATCCCGATTTCAGTAAAATCAGCCATTGATACATCCTCGGTGGTGGCGTCAATGCAATAGGGGAGAGAGTCTTTTTCATTGTTTCTGTTCGGCTGATAAGTGTATAGTTTGCTTCTAATATCACCTTGAAAATGGATTCTGAAGGGATCCTCGCTGACAATCCAGCCGGCATCGACCATGGCTTCTTTAGGATTTAGCTGATCGGAAGGCACGTAACTGTCCAAAAAAGGGCCGCCACCAAAATAATCTACTGGTGATGTTGCCGCTTGCATGGCGATTTGATAGTAATTATAGCGCGAAACCGAATGGGCATAAAAAGCACCAGGGGTTGAATGGTCCATACTTACTGAGCTAATAATTCCGGTTTTCATTCCCTTGTCAGCGAGAATTTCCACAATGGTTTTTAAATTCTTGCCATTGATGTTTTGTGAGATCAGCCCATTGTAGGTTTTCTGCCCTGTGGCCAGGGCTGTGGCCGCTGCGGCTGAATCGGTTATATAGCCTTGTTCATTATAGGTGGTTGTTTTACATTGGTAGGGAAAACCTGTGAAGCTCAAGCTTGATCCTTTTTGTGATTTTTGATAAGCCTCTGCGATATCGATATGGGCTTGGCCCATGCCATCGCCGATGAACAGAAAAATATATTTTGCTTTTGCAGATGGAGGAGACTCTAGCTGTATTTCGGGCGTGATATCCTTGCAAAAGCTTAAGTTGAAGAGTAAAGCAATAAAAATAAGCGGGATTTTAACGTGACTTTTCATGTATTTTGCCTTTCCTGTAACAGCAGGGTTGCTAATAGTTCGGTCTGATGTTATTAATCTACATTATACTATGGAAAAAAAATTGTTAAGGATTTTTATGCTTATTTTGTGATAATTTCGATGCAAATATGGCAGGCAAAACTCCATGGAATGGTAATGCTCTGGCCTTCAAGGTCCTGGAGGTGAACACAAAGGTCCTCAAGATTATCGATAACACTGAGTTCTAGCCCGGGATGGATGTTTTTTTGGTGGCAGAATTTTAATAAACCCACAATGCCTTCTCCTTCCTCTGTGATTCGCAATAAACGAAAGCTTTCACCCCTTTTTAGGGTGATCAGCCGTGGAGCGCTAATCAGCATATGTTCGGCTTTTGAACCAGGAAAGGGATTACCATGAGGGCAAATTTGAGGATGGCCAAAGCTTTCAAAAAGGTGGTCTGCCAGATCCTGCGAAATAACAGCTTGGAGTCGTTGGGCTTCCTCATCAGCTTTGTCCCAGGGATAATTGTTTTTAATGAGCAAATGCTCAACAAGATAATGGCGCGTGATGATTTTGTTTCCCCATTCATGCCCCTGTTCCGTAAGGCAAATGGTTCCAGAACCTTGAGCTTTGATGAGTTTGAGTTTTTTCAGTCGGGAAATGGCCTGGGTCACGGCAGGTTTGGACACGCCAAGGCGGAGAGCCAGCTGGCTGTTGTGAACTTCTCCATAATCCCGCTGAATAAGCACGATAGTGGATAGATAATCGGCAGCCGCGGGAAATTTTTCTAGCAGCTCCAAAAGGGGATCATAGTGTTCTTCGCTCATGCTTTAGGGTAACTGATTTTATGGAGATTGTCCAGTTTATGGAAAAGCTGTACTGTCCATGATCCAATGATTTGGCTGCTCTGAAGATATATGGGAATATTATTGTTATTCTGGCAAGTTGGGTGAACAAAACTTTATGTATTGGAATTGTTGTACCAGGGGCTTTCAGGCCGGGCTATACGCCACTTAGCTTTCGCTACTAAGGTTTTTTGTGCTGGTCATAAATACTTCGTATTTATTGCTCGCTAATGTGAATGCTCATTGGCATTCACTATACACGTGAATGCTCATTAACATTCACTATACACATGCAGCCTATCCGGAAATAATACGGTAAAAAATGCTTTGGCTTGCCATTTTAAAAAAAATGTCAAACTATGCATCCTATCCCTAAGGCCTTTATCGCGAATTGAAATTTATCTAAACAAGTACAACTTTATCTATAGATAGAGTTCTAAAGTATTTCCCATTTCAGATCATAGATTGTTCCCTGACCTTTGTCACCATCGATGCCATTGTAAACATGTATATAATAAATTCCTGCTTCGGGAAGGCTGGTTTCCATGATTTCATCGCTGGTGTTGTCTTCGGAGTTGGCCAAGATACTCCCATTATAGTAAAGTGCCAGGTCTAAATCATTATCATAGTCAAAGTTGAACAAACAGCTTATTCGAAGGTTTCCCGTGCTTTCTATGGTAAAACAGTACCAGTCCGCGTCAAGGTGAATGGCTTTGCCTTGGATTTCACTTAAGTAGATGTTTGTGTGTGAACTAAGATCAAAAGCTTGTGCCAGAATATCGTTATCTTCGTAGTTATCGTCCTGCGGCGGATTAAAATAATCGGGATATTCGCAAGACATCGCGGTGAAAATACACAAAAGAGCCAGAACAAGTAATTGGGGATTTTTTTTTGCCTGAAGGGCCAAGTTTAAGCCTCCTTTGGTACTGACATGTGTTCAGCGAAGAGAGACAGCCCGGGTCTCCGCGTTAGGGATTGAAGGCAAGCAAGCAGGTTTTTCAAAACCTGCGCGGCTAAGCGTTTTTTAGCTGATTATTTCAGCTAAAAAACCTTCGCAGGCGAAAGCCGGAGTGCCGGAAAGCCCGGCCTGCCATGCCCCCCCCGGGCGGCAGGCAACGCCATCATTTATAATCTTCGCATTTGTTATGCCCTGACCATTAGAATATACTCGTCGAACAACCATTAATAGTATAATCAAAAATTTCAAGAATTCCAGCATGTGGTTATTGTTTTCAGAAAATTTTCGGGCAAAACTAATACTAATTCATTATAAAACAGAAATTTATTGACACTTGAGACATAAAAGAATTTGATTTTAGCTGATTTTGATATTATTTTTTAAGTGAGGCATTCATGGCTTTATACCGAGGAGGTGTAATTTATGATAAAGAAAGTGAGCTTTCTTGTTTTATTCATTTTTATTATTTTTATTTCCTGTGATTTGTTTAATCCCGGATTAGGAGACAAGATAGATCTTGATCCGCCACTTTTGGTTGTTTCCAGCCATGTAAACGGAGAATATGTAAGCGGTACCATTACCTTGAGCGGAAAGTATGTTGACGATATTGGGGCCAAGTCTGTGGAGGTCTCTTTAGATAACGGAAATAGTTATCTGCAAGCCATTCTTGACACAGCATCGCGAACATGGCAGTTGAATGTTGATACTTCGGGATTTTCCGACGGTTACCGCGATTGTGTTTTCAGGGTCACTGATACTGACAGCAAGAGCACCGAGAGTAAATTACTTTTGGTTTTTGATAATACGCCTCCTACTGTTTTGGTTAAAGCTCCCACCAGTCTTCAATACGATTCAGTGAACGGTGTTTACTATAACACCAAACCTTATAACGGTAATTTAATCATTTCCGGTGAGTCGGCTGACGAGTTTTTGGTGAGACGGGTTTACGTGACCTTGGGCGATTCTCTTGGTAATATTATTCCCATCGGAGATTCGGATAATTACACAAGAAGACCTTCAAAATCCGGGAGCTATGTTGAAGGACGTTCGGCATTGAAGTCATGGAACCAGTTGGCTAATATTGCTGATGAAGCCGAGGGCACTACCTCGTGGAATTATATTTTTGATTCAACCATAGATTTTCCCGATTCAGCGGGAAATTATTTTTTCGTTGTAAATGCCATGGATTTTGCCGGAAATACTTCAACATATTTTTATCATTATGATGTGGTTTCAGATGTAAAGGATGATACGGAGTTTATTGCTGATCAACTTCGCCGTTTAGAGGCAAATCAAAGTGTGCCTGAATTGACGATTACCAAAGTTGAGCTTGAAAGTGTTCAACTGGACCGGATTCGCTTTTCGTTTGATCAGAACACCGATTTACCGGAGTTTACCATTTTTAATCCCGATGAAAACGCCCCAACTATTGGCGAGAGAATACTGGCCGGAACAGGTGAAATAATCGGCCAGGTGAAGGATGATGACGGTATAGATGAAAGCACTTTGAAAATCAGGATTGACCGGGAGTTGCCAAGCGCGACCGGCGCCTGGGAGTCTGTTCCTCTTGAAAATATAAATAAATCAGGTTTGATTGCCAATTTCCAATTTGAATTATCCGCCTATGCTTCCTTTGATTGTACTGATGACGGGACCTATACCCTTTATTATCAGGTGGAAGATATAAATCATTTGCTTTTTGACAGTTCTGTTGATGGTTCTCCCCTGCTTTTTAAAGTGGATAACGGAGCACCTTCCATTGAGATTACTTCTCCTGAACAAAATGAATATATTAATAATAATTTCCAGATTTTAGGAACAGCCTCTGATTCCGATTCAGTGGCTTCGGTTCAGATTAGTACCGATAACGGCTTGAACTATGATGAGGCGGATAACCTTACGTCGCTAGGCGGTGGCTTGTACAATTGGGATTACAATGTTACTGTCGGGGGTGATGGTAATTTATCAATCAAGGTAAAAGCAGTGGATGCTTCGGGTAAAACAGCCTATTATAATTTGCAGTGCATTATCGATCGAACACCACCGCTTGTTTCTTTTTTGAATCCCGCTTTATCCAGTTCCGTGAATGGTCAGATTTTGATCAAAGGTACTTCTTCGGACAATAATCAGATTTCAAAAATAGAGCTTAAAATAGGCGGCGCGGTTCCTGATTCCGACCCCGATGCCTTGGATTGCGATATTTCCTTTGATAGTGACGAGTTCTACAATTGGCAATATAGCCTTGATTCAATGGCTTACGCCAACACTAGTTATGCTACTGAAACAGCGCCCGACTCTAATGTGTGGCAGCTTTATATTTACGCGCGCGTAACAGATCAAGCCAATAATACGACTATTAAAAGCAATTATTATTTTTATGTTGATAGTGATCTGGACAAGCCAACGATTAATATTATCGCGCCCTCCAACAATCAGAACATTGGCGGCCCTGTGCTTATCACAGGAACAGCCTTTGATGACGATGCGGTTCATCATGTGGAAATCCAGATGGATGTGAATGGTGATGGCGATTTTCTTGACCAAATCGATTTTTACGATGGTGTATCAGATGTGTCCGATGGCGATACCAATGATCGTTTTGAGGATGAAACTAAGTGGTACTCTGTTTCTGGCACCACCTTATGGTCGCAGGAAATTAACAATTACGGAGAACTCTATTCAACCGAGGCTGGGCACACTGGTGATATTACTATCAGGGTCAGGGCGGTTGACACAAAGGATAGCATGACAGCTGATCTTGCCGGGAATTATCAGACACTGAGCATTCACCTGGATAATACCATTCCCCGTATTGAAGCCCTTTCCCATGCTTCAAGTGATTATGTTCAAGGTACAATTTCATTGACAGGCGATGCCCTGGATGATGAGGAAGTGGCCAGTATCTGGTTTTCCTATAATGGCGGAACCAATTATACCAACATTATTTCCAACTCTTCTTACGTCACTCAGAATGCTATAAATGATTATGATATTCATATCCCTATCAATACAAGCAGTTTTGTTCCCACAAGCGGTATTCTTTATTTACGGCTAAAGGTAATTGATAATGCTAATTATCAGACCATTTCATTCATTAATTTGAATGTTGATAATCTTTATCCGGCTGGAATGATGACCACTGATACAACTGATATTTATGGTGATTCTGATAATGCCATGATGCAGGGAACAGCTCTTGATTCTGGCACTGTTGCCGGGGTCGATGAAATACATGTGTATTTTGTTCGTGGTATTGATGTATATCGAGTTACAGATCCTTCACCTGCCACTCCTCCTGTTGTTACCAATGTTGAAGCCAGGGATTTTGGTGACGGGAATGGCTCTGTTTACTGGGTGTCTGATATTGATTATAAAATCGTGATTGATAATAAAAACGAATTCGGTGTTGATGCCAGTGGAAATGGTGATAATGATGAACATAATGAATCCTTTACCTTATCAGGTTCAAACTATAATTGGTGGGCCCAATTTGACTCAACACTAATTCCCGATGGCGCGATAGAGGTTCATTATGTGGTATTTGATAGCGCCGGTAACGGGCATCATTATGAAAAAGCAGGGTTTATCAAGAATCATAAGCCAGTGATCAATGATATTACAGTAGGGAGCGACATTGATTTGAGCAATACAGTTGAGCCCGATGAGCAGTTTGCTTATAGCACTAGCTTTTCCGTTCGAAACAGGCTCTATATTGATATCGACGCTAATGATGATTCGCCTATTTCTGATTACAAAGTTTATTACGACCCCTCAGGTTCCAATACATTAATTCAATCTTCGGCAACAAGTACCATCGATATTTCATCTTTTACTGATGGACCTGCTGAATTGCTGGTTCGTGTAACTGACAGCGATAATATTGTCATTGAAACAACAATAGATATGACAATAGAAAATACTGACTCTGATCCTCCTTCTATTGCTCTTGATTCCTTGACACAAAACCATGTTTTGGATGGCCATTTGGAGGTTTCCGGTACTGATAATTATGACGGAATCGATGCTGATGTAAGCGGTACAATTTCCTTTACAGGTACAGTCAGTGATGATCAACGAATTGGGAGCATGGATTTGTCAATTACCAACCATATAAGCAATTTAAATGTGGCCACATGGTCGGGGGGACAACTTGTTTCGACTGATGCCAATTTTGTCATCAACACCCAAAGTTTGTCCGCGGCAAATGGCCATGATATTACTTTTACCTACACATGGAATTCAGCGAATATCACCAATGCTGTTGGCACCAATATTACAATTAGTTTTTCTGTTGATGATTTTGCTCCGCAATCGGACAGCGATTCCATTACGGTTGATGTGGTTCCTTATATTTCCGGATTATCAACCAATGCCTTGGGTGTTAAAGATGGAAATATTCGTAGCAGCTCCGGTATCTATAGTATCAAAACCGGAAACACAAGTAATTATCTGACCATAACTGGTTATAATCTGAATGTTTCCACTGTTTATATTTCTTCAAGTCCTACTAATTATACGGTTGGTGATACTCTGACTATTTCGACCGCGGCCGCTTCTCCTTATTCAAGTATTAAAACCCGAAATGACGGGTCCATGTCCGGTTATGTCACGGTTGTTTCTGCATCCGGAGTACCCAGCTTGAATAATTTCAATAATAACACTGTAGCCGATAATCAGGAACCTGATAGCTTTTCAAAGAATGATCTCTGGACAGATGATCGTTATTTACGTTTCTTTACAGTTACCAATACCGGTTATATCAACGGGTATTATCCTGAAATGATCATGGAAGGTGATGTTCCCATGTTCGGCTATATTGATGATTCAGCTAACGAAGATTTGGGTGTACGACGCGGAAATGGTTCAACTGACACACCCATTAGCCGTGGATTGGCTTGGCATCAACACGCTATGGCACGCGATGCTGATGGTCTTTATTATCAGCTTTCCACTCATAATTTTAATTACGGCCATCTCATTTTATTCTATGATACCTATGCTTCGGATTATGCTTCAAATAATGGCGCGGCAGATCCCTATTGGAGCAGTTATTCAGGAAATTTTACACAATCCGATGGCAATGACGCGATGAATCTTGATTATACCTATTACACACCAGGATTTAACTTGAACAGATTCTTGTCGCCGCAGTTGGAAGTAAAAGGCCGTTCTACTGGCACCGGGAATGAGGCCAGTGTTTATATGGCTTTTTATGACGCGCCTGCCGGTGATTTGATTTTCAGAAATTTCCAGATTGGCCAAGGTGCCAGCGGAGGAAGCAATTTGAGTGGAACAATCAATTCCAATCTTGATGAAACATACCGGCTGACCTCGGGTGATGCGACAAGAAAAACCATTAGCTCCAATTCAAGTGAATTCTTTGATATGGGTGTTACTGATCAAAATTATGTTATTGTTATCTACTTTGATGATTCAGCCTCACAGTTATACATGGTATATTCAACAACCACAGCAGGAGGTTCGACCCCTCAAGCAATCGATGGAAGTAATCCAACAGCCACGCGTTATTGGTCAACTCCTATAGCTCTGGATACATCCTATGTGGGAACCTACGCGAGAATGTATATTGAAACCGATGGCAACTCAGGAACAGCTGACCCGATTCATATTACAGCTTACGATTCAGGAAATGCCGACTTGCGATATATTTACTTAAGCGACTATGCGGATACGACACCTCAGGCAGTCACCGTCGATTCCCATCTCTCTGTTGGTATTTGGAATGACATAAAAGTGAACTCAGCAGGCGTTCCTTATATTTCTTATTACAATAATTCACTTAACGGAACTCCTGATTCAATAAAACTTGCCTGGTATAATGGAGATGTCAGTTCCAGTGTAAATGCTGGTGTTGATGCCAACAATTATGTTAGCGGTGAGTGGGAGTTTATGACTGTTCCTGTTAATCAGGTACCTCAAGGAGGAATAACCAAATTTCAGCGTGTTAATCTGGGATTTAATTCCTCGAATCTGCCTGTTTTAGGGTATCTGGCTGATGATATCGAATATGTTGTGCTTGTGCCATAATAATTATGGCAAAGCAGTTCATAAAAACTTATAATTAGATGGGGGAGGGGCTTTCGCTTTAGCCCCTTTTTCATGGATTCTTATTGTATATTTAGAAAGGATAACGAGATGGGTAAAAAAATCTGCGTTTTATTGATAATATTTGCGATTTCTTACATTTTACCGGCCCAAAGTGCTGGTAATGAGCCTGGAGTAAATAAGGGTGATGAAGCTGTTATCAATAAAACCGATGAACAAACACTTCAGGATGAGGCTGATTTTACCCTGGTTAGTGAATCAGAAAATCAGCCTTCCGACGAACCCAGCTCGCAAAGCGAAGAAGAAATCTCTCTGGGTAAGTTTCAGAAAGTAAATGGTCTTGAAAACTGGAATTATACATTTGATGTCTCTGGCTTGAATAAAGGTATGTATAACATCATTGTTAAGGGAAAAGATAAAGCCGGGAATGAATACAATGAGGGCGCTTTTAATGTGTTAATTGATCCTGACAGTGATTTACCCACAGTATCCATCACCAATCCTGTAAAAGATATGAGGGTTGGCGGAAAGAGTCTTAATATTGTGGGTACCTGTGTTGATGATGATGAGGTTGCCGGAGTTGAAGTAAAAATTGATGATGGCAATTTTCAACGAGCTGAAGGTAAAACCTATTGGTCCTATTATCTTGATACAAGCAAGATGGCAGATGGCCCCCACAGTGTCAGCGTGCGTGGTCTTGATATTAATGGAACCATTGGTGAAGAGGTGGGCGCGACATTTCATCTTGATACAACCAATCCTGTCAACCTGATAGTCTCTCATAAGAATGGTTCAATCGTAAAAGGCCGTGTTGTGTTTGAAGGTTCTGTGTTTGATCTAAATGGCGTTAAAAAACTGGACTATTCTCTTGATGGAGGCATCTCTTATCAAACCTTGAATCTCACATACAATAAAAATGATAACACATATTTGTTTAAATTGGCTGTTGAAACAACAGCTCTAAAGGATGGTCCACAAATATACTGGTTTAAAAGCCAGGACAACACGGGTTCTGTGGGAATGTCGGCCTTTCTGTTTTTTGTGGATAATACCAAACCGGTCATAGAAATACTTTCACCTCTTCCTGATGAGGTGGTAAATGGGAAATTCATGGTCAGTGGAAAAGTAAGCGATATGCTCGGTATTTCAAAACTCTCCTATACAATTGATAACAGAATTGTTGAAATCCCCCTTGTTCCCGGGAATCCTTATTTTTCCGAGTTGATTGATCTTACCGATGACCGACGAAAGCTGGTGCCGCTCATTTTTTCAGTTACAGATACTCCCGGTAACCGCATTGATGAAAAAGTCCTTTTTCAATTGGATTATCAAGCTGATTTGCCCTTAACCACTATCACTCGTCCTGTGGAAGCAGAAGCGAACACAGGAGAACTGAGTGTTACTGGTTGGGTTTTAGATGATGATGGTGTTGAGGAGATCATCTATCATCTTGATAAAGATGAACCTAAAAGCTTGTCAGCGGATTTTGCTTTTTCATTTATAATCACCAATGTGACACCTGGCAAACATAGCCTTAGTCTACAAGCCAAAGATAAAAATGGAGTACTTGGTCCGGAATCAGTGGTTAATTTTGTTCAAATGGGGCCTTCTCCGGAAATAACTTTGTTGGCGGCCGGCCCGCTTAGCAATTCTCAAGAATTTCATACAGGAATAGAATTAAATCCTTTGGAAAAAAATGTACTTTCAGGTAAAGTCCGGGTTTATGATCAGATCAAAGAAGCACAACTCTCGATTAAAGAAAACTATACTAATAAGATCTCTTTGGGAAAATCCGACCAGAGTGAGTATCTGGTTTTCAATTATAACTTGCCAGCAGATTTGGATTATGGTGTAAACAAATTTCAAATCAAATTGACTGATGTGTATGACAGAGTCACCTTGTATAAGGATTTATTTTATGTTAGGAATTTGAATAAAGACAATTCTGCTCCAGGGATCACGATACAGGATCCGACCATGAAAGATGATAAAGGACGAATCATCATCAATGGTGATCATCCTCTGGAGGCGTTTTTTAACGGCCAGTCGCTTCGTGAAGTTACACTGGAACCCGAAGTAGGGAACCTCCGAATTACCGAAGAGAGGGGGTTTATTACAGTTAGCGCCCTGAATAAGGGGATAAGCGGCCCCTGCAGGATTAAGTTAACAACCACGGAAGATGAACAATTTTATTCAGAGGAATTAACATTCATCATTGACTACGATTTACCATCCCTTGAAATCGATAATTTTTCAGATATTCAACAAACAGAAGCAACACTTCACATCAAAGCTAAAGTAAGTGATGATGTTGGTATTGTTCAAAGCGGTTATGCATTGGCACTTGCTGAAAGTTTTTTTCCTTTATCACATGATGAAAGCGGAGTCATCGACCAGGAGGTAAGCCTTGCTTCGCTGAACAATGGCCCGGGTTTAGTTTGGATTCGCGCTATCGATGAAGTGAATAATTTCACTCAAAAAGCCATCGGTGTAATTAAAAATAGTTTTGATTTTACTGCTGAAAAAGCGCAATTAAATTTTGTTTATCCTGAGAATAAAGCTGTTTTGAAACCTCAGGAAGCCTATGTTTTTGGTTATGCGCTCTCTGATGGGACTATTAGTTCCATGCGCTATGTTCTTGATAAGGAAGAACCCAAAGAACTGACTGCGGGAGAACCATTTTTAATTGACTTAAATTATCTGGAAAAGGGTACTCATAACATAAATGTACTTGCTCTTGATGAAAAGGGCAAAATCCGGTTAAACAAAGCAATAAGTTTCACAATTATGGGGCCTGCGCCAGATGTTTTTCTAGAAAAAATTGTTTCTAAAGAATTTGAAAAAGACTATCACGCGGGCGCTTCTGTGAATGTTTTTCGAGGTGATATTAAATTAAACGGCAGGGTTAATAGTGAAATAGCTGAGCTCCAATACCGATTTAATGATGACAATATCAGCAAAGCCAATTTTTTAAAAATTGATGAATCTTGGAAAGGCTTTTCCATAGCTGTTCCAAAAAATCTTTCTTATGGGAAAAATTCCTTGTTTCTGAAAGCCGTCGATGCCTATGGGCGTTCGCGTGAGATGAATAGCTTTTTTTATCATCAAGCTTTACAGGATTTGTCGCGAATAACAGACAGTGACGGAATATATTATCATAATGAAAACCTGGATAGTTCAGGTCAATTTAGATTTAACAACAGGAATGATGAATTTCAATTGTTTTTTAATGGTAGAAAAATAAAAACTGCAATTCTTGAACCTGCCAGCGCTCTAATCGAAATCACTCATGAAAATAGTCTTTTGACGCTTAAGCGAATAAAGGGAGGGATTTCCAATCCTCTCAGAATAATGGTAACCACTGAAAACAATAGGGTTTTTCAGACAGATGAAATAATTTTTAACACCGATATCACCCCTCCGGAAATTAAACTGGAATATCCTGATAATAATCTATGGCTGCAAAACAGCTTTTTCTTAAAAGCCGAGCTTAAGGATGATTACCAAGTGGATTTCTTTGAATATAGTTTTGACAAGGGTAGTCGTTTTCAGGCTGTGAATTTTCAGGCAGCCGAAGATAGTCTTAGTATAACAGTTAATGAGGAAGTGAATATCGAGTCCTTTGATGATGGGCCCCTGGATATGATTTTACGATTAGGTGACAAAAGCGGTAATATCACGGAAAAAAATGTGGTATTGTATAAGGATACGCTGGCTTCATCAATATCACTTGTAACTCCAATAGAGGGAGAAAGCGTAAATGGAATTATCACCATAAGCGGAGCGGCTAAGGATAATGGCCGTATTGCCTCAATGGAGTATTCAGAAGATGGTGAAAACTTTACTTCTTTGGAAGGGCTAAGTGAGTTTAAATTTGATCTCGATTTTTCTCAATTCATTGATAAACCTTCAACTGTTGTTTTAAAAGCCACTGACCGCAGCGGGAATGTAAATATTTTTGAACCATCATGGCTTGTGGATTTCAAGACCGATAAGCCTGTATCAGAAATACAAGTTCCTGCATCGGGACAAACCTTGAAAAGCGATTTTATGATTTCCGGCATGGTTTTTGATGATGATGCTGTTGGTAAAATATATTATCGCATTGATGATCAGGAATTTCAAAGCCTTGATGGA
The DNA here is from genome assembly GCA_016937215.1 of Spirochaetales bacterium. Taxonomy (GTDB): domain Bacteria; phylum Spirochaetota; class Spirochaetia; order SZUA-6; family JAFGRV01; genus JAFGWI01. The sequence continues at coordinate 5,628 of JAFGWI010000001.1, read as the reverse complement.
AGCAATAATTTCAGCATACCCATTAAACTGGATGAAATTGATGATAATGAACATACTGTTGAAGTTTATGCCGAGGATATTAATGGGGTTATTGGAGAAATCCAGTCATCCATGTTTAAAATATCCAAAGCTGAACCTGTCAGTGTTCTGAATTCACCGGTTCTGGAAAGTACTGTCAGAGGTTTGGTGACACTCCTCGGTGCTTCATCAGATAAGAACGGAATTAAAGAGGTTTATTTTTCTGTAGATAATGGCTTGAGTTTCCATAAAATGGCCGGGACCGAAACATGGTCTTACACCATGGATACCCGTTTGCTGGAAGATGGAGTTCATCGGCTTTTATTTAAAGCTATTGATAATGCTGATACGGAAGGTGTAAGTTCAACCCTGATCAGCATTGACAATAACAAGCCTCATATAACACTTGATGGGCCTGAAGATGGAGAAAATGTAACTGGATTTTTGAGAATAAACGGCAGGGCAGAAGATTCATTGGTATTGTCAAAGCTGTGGTGTATCATTAGTCCCATCGATAAAACGGAATATTCACAGGTGGTGATTAATGAAAAAACTGGAAAAGAGGAAACAATCACCAGGAAGATCCAACCCCTATCCTATGATTTATCAACAGATGGTGTCTTTACAACCGAGCTTCCTCTGGAAGATCTTCCACCTGGATGGTATAATTTACGTATCGAAGCAAGAGACCAGGCAGATAACATGTCTTACATTAGCAGGAATTTCAGGATAGAGAATCAAAAAGACGTAGACAGGATTGAATTGATTTATCCTATGGAAGGGCAGGAAATTTCAGGTTATTTTTCTATTGATGGTCAGGTAAATTCCAAAAGCCCGGTGAATAAGGTTATGTTATTACTGAATGAAGAAATTTATGAAACAGCATCTGTTAATGAAAATGGATATTTCCGATTTGAAATGGAACCTGAAAACATAAAAGACGGAAATTACATCATTACTGTACAAGCCCAATTATCGGGAAACAAATCCTTAACAAGCGATGAACGTGAAATAAATTATTTCCGTGAAGGTCCATGGATAATCATCAACAATTTTAAAACCGGAGATTTTGTGACTAATCGCCCCTGGCTGGAAGGCGAGGCTGGTTATCATATTGTACCTCCCATTGATCCTGAAGATCAGGAGCTTTTAAAAGCCTTTCAAAAAAAGCAACAGGAAATGAAACTGAGCAAATTGGAAATCAGTTTTGATAACGGAAAAAGCTTTACTACAATAAATGGCGGAATCCACTGGAAGTACAGGCTTCAAACCCAGGATATGGCAGAAGGAGAGGCAAGGATACTTGTTCGGGCTATTTTTGGCAATGGTACAATAACTACAGTCAGAAAAACCATTCTTCAAGTAGATGAAACCCCGCCCCAGGTTGTTATGTTAAACCCGAAGGAAGGAGCGCGTTTTAATGACAGGATTGAAATACTTGGATTAGCTTCAGATCTGAATGGATTGAGTGAAGTTACTGTGGCCTTACGAAAAGGCGATAAAGCCGGATATGAGGTTCCCGGTTTTATACAGGGGGCTTATCTGGAAGGCAAGGGTGGATTAGGCGCTAATCTCTGGGAAGTCGCAGCAGGTTTGACATTTTTTGACCAGAATGGAAAAATTCAGGTACAAATTGGTCAAACGCCACCTGACCAGCGTTTTGGCGGCTTTACCTTTGGAGTTAAAATTCTGCTTAATATTTTTTCATTACCCTTTAGTGTTTTCGCGGGCCCTGATTGGGAATGGCTTTCAGCCTCGGTCACTTTGGGCGCGAATTTCACCTATTTTACCAATAATGACGAAGCTATTAGTTTTGATAAGGGGCTGCTTTTAAGCGCTGCCTTGTTACAAGTGGAATTTCCAAAGGTTAGATTGCGCGATTTATCTTTCTTAAATACCTATTCCATTATTTCAGAAATAAGCTGGTGGATTATTTCCTCTGATGTAAAACCGGAATTCCGTCCCAAATTCAGCGCGGGGCTCAGGCTGGGATTATTATAAGAAGCATTCGGAAAAATATTCCTAATATAATTACTATATTTGATTATCACCACCGCCCTTCAAAAAAAGGGCGGTTTGATTTGGCAAACAAAGGGCTTTTAAAATAGGCATTTGAACTTTTTTTATTTTCTGAACAAAGAAATTCAAGGCTTCAACATTTTCGGTGCTTTGAAGTAAATTATTCTGGCCCGGTATTTATTAATATCCTCCCAACTCCTGCAAGGAATTTCCACTAAACAAAGGCCGGCTGTTGAATATTTTCCAAAAGCAAAGGTTTCCAGGGTGAGAAGTTCAACCGCATCGACCATCGTTGGGTTATGACCAATAATCATTACTGAATTATCATTTTCCTGCAGGCGGCTCAGAACCCTAAGTAATTGCGAGGCGGAACAGAGATAAAGGGAATCATCAAAAAGCGGATCCAGATCAAGAGCTGCGGCCTTTTTAAAAATAGCCCAGGTTTCTCTGACCCGTTGTGCTGTTGAACAAATTACTTTATCAGGTTTTATCGTTTCTTGCATTAAAAACTTACCCATTAAAAGAGCCCCCTTTTTTCCTTCGTCATTCAGAGGACGATTGTGGTCTCTTTGCCCTGGATCTTCCCATGAAGATTTAGCATGTCGTAATAAAAACAAATGTTTCATTTTTTTTGCCTTTTTTATTTAATCAATATTATGCAGGAATTTTAGTGTGAACTTGCTTTCTGTAATCAGTATTTTAAAAGAAATCCTTAAATCATCTTTTTTCTAAATGAAGAATATCGTTATAATTGCCTCCATCATTCAATCTGGAAATGATTTCTTCAGAAAAATACCCTGTAACCCTATTTGAGTTTAAAAAAATTCATGATTTCTTTTGTCCGGCTGCTTGTGTCAGCATTACTTTTGCTCAATTCACTGATGGAAATAAGCATCGAAGAAATCTGATTAATGGAAGCAGTCATTTCATCCATAGTGTTTTTAACCTCGATGGTTATATTGTTTAAGGCTTCAAGTGATGTGGTGATTTCATTGCTGTTTGAACCCATTTCCTCAGCTGCCTGATTAACTGTAAGTGAAATTTCATTCAGATCGGACAAAGATTCCAGAATGGATTTACCGCCTGTGGACTGTTCAGCCATGGCAGTTTCTATTTCCGCTGACATGCGGTCGATATTTTCAATATCCGTGCTAATCTTGACAAAATTCTCCTTGACCTTTTCAGCGCTGACACTACCTGATTTGATAAAGCTCAGAATTTGCTTGAGATTCTGCTTGATGGTCTTTGACTCGGTGGAAGAGCGTTCAGCCAGTTTACGAATTTCTTCAGCGACCACACTGAAACCCCGACCGCTGTCACCAGCATGGGCTGCTTCAATAGCCGCGTTCATGGCAAGCAAATTGGTCTGACTCGCGATAGTGGAAATAATTTTATTGGCTTCGAGCAGGTTTTCCGAGTTCTTGGATAATTGTTCCATCATTTTAACCATTTCATTGATGTTTTTCTGATTAGTATCAGAGGAATTGACCAGTTCCTTTATCTGGTCACCTGAATTATTGGTAATTTTAAGAATGGATTCAGAAGTGGCAATCATCTCTTCAATCGCGGCAGTGGATTCTTCAACCTGGGCCCTTTGGTTCTGGACCTGCTCTGTTAAGGTTGAAATATGAGCAGTGATCACTTCGATCGATTTGGTGGTCTGAATTACCTGTGAACTCTGATTGTGCATCTGATTATTGGTGGATTCGACATTGGCCTTCATCTGAGTTGTCGCGGCAACACTTTCTTCAATATTTTGATCCAGATTCAAGCCAGAATGGCTGATCGCTTCTATTGAAACAGATAGTTCTTCGAGAATACTCCGTAATTTGTTTGAAAAAACACGGTAACCCTGAACAACATAGCCAATCTCATCGCTGCTTGTTTTTTCAATATCCGCGGCCAGGTTCCCCTGAACACCTTGATCAAAATTGGCCATAAGAGAAGTAAGAGGTTGATTTATATTGCGCATAAATAACATGATATTGATAACAGTCGCGGCCACAATAAAAAGACCCAGAAAGATATTGGACTGTAATAAAATAGCGGCAATATTGTCTATTCTGGCCAGATTAGCCTCGACAACACCCAGGTTAGCGGCAATTAAAAACTCCAGAGTGCCGATAATCAAGGCTATAATGGTAATACGGAGCTTAAAGGAAATACTGAGTCCAATGGAATTGTCACTTGAAAATCGGGAAACCCATTTTTCAAGGCGTGTGACAGAATAATACAAGACAGGCGTGACAAACAACAAAACAATACCTATCAATGCGCCAAAGATGATCAAGCTACTGTTTTCAATTTGAATTTTCCAGACATTTATGGCCTCGCTCGTGCCTGCCAAGGTGTAGATAAAATAGGCGGCCAGCATAAAGTACAAATGCATCTTCAGCTCACGGCCAGTTTTTTTCTCCGGTTCCTTGAGAAAAGCCTTAATCCGAATGCCAAAACCCAGTAGAATTGATGACCAGAAAACAAGGATAAGCAGCCAGATAACAGGATCAGTAAAAAAACCCGTGAATTTCTGTAAATCGGTCAATCCGATTGTCATCAAAGTTAAATGCCCGAAAAAGATTGGCACGATCAGAGCAGATACCAGAAGAATAATCTGGATAGGGAATTCTTTTTTATAGTCGTCCATTGCGGCTCCTTTACTCTTATAAGTCTATTGATCACCCCGAAAAAATCAATAAAAAAATGAATTTAATATTCAATTATGTCAGAGTTGATAAGGAGTGAAAGTGAATAACCTTGCTTAAAGGGGCAAACACTGGAAAAACCAAAAAAGGCCTCTTCTGGCCAAAAAAACAGCTATACAAGAGGCCTTTAGCACAGCGATGCAAATTAAGCAATCCTATGAACTGCGGTACCCCCGGCTTTGTCTCTCTTTTTCCGGCCAGGCCTCATTCACATGAATGGCTTTGTTTTTCACAATCTGATTATTCAGGGCAGTCAAGGCTTCCTCTGCCTCAGCTTCACTGGACATTTCCACAAAAGCAAAGCCCTTTTCCTGGACAATCTTTACATCTTCTACCTGTCCATAGGGAATGAAAAGTTTTTTTAAATCAGCTTCATTAACGTATTGGCTTAAATTACCAACATACAATTTTGAACCTCTCATGCAGACTCCTTTTCATTTGAAGAATAACCGGCCGACAGACTATTCTTCATAAACTCGGTATAAAAACATACCCGGAAAAATTTTCCTAGTCTATAGTATAGACAATAATTATAAGGAAAGCAAATTTTCAAACAACATAATTGTGAAAATGGGACAAAAATCCATAGGGTTTTAATAATAGATTTGGGCGTAGCCTGCCTCCGCTTCGCTCCAACAGGCCGGGCTTTGCGCAACTTCGCTTTGCTTCGAAATCCTCGCCTGCCATTTGGGCAGGCTACGGGTTTCAGTGGTTTGTTTTTGAAAAAACAAACCACTGTTGCTCCAATCCCTAACGCGTCACAAAAGCGCGGCCAAATCACGCCCCGGTCAAAGGCATTTGCTCAAAAGGCGGCGCCTTGGCTAAGACCTCCTGAACCACCCGGTTGGCCGGTTTTAGCAGGCCCGGGTCATCAGAGAGCAGGGCCTGG
>JAFGWI010000057.1 GCA_016937215.1 Spirochaetales bacterium | reverse complement strand
GAAGGTTTTTTACCGGAAATAATCCGGTAAAAAACGCTTTGGCTTGCCATTTTTGAAAAAATGGCAAGCCATGCCTCCTATCCCTAACGCCTTTATCGCGAATTGAAATTTATCTAAACAAGTACAAAATATTTTGTATTTGTTTTAGCCTTTGCTTTTTAGGTGTTACCTGCCTCCGGCAGAGCGGGTTATTCGGCCTCTAGTCATAAATGCTTTGTCTTGCCAATTTTTATAAACTTGGCAAGACATGCCTTCTATCCCTAAAACGTTTATAGCCAAATTAGGATTTAGCTAAACAAGTACTCTGTTTTTAAAACTTACCGGACTTTTTAAGGATATCATAGTATAGAAAAATTGTAAAGAAATTTTCATTTTTAGCTGAAAAACAATGATTAAAAGTATCAAAAATCATCAAGGAATGATAAATCTTCATCACCATAGCTGAGATAAGAATCCACATCTCTGGATTTTTCTTTATCCAGCAAAAAAAATTTTGCCTTGCCGGAAGCAAGAACAATCCCTTTTTCGTCAATAATCTCTCCTTCACCCAAAGAAATAAGCCCCTTATGATTTATGGCCTTCGCCCTTATCGCTATTTTCTGGTCGGTTAATAGTGGTTTTACAAAACGAACATTCAATTCAGCTGTAACAAAATAGCGTTTCCTCGAAACAGCGACAGCCCACCCTATCGCTTCATCTAACAATGCGCTTGTTATTCCGCCATGGACCACTCCTTCATACCCCTGATACTGATAAGGAATAACAATTTTGCTTTCAACCCCATCATCGGTAACATAAAATTTAAGCCCTAGACTAAATGGATTTCGTTTTTTGTCACCGCATAAAATACAACCTGTGTAAGTAGGTAAAAATTTCTTCATAATAATTGCGCAATCCTTTTTTATTCTTAATTAGATCTTTAGGCAATATTTCCACAGCCAGGGCATTTTACATTTTGCAATGGATTCATATAATTTATTTTATCTTACGAATCGATACACCATCTGAATAGAATGTGGCTTTTTCTTTGGTAAAATAATGATGAAATATAAAAATTCCTTTTTCTATTTCAACACTTTAAGAAAATACTATTTTAGTTCGGAATAGGGGGCCATTGTGGAAATAGGATGTTTTTTAAACTTGATTATACAAATGACTTGGTTCCAATCCCACAAGAAAAAACCATAAGCCCAAATCATTGATATTCATCCATTTACAAAAGAATGGTTACTTTGGTGCCCAATCCGGGTTTTGATATGATCTGAATACTTCCTTCATGGCTTTTTATGATTTTTAATACAAGAGAAAGCCCAAGACCAGTCCCTCCTTTTTCTCGTTTAGTTGTAAAAAAGGGTTGAAATATGTGGGCTTGATCTTCAATAGATATTCCCTTACCGTTATCTTCTACACAAATTCTGATTTTATTATCAATTTCTTCAACACTAATATTTACATGGGATTCCTCTTTATCGCAAGCTTCAATGGAATTATTGATAATATTGATCATTGCCTGAGCAAGAAACTGAAAATGACCCCAAATCATTTTTAGAGGTTCCTTAAGAACCAGATTCAGAAAAACCCTGTTTTTCTTTGCCTTTAAATTACAAATCTCTATGGCTTCAGATAAAACATCCTGGATTTTAATTTCTTCGGTTTGCATGGATTCTTTACGGGCAAAGGTTTTTATAGTGTGAATCAATAATTCGATATTAGAAGTATTTTTGATAATACGTTCATAGAGATTGTCATAATCATCCTTTATTTCAGAATAATTCTCACTGCCTACAATAAAATCACCTTCATTATTAAGGTAGTCTTCCAGTATTGGTTTTAAATATTGATGCCTTTGTTTTAACAAACTCGTATTAACCTTGATAACCTGATTATAATTCATGATTTCATGGGATACCTCGGATAAACTGGTACCCAAAGTTATCAATCGGTCTGCTTGATAAAGTTGATGAGTCATTTGATCTTCCTGATCACGTAGCTGAATCAAATCCAGATGAAGCTGGATGCGCATTAATAATTCTTCTTGCGCAAAGGGTTTTGGAAGGTAATCGTTGCCGCCGTTTTTGAAGGCTAAAATCAAGTCATCCATTCTATTACGGGCTGTTACAAAAATAACCGGAAGCTTGTTGGGAGGATACTCTTTTCGAACTTCACGACAAACATCATAACCTGACAAACCGGGCATCATGATATCAAGAAGCATGATTATAACTCGTTGAGGGCCCAATTTTTTTATACATTCTAAAGCATCGATGCCTGATCGGTGGACCGATATTTCGCAGTTCATATTTTGAGATAAATAATTGTGAATGACCTGGCAATTAATCTCATCATCATCCACAACCATGACAAGAGGCTGACTATTTTGCTCACCCACAGAAATTTCCTCTGATACAATTGACGCACTCGTGCTGGCGCTGCCATCCACCTTAATTCTTGATTGGACATAATTCAAGGTGTTTTGTAAATAAAGCGATTTACCATGACCAACTGTTTCAAAAGCTCCATGAAGCGCTTCGGAATAAAGAGGCAGGGTAAAAAAGAATTCAGACCCCTCATCAATACTGGATTTTACATCCAATGTGCCGCCATGAAGTTCGACCAATTGTTTGCAGATGGCCAGTCCCAGACCTACTCCGTCCTGACTACGGCTTAAGGAAGTTTCTATCTGTTCAAAGGCTTGAAATATACGATTGATTTCATCGTCAGAAATTCCTATACCTGTATCTGTAATTTTAATGAGTGCCTTATTTTTAACTACTTTAGCGGAAATGCTGATGCCACCAACTGTTGTAAACTTGATGGCATTGCCGATTAAATTAAGCAATATCTGGAACAATCGGTTCTCATCGGCAAAAATCAAGGGGAAATCCTCCTTGATCGTATTTACCAGATATAAATTTTTTCGTTTCACAAGGGGCAGTAGTGATTCGGTAACCATTGTAACAATAGAATAGCCATTAACCGGCGTCATGGTTAATCGTAGCGACTGATTATGCAGCCGTGAAAAATCAAGGATATCGCCGACAAGATTAAGTAAACGATGGCCGCTGGATTGAACCAGACCAAGATTTTTAATTTGCTCCTCTGACAAAGGGCCACCAATACCTTTTAATAAGCTTTCTGTGATACCGATTATTCCGTGAAGGGGTGTTTTTAATTCGTGAGAGGTTATGGCCAGAAAATCATCTTTAATTTTATCAAGTTTCAAAAGTTCCTGATTTTTACTTTGTAATTCCAATGACAATTTTTCTGCCCGGTTGTAGGAACGGGTATAGTGAATGGACAAGTTCAGGGAATTGGAAAAAATGAAAACCAACAAGCCGAGATGAATGAAGCTTCCCAGCTGAAGAATAAACTGATGATATAATAAATCGTTTAAAATGATAATAAAAAACAAAGCAAACCCAACTAATGAAACCACAGCTCCGGGATGTTTGTTTCTGACAGCTTTTACCAATCCGATAATTCCATAAACAAAAGCAGCGACTATGACAAGCTGATAAGGAGTGAGTGTTAGCAAAGAAAACCAATATGAATGGGAGAGCAAAACAATAGCCACGAAAAGTATACCCAGCAGAATGAAAACCCTGACAATCCTTTTTTGAAACTCCTTTGGATAGACAAGCATTAAAAATATCATAAATAAGGGAGCGGCAATATAACCAGATAAATATTCCAACCGAATCAAGGATTCATAATTAAAAAAGAAATTTTGAGGTAAAATTTCCCATAAAATTCTTTCAACCAAAAGTGAACGAAAAACGATAAGCAAACAAAAAATACTGAATACCAGACTTGCCTTATCCTTACGCCTTAAAAAAAACAGTGTCAAATGATAATAAGCTATGACCAAAATGGCCCCGATTATCAAAGCATTGCGTAAATTCCGTAATTCTTCTTCATTTTCAAAAGAAGACAAGTTTCCAATCATCAGGGTTCGAACAAATCCGCCTAATACATCATGATAATTTGAGATTTGAATAATGATGTCGTTATTTCCCTTTTTGATGGAAATTTCACCGTATTTAGGCGAAATATAGGGCTTGGCCTTTAGAGCTGTTTCTGCTGGAATTCCCACTTCCATTATCAAATCATCGTTAAAATACAGTCGATAAGCGGTATTCAAATATTCTATTTGAAGCGCGGCTTTTTCTTCTATAGTCGATTCAAGTTTTAAGCGATATGTGCCATAGCCAATGCCGTCTAGTTGTTTATTTTTGCTTTTTAGACCATTCCAGGGCTGAGGTACCTTACAATATATTTTTTCCAAGTTCTTATTATTTGTAAAATCACTTGAGCATAAAAACTGAAAAGGATAAAATTCCCATTCACCCAATAATGCTGTTTTTGCGGACAAGTTAATATCCTCAAGATTAACCTGGGCCTTGACAGCTGACAATGGTAGAGTAAGCGATGAGCAGCTGAATAATAATAGAGTAAAAAGGCTTAATACTGCTTTATTTGCCATTTCAATTCAGAATATATCAAATCTTCTATGCTGTCCAATAGGATAATAAAAAAAATTACCCAAATTTACTTGCGGAATGCGGGATTTAACGAAAGGCTCTTGAATTTCAGGTTTAGGAAACAAGCTTATCTGGATGAAGGTTTTTGAGACACCGATAATCAGTGGATATTGATTCCAGCATCAATAAATAAACGAACTAAATTTTGGGTGGAAGGAAAAGCCAAGGTGTTAAAATCGATATCACTGTTTTTAAAAAATGCCACATCACCTATCTCCACTGGATCTATTTGAAAACTCGGGTTATCTACCCTGGCTATAAAATATAAATCACAGGTATAATATAATATTGATTTATAAAGATATTGATTGGGAAAGGATGTAAAAAAAGCGCAAGACTCGGGTCGAAAACCGATTTCCTCAAAACACTCTCTCAGCGCGGCCTCTTCGGCACTCTCATTTATATTTACAAATCCTCCAGGCACATCGTATTTTCCCTTTTCTGGTTCATGATTCCGTTGGACCAAAAGAATTTCATCGGTACGGTATAATAGGATACCAGCTGCGGCAGCGGTATTGTGAAAATAATCCCATCCACATTGGGAACAACTATAGTGGATATTATGTTGCAGCTGGAGCGTTTCAAACCCGCATTGGGGACATATTTTAAAAGGCGATTGATTTTTTTGATTGGACATAGAAATCTCCATGATCAGAATGGAACGCCAGGAATTTGAGGCAAAAATGATTCTATCATTTTAAGTAAATCCTGTTGCTCAAAGGGCTTAACAAGACAAACCGATTTATCAATTTTATTAATTTCATCCATTACCCATTTTTCCTGCGCGGCTGTTAAAAAAATAACAGGTACAAAAAAGTATTTGCGGACTTCTTCCACCAACTCCACACCATTCATGGGGCCCTTTAAGAAAAAATCCACAAGCAGCAAATCCGGTGGATTTTCTTGAATCAAATCCAGGACTTTATCGCCTGAATGAGCAGAAAAAATTTGATCATATCCAGCCATTTCAAGGGTTTTTTCTAAAAAAATAAGATTTATTTTTTCGTCTTCAACAATATAAATTTTCCAGTGCTTCACCCTGAAAGACTATATAATTTTACACGCTTTTTCAAGCTTCAATTTAAATAAAATACCTGTATTTGTTTAGCTAAATCATAATTTGGCAATAAATTGGTTAGGGATAACATTTATCAAGGAAAAATCTATCTGAATCGACGTGGATTAATATCTAACTTTTTCACACGAAGCCCCATTATTCTTTCGGTTATTCCCAAATTGCGTGCTGCCTTCGCCATATTTCCTCGAGTTGCTTTTAAAGCTTCAAGAATTAATTCCTTCTCGAAATTATCAAGGGCTTCATTCAAGTTACTTGATGGCCTGGTACGGCTTGCTTCAGCGGTTTGTAAAGATGGCGGTAAATGATGAGAATGGAGAACATCATCAACACTAAGAATAACTGCGCGTTCAATACAATTTTCCAGTTCACGGACATTACCCGGCCAATGATAGGCCATCAGCATATCAATCGTTGGTGTTGATATGCGTTTTATATCCTTATTGTTGCTTTTGGCATATTTTTTAACAAAATAATCGGCCAGTAATAATATATCCGTTTTACGCTCTCTCAATGGTGGTATATGAATGGGGAAGACATTAATTCTATAATAAAGATCCTCCCGGAATTTATTTTCCGATATCATTTCTTCAAGATTTCTATTGGTTGCGGCGATAACCCGAACATTGACTTTTATAGTTTGCATGCCGCCGACACGTTCAAATTCCTTTTCCTGTAAAACCCGTAATAGCTTAATTTGAGTTGCTGGAGTAATATCACCGATTTCATCAAGAAAAATGGTTCCTCCTTCAGCAAGCTCAAAACGCCCTTTTCGTGTAGATACAGCTCCTGTAAACGCGCCTCTTTCATGGCCGAATAATTCGCTTTCTATAACTGATTCAGGAAGAGCACCACAGTTTACCTTTACAAAGGGTTTTTGCGCCCTCAGACTGTTAAAATGTATCGCATTGGCAATCAGTTCTTTTCCTGTGCCACTTTCTCCGCGAATCAAAACATTTGTTTCTGATTTTGCCACATGGGCCACAAGAGCATAAACATCCTGCATGGCTCTTGAATTTCCAATTATGTTTTTAGGTTGAAATTTATCCTTGATCTGTTCTAGGAGCCTGCTGTTTTCTTCCAACAGGTGTCTTTTTTCTTCCAGGGCGGATCGCCTTAAACGCACAGCGCTTGCGATCAGAGAACCAATTATCTGCAAAAGCCTTACATCTTCGTCAAGGGAAACGTTTTCTTCAAATAAACGATCAACACTCAAGGCCCCAATAGTCGTATCGCCGACTTGAATTGGTATACAGATAAATGAAATATTGGATTTTTCAATATTCTTTCTGGCGCCTGTTCGGTCGAGGAACAAAGGCTCCTCTGATAAGCGGGGAATCACCATTGGTTTTCCGGTTTCAACAACCTTACCTGTTATTCCTTCGCCAATTTTATAGCGTCCGCGGTGTAATTGCGATTCTGAAAGCCCATAGGCTTCTTCAATATATATCTCCCCATTGGACCGGTTCAGCAATGTGATTGTGCCTCGATGCATCCCCATTTGTTCGCTGATAAGCTTAAAAAGAGGTCCAATTACATCGCGCAATTCCATGCTTCGGTTCAGGATTTGGCTGAGTTCAAAGAGTAATAATAATTCTTTTAGTTTTCGGTCTCGTGTCTGTTCGATAATAGTGAGATTCTACCAAATTCGACAAAAATGTCAATACTATTTTGTAATTAACCTACTATTTTGTAAGAATTTGTTTGATATCCTAAAATTCCATATCAAAGAGGAATTCTGTATTCCAAAGAAAGAGGCAGCATTTTTTTAAGCATACTTGAAATATCAGCATGGGGTATCCCCGATATCAAAAGCCAGCTTGAAAAGAACAAAGTAAAATCGATGAGCATATGAGCTGTGGTTGATAAAGGCAAACCTCCTCTGTCATACAAAAAATCCAGGTATAGGGTTAATGCTGAACGTTGCAAAAAATGCAGAGCACTTTGCTTTAAGTCATATTGCGACAGGAGCAAATCGGTTGGAATATGAATTGAAGGAAAATAAATAGAATCGAAAATTTTAGCCATTCCAGAACCAAAGTTACTTCCCATTTCCTCATATATAAAACCCCGAAAATGAGCCTCTTCAGTCACCGCGATGATTATGGATTCAAACAAAAAGAATATACCCATAAGAGGCGTCGCGATGAGAGGATCAAGCTTTAATGTGCCTACAAAAGCCCGATTTTGATTCCAAAAAGCATAATCATGGGAATTCTGAAAAAATGGAATGAAAAAGCCAATAAAAATTGGCAATATCATGGGGTCAAGAAAATTTTCGGGATTCAGTGTAGCTAAGGATAAATCGAGAAAACTATAATCCTGCCATTGAGTTGATCGCTGAAAATCCTTAAGAAAGTCGATGCGGGATATCCAATTATTGAGAATACTTTCATCACGCCAATTTTTACTATACAATTCAGGATCTGCTTTTAATCGATTAACCCGGTAAGCTGTATAGGTGCTGAACATGGCCAAGTGACTGGGGTGAGACCAAATAAAATCTTTAAAAAATGCTGTAAATTCTCCGCTTGTCAATTCAGCTGTTATCCATTGACTGGCAGATAAGGATAGAAGCAGACCCCCCTCTAAAGGAGATGACAGGATTGCCGGAATATGGGCACCGGCAATTGTTAGCCTATCAATATAATATCCTTCAATGCTGGGCGGTTTTGATCCAAAGTAAGCATCCTCCAAAATTGAAAGTCCTATGCATAAAGCTGATAACGAAGGCCCCACGATTAGCTCAAAATAATTCAACTTGCCTTCAGAATCTGCGATGTTTGCTCCAGTATCAGCAAAAAGTGATAGGAAGGAGAAAACAAGCAAACAAAAAATCAAAACAAGTTTTTTCATATTGAAAAGCTACCTCCGAAACCCGATATTTTTACTGTATTCACCCATGCTGAAAATATTTTCTGATTGGGTAACACATGGTCCTGATACCACTATCAAGCTTTGCTTGAGCCAGCAAATCGTAGATATTATTTATTCAATAATTGTGGCCTTATCAATCATAATATCTTTAGTTGGCACATCCTGATAATAGCCGACAGAAGAAGTTTTAATTTTAGCAATTTCATCTATAATTTCCAAACCCTTGATGATTTTTCCAAAAACGCAATAGCCATAACCTTGAGGTGTTTTGGAAACAAAATCCAGATTGCTATTATCAACAAGATTTAAAAAAAACTGGCTCGTGGCACTATTCACATCGCTCGTACGGGCCATGGAAATTGTACCTCGAAGATTTTTTAAACCATTATCCGCTTCGTTTTTAACAGGGGCCATGGTTTCTTTACGTTCAAGCCCGGGTAAAAAACCGCCGCCCTGAACAACAAAACCAGGAATCACGCGGTGAAAAATTGTTCCATCAAAAAAGCCTTGTTCAACATATTTTATAAAATTTTCAACTGTCGCAGGAGCCTTGTCAGGATACATTTCGATGATAATTTCTCCAAGTGTTGTCTCAAATTTGACCATAAATTTTTATCTCCTCAATTAGTTTGCCTATTATTTTTCCAATAGTAAGAAAAACCAAGCGCGGGAGCTTTTCCCGAGCTTGGTTTTTCATTAGTTGATTTTTTCCAAAGTCACTTCATAAATGATATAAGCGTTTTCAGGTATGGTTCCTTTTACACCAGCAGAGCCAAAAGCCAATTGAGGCGGACTAATGAGAATTCGTTTTTCTCCTTGCTTCATCAAAAGCAAGCCTTCTTTCAGACCTTTTTGCATGTTGGCAAAGGATAATTCCTTGCTCTTGCCTTTATCCGCGGAGCTCACCAAAATAGTGCCATCAAGCAGGCTCATTGAGTAGGTAATAACAACTTTGTTTTTTTCATTGGGCCGCGCTCCAGAGCCTTCCTTTAAAACAATTGTCATTAACCCGGAATCTGTTGAAAGGGCTCCCGGATATTTTTCCGAAATAATTTCTTCCTGCCCTCTGATAGTATCCATTTTATTTGTTTCAACACGGGACCAGGCAGATTTAAGCATATTGGAGAAGGTATTTTGATCAACTTTATAATCTTTATATTGATCGCCAACACGCAGAATCTTCACTGTCTTAATAACATCATTTACTTCAAGCTGCGGAATAACATTTTGCCCCTCGACAATTTCACCGAAAAGATTATTTCGGTTATCCAGCCAGGAAGCTTCAGAAAGTGTAATAAAAATCTGACTTCCGCTTGTATTTGGCCCATTGTTGACCATCGATAAATACCCTGGGCCCTTATGACTTAAACCAGCAGCAAATTCATCAGGAATAGTATAGCCAGGTATATAAGCGCCTGACCCTTGAGGATCACCTGAAATTATCATCAAATTTTCTTTTTTGCTGAAAAATTTCAGACCATCATAGAATTTCCCTGAATTCCGGGGTTGCTTAATGGTTCCTTCAGCCAAACCCACAAAATTAGTTACAGTGAGCGGCGCTTGGGCTAAATAAAGACGAAAAACCATGGGTCCCTTATTTGTATCAATCTCGGCATATATGCCATCACCAAGATTCCATTTTTTGGGGGAAGAACATCCTGCGATTAGCAGAAAGAAAAGGCCTACAATAACAATTATTTTGAATAATTTGATCATAGCAATATTCTCCTAGACAAGTATTTATCCTCTTTTTTGCAAAAAGAGTTAGTGTAATATTAAAGTGATATTCCCAATAAATCAACTACAAATTCCCTATTTGTGCAGTCATTTTACAAGCACTTCCTGATCAATAAAAAAAAAAGTATTTGTTCAGAGCGATTTTTTTTGGGCGTTGCCTGCCGCCCAGGGGCAAGGCAGGCCGGGCTACAGGGCACTCCGCTATCGCTTCGAAGGTTTTTTGCCGGGTTTTTTCCGGCAAAAAACGCTTTGCTTGTCGATTTTTGAAAAAATCGACAAGCCTGCCCCATATCCCTAACGCGGCTAAAAGCAAAACACGATTGAGCTAAACAAGTACAAAAAAATTAATAACTAAGTTTGCGGCTTCTTTCAAAACTGAGATTTTGCAAGAAGCATAATAATTGCGTATATGTTAATTTATGACCGGATAATAAAGTATTAATTTACTGCTGCCTGCTAATGCTTTTAATTTAAACCAAGGCATTCAGTAACTTTTTTTTCTATAGCTGTAAAATCATTTTTTGCCGCGATGATGACTTCATCCTTATCCAATGAATCATGGACCCTATCATAATCATCAAAAATCTTTCTACCACGAAGAAAATCCCTGTCTCGTGATTCAATAATCCCCTCAAGAAATGCCTTTTCATAGGATAAATAAGAGAGTAATAGCTCCTTTGGAGCCTGGGCATCAAAACCAAAGCGATTGAACAATAAAGGAACCGGGGATTCCTTGGGAAAGATAAAACTGCCTTTTTGAATCATTGAAAAATGTTTCCAGTATTGTCTTAATGCAAACAAAGCCAGTATAAAGCAATAGGATTCAATTCCCTGCTTTCTGGAACTTTCGGTCATGAAATTTTTACCCAGGCCTTGGAGTTGTTCACTTGTATAATAAGCCCTTATTTCCAAAGGGGATTCCAGCATGACAAGAGCCTTAAACACTTTTTCTATAATTTCATCACGCAGTATTTCCGCTTCCAGGCAATAGGAGGGGGCTTTGTTTCTGTTCCTGAATTTGTTGACCGAACGGTATATCAAATAAGCATTTTGATGAAAAACCCATCCTGGTTTTATCTCATTATAAGCAGATGGTATCGCGGCATCATTGAATACAGCTTGTTGTATCAAGGAAAAGGGAAAATCAATTTTTTGCGGTAATGTCAGTACTGCGGTGGCAAAAAGACTATAGGGAGAGCTTGAGTAGTTGGCCGGAAATTTAATATTACAGCCCAAACCGTAAAAACACCCCTCACCTGGAGTAATTTCCTGATCAGGGGATTTCCCTGTATGATTCGAGCCAACATTGGCACCATAGGCGATGTTCCCCTTTCCTTCGGGCCAAATTGCGGAGATCAATAATGACTGATGGTGAAATCCGACAAAGGGCCCAACAAAAGAAGCAGTCACCTCACCTTCAGCCACATGTGTATTGGGGCCTAAAACACTTTGGCTTACCTTCCCATGGCGCGAAACACCAGAGGCTTCGCATAAAAGCGACTTTTCAATGATACAATGGGATTCCACAGAACATCCTCCTTGAATCATTGCCTGATCTACAATCACTCCCTGTTTCATTTTCACAGCCATGGCAGAACTAGGAAAAATAACACTATCCTGGATCATTTCAACTGCTTCTACAAATGAACTCTCTCCGATGAATGAGTTTCGTATCATTTTATTTTTTATCAATTTTGAATGACTTCCAATAATTCCAAAGTCATCTTTGATGTTGGATAAATAAGATTTGAGATTCTGCTGCACCCTTTGTAGCTCAGTAAAGGACCAGGCTTTGACAAGCGATTTTTCAGCATAATAGAAATCAATATCCGGCCACAGAATTATTTCACGCCCACCTGTTTCGTTTCCAGGACTAAGCTGACATCCAATGGCTTTTGGCCTGCTTTGGTAAATAATGGGCCCATTAGCAAAAAGACAACAACCCTCTTCAACAATATAACCTGATACCAAGTTACAATCGAGAACAAGTGCCTTCATATTGATTATTCCGTTATTGATGCGGCTATTATAAATACCGCAATTATGAAAAAAGCCGGGCATTAATTCCTGCTTTTCATCAGAATTTCCATGTAAAAGGACCTTTCCTGAAAAAGATGACCCCTTTATTTTTTCCAGCGCCACATCATCGCTGATTTCAATTACCTTCCAGTCTTCTGCCTGATTTCCGGCTTTTTCCAATTTTTCAATTTCCTCAGCCCTTAATTTTCGATAGGAAAGCATAGTTTTTTTATAGGCGACTTCAAGCCAATTCAAGAACGGATGATTATTTATTTCATCTCGATTTTCATCTTTTTTTTTCAAATTGATTGGTCTCCTTGTTCAATATTTTAATCCCTAGCTCATCATAATCAATGACTGTAGTCCAAAGCCTTTGTTTAGTCAAAGGCAAAATATGATAGCCCTAAAAGGTGTTGTTTTTAAGAATTGAATTCGGGCACAGTGTAATGTGGGGTGAATAAATTGATTATGGATTTTTTGAATCCTGACCAAGAATAAACTGGGTTATAAGATTTTCCTGAGAATGAGCCATTTCCGCTAAAAAATTGGCTATAGTGATCATTTCACTCACCTGCTCATGCATTTGAAAAACCGAATCAGTTAACTTATCTATGCGTTCGGAATTTTCTTTGTTAATTCCATCAAAATCATTGATGGAATTTTGTACATCCAGTGATATGTGCTGCATTTTTCCGGCAATATTAACAAGATCAGATATTTTATCTTCATTTTCCTTTGATGCGGCAATTATTTCATCCAAGGCACTTTGGGCTTTTGATGAGAGTGTGGTACACCGATTAATCATTTCCATTCCTTGCATGACAGATTCAGTTGCTCCATTCAAGCTATATAAAATTCTATCGATAAGATGAGTGATATCTTCAATAGCAACAGTTGTCTGAGCAGAAAGCTCCTTTATCTGAGTTGCGACCACGGAAAATCCCTTGCCAGCAGATCCCGCGTGCACCGCTTCAATGGAGGCATTTATGGCAAGCAAATTGGTTTGTGTGGCAATTTCTTCGATGATTTTTATAATTTCCCTGATACGCTTTGTTTCACTGTTCAGGAGGGTGATGGAATTGGTTGTGCGTTGAGAAATATTCTGCAATTCCTGTAAGGAGGCATTGGTTTTTTCTACGATCATATGCCCTTCTCTTGCCGTCTCAGAATTGAATTGGGCGGAAAGGGAGCTTTTTTGGGAATCCTCGATAATAATTGCCAATTGCTTAAAGAGTTGCTGAATATTGTCCTCGGTTTCAGACAGACTCTTTATTTGCTCTTTTGTCCGTAATTGTATTTTTTTCATCGTGTAGCTGATAGCTGTGGCTCCGATGGAGGCTTTATCCACTTTCTCCGAAATGGTATCACTGCTTGCGTAAAGATTTTTTGAATTATCTGCGACGGATTCGACTAAACCTCTGAAACTAATGGGTTCTGAATTGAATGTCGCGATTGCTATTCCCCTGTTTATCACATCATTGAGGTATTCCACAACGACTTGGTCAAAAACAGGAAGGGCAAGGGCTTGAATACCCTTAAGAATAAGAGACTCAATGACCGGAACAAAAGCAATCGCGCTTCTATCTCCATTTCGTAAAACCTGGGGCACAACAATAATAACTTCAACGTTATAAGATTTTAATGTTTTTTGCGCCTCAAAAGCACCATCAGCAACAGCTTTCCAGAATATTTGGTCGTCAGGTAATATCACGCCTATTGTAAAATATGTATTTTCCGGATTTGGAAGAGGTTTTAACAAATTTTCCCTTGCCTTTTTTGATACCAGGCTTCCTTGTTTTTCACTCCAGTATTCCTGATAATTGTCAAGGGTTACAACTTCAAGCATAGCCAATTCTCTTGTTACAATTGGTTTTTTTTTCGTTTTAAGAAAGTTATATAACTGAATAATGGGGCTATAGCCCTGAGAAAAGGGATTTTGAGACAATGTTGACTGAATAACTCCATTTTGAAAATACTTCATGGTTTCATCAGCCAAATCGTGTACAACTATTTTTACATCCTTTTGTTTTCCTGTTTGAATAATGGCCTCGGCTGCTCCGGAAGGTGTGGTTCCTTCACAGAGATAAATGCCATTGAGATTCGGGTATTTTTCTATGCTTTTTACAACAAGTTTACGGCATTCATCAATCTGTTCATGATGTTCCAGTATTTCAATTACTTTTATTTGAGGATAATTCTTGGAAAGTGTAATCTGAAACCCCTTGCGACGCAAGTTTTGTCCGGCATTCTGCAAAGAAGATAAAAATATAATGACATTTCCCTTATTATTCAAAAGCTTTGCCATGGCATGGGCATTTTTTTCACCTTCTTCATAGCTGTCGGCACCGACATAACATATTCTCCGGCATTGTTTGGAGGTTAAAAAATTCATTTCTTCGATAAACTCATGAAGTCGTTTACTGAATTGCAGGTTAAGATCGTTTAAACTTTCAACTTCAGGCGCGACCACTTCTGGAAAACTGGTTTGGGAGGTATTGATTTTTACTGTTAAATCACCATGAGAAAATTCAGAAAGAGAAAGTAAAGTATCGTTGAATTCGATATTTAACAAATCCGATTTACTTTTCTGTATTTGCTTTATTGACTTGCGTAAATAAATGAGGCCATAAAGCCAAAGCGCTATGGTATTCACTATCACCAGGATTTTTAAAAACATGAAAATACCATAAATCAGTGAAGTCGAGGGAGCATTACTGATACTTGGAAAAAAAAGGAAAAATCCTTGAAAAACAACCAAGATGAGTTCCACATTCAGCAGTAAATATAAGCTGGGTCGAAATCTAAACATATAAACCCCTTTTGTGTATCAAAAAATTGACTTAAAGTGAAAATGGTTATTTTATAATAAGGAATTACCAATTTTCTTATCTTTCTTAACTTAAAGTATAGTGACTGGGTGAAAATATTCAAGCCTAATCAAAAAGGGTCTTGGAAAATTATCTTAATACAGGAATTTTAATTTTTTCAGAACAATGGATTGTCGAATGATATTATTAAACCAACTCAAATAATAAATTCCTTTATTATTATGAAATAGAAAAGGCAATTTTTCAAAAGGCAATGAGTTTAATTTATTGCTAAGAGCGGATTTGACAATGTCTATC
Organism: Spirochaetales bacterium; assembly: GCA_016937215.1. Lineage (GTDB taxonomy): Bacteria > Spirochaetota > Spirochaetia > SZUA-6 > JAFGRV01 > JAFGWI01. Next base: position 6,298 of record JAFGWI010000057.1, on the reverse strand, counting down.
AATAAAAAATTAAACAGCTCTTAAGAACGAGAAACTTTATTTTTATATGCTTGGTCAAGGAAGAGTCTTATCAATGGATTTGATAAAATAAACAGAGCCTGATGATGTATGAGGCTAAAAAACAATGTTAAGGGAGTGAAATGCCCATCATCTGAAGCATTTCACTCCCATTTTTTATTCTTTTACACTTCCAACATTTAAACCAACAACAAAATGTTTTTGCAAAAAGGGATAAACAAATAGAATTGGCACCGAAGCAATAATGGTAATAGCTGCCTGTATGGACATGGGCGAAACCATTCTGGCAGCCTGGTCGGCTGCTAAACCACCAGAGCCTAATGCAGCGCTTCCCCCTTGGGCATAGGCAGTATAGAGAATACGCATCAGTTCATATTGAAGAGTGCTGAGCTCCTGTTTTGAAGAACAGTATAAAAAGGTATCAAACCATGTGTTCCATGCACCAACAGCCACAAAAAGAGCGATAGTAGCTAATACAGGTCGACATAAAGGAAAGATTATTTGTATAAAAATCCTGAATTCCCCTGCGCCATCCATTTTAGCCGACTCTATCATGCTCTCGGGAATGGTTCTAATATAGGTCCTGATAACAATAAGATTAAAGGCACTTATCAGTGTCGGAATAATGTAAACCATAAAATTATTAATGAGCCCCAAGCCTTTCATAAGAAAGAAAACCGGTATCAAACCCGCGTGAAAATACATTGTCAGGACAAAAACAGTAGTTATGAATTTTCTGAATACATACTCGGTACGGCTTAAGGCATAGGCCAGCATCGCTGTTAGAAAAATATTCAATATTGTAGATAATACGGTTCTGGCTACTGAAATAAAAAATGCATTAACCAGAGTACCCCCTGAAAAAATGGCAACATAATTTTTTAGTGTAAAAGCTCGTGGAAGAAGGTAAATTCCACCACGAAGAGTATCCTGGGATTCATTAAATGAAACCGCTAATGTATTTATAAAAGGATAAAGTGTAACAACCATTAGAAGAATCATAAAAACGGCATTAAAACCGTTGAACATAAGGCTTTCAAATTTGCCTGGTCTGAATAATTTTTTCATTTTTTACCCCTTTCTAAATAATACGTTCTTCACCAACTCGTTTGGCAACAGCATTGGCTAATAACAGAAGGGTAATACTTACAACACTCTTAAAAACTCCAGCCGCGGTTGCAAAAGAAAAACGCCCCATTCCAATACCATATTTTAGAACAAAAATATCGATGGTCTGGGAATAGTCGATGACCAGACCGTTCCCCAGTAAATATTGAATTTCAAACCCGGCATTCATAAGCCATCCAATATTCATGATTAAAAGAATGATAAAGGTAGATTTAATTCCAGGTAAAGTGATATGCCACATTTTTTGATAACGGTTGGCTCCGTCAATATTGGCTGCTTCATATAAACAAGGGTCAATGGCTGACATGGCAGCCAGGTAAATAATGGTATTCCACCCTACTTCCTTCCAGACATGTGAAACACCGACGATTCCCCAAAAATATTTTTCTTCACTGAGCCAGGTGACCGGTTCGGTTAAAAGTCCCATTTTCATCAAGACTTCGTTAATTATGCCCTGAGTGGATAAAACATTGGCCACTATTCCCGTAACAATAATCCATGATAAAAAATGGGGTAAATAGGAGATAATCTGAACTGTTCTCTTAAAAAAAATATTTTTGATTTCATTTAGCAGGAGTGCCAGGCCAATAGCTGACACAAAGCTGAAAACCAGATTGATTATACTCATACAAATGGTATTTCTAAGAACATTAAAAAAAACCGGATCAGTAAATAAAAATTCAAAATGTTTGAACCCGACCCATTGCTGATCAAAAAAACTTTTTGCTGGTTTATAATCCTGAAAAGACATTATCCAACCCCACATAGGCGCGTAGGCGAATATTATAATATAGACAAGCAGTGGGGCAGACATAAAAATGAGTTGCTTCTGCTTTTTTAAGACATCCAGTGTAATTATGTTTCGTGATTTAATTAGTTTTTGATTGCTTGAAAAACCTGCCATGATATTTTACCCTATAAATCTTTATACAATTTAGTGTTATAAGCTGCATCAGTTGATGCAGCTTATAACTTCTATGCTTTAAACATTTTGGTTTGAAGTTTTATAAACAACGAACCAAAGTTTACCAGTTTTTAACCCTGAATTGGATTTCCTTGTTGATTTTATCTTCATAGGCTTTAACATTGATTTTGTCAAAGGCATCAACATATTCCTGCCAAATTTTTTCGAAATCCGCTGGCGCAGCCAAGATAATACGGGGTAAATATTTTACGCCGAGATCCTGCATTTGCTGATTGGCGATTTGAGCGTCTGAGCCTTCACCAAGGTCAATTGTCCATGCCGGGTAACATGGCAGGTTTTCAGGAGGCGCATTGAGAAATTCTATAGGAGAGCTGATACCGTATTTACCAAAGAATTCCTTATCGTAGGCGGATAATTGGGAGAAATAGACTTCAGGCTGGTTTAGATCGCGCACAGAGTTACCGTCGCTATAAAAACCTTCGCGTTTTGGCATACTTTCGTACAATGCCAGTGCCTTGTTTTTGGATTGCCAAGGAACATCACCCATTGTTTTAAGCTGTTCAGGGGTTTTGTAAAAACGGCCTTTTTCGTTTACCATATAGTCTTCGCCTTCAATACCCCAGTCAAAAATCTTCTGCCATTTTTCGTCCAAAAGCGCGTCAAATAGCTTCAAAATTCTTAATGGATCCTTGCAGTCAACAGTAATACCATAGCCTCGGTGAAGATTTAATAGAGATCTGTCACGGTAATGGTCTTTAATGCTCTTGTCATAGGTTAATCCCAGTGGAACATAGGTTCGTTCAAAACGTTCCTTCAATTTCAAGGTTTCTTCAGCTTTTCCAAACTGCCAGTGCTGGTCTGGCACACCCAGAACACGGCCGCTGGCCATATTTGCCATGTATTGATCATAGTTATTAACAAAAGTGTCTTTATTAATGAGACCTTTAGCATTAACTTCATTGAGTTTTTTATAATAGCGTTTCGCTATGTCTTTATTAGCAAATATTTCAGCTTTATAGGTTATTGGATCAACAGTGACATCGCCATCATTTGGAAAGCCTGCCAAAAATTGAGGTGGATTTCTGAGTACGAAATTTCTCCATTGGTAATTTAAAATTTCAAAACCAATAGTCGGTTGACCATCGATGGTTGGATATTTTGCTTTATATTTTTCAATTAAATCGAAGTATTCATCAAGGGTGGTTGGTTTTGGGTAACCGAATTCAGCTAAAACAGCTTTTTGAATCCAGAAACCATTACCTTCATAGGTCAAGTCAGAAACACCACCGTAGAATCGGCCGTAGTCTGGCATGCAATACATGTGACCATCATCTGGTTCCTTAACCTGGTTCCAGAATGGTTTGTAATGAGCGTAGAGGTTAGGACAATTATCCTTGATTAAATCCTCCAAAGGAATAAGTGCTCCGGCTTCTTTCAATAAGGGATCATAACTGATTAAATCAGGATAATCGCCGCTGGCAGTCATAACACCCAGTTTCTGTTTTAAATCACCAGCCAGAAATTCAAATTTAAACGTTACGCCAAATTCATCCTTTAGCATTTTGTAAATCTTATTATCTGGATCAGGCTGTGGCAAAGAATCAATTCTGAATATTGATACTTCAAATTTATCATCTTTTGCTGCTGAGTCTGAACAACCATTAAATGAACTCAGAGCCAGCGCCACCAATAAAAGAGATAATAAAATTTTTCCTCTTTTTTTGAACATTTTTTTCTCCTTTAAATTTTAATATAGTAAAACCTATAATATTAAAATTTTATAAATCATAAACATGTAAAAGTCAAGGAAAGAAATTTCTTAAGAACCACAATAAAAAAATATCGATAAATTGAAATAAGGATAAGAATTGAAATCCAAGCTTTTTATCAAAAAAATACAAAGACAGGTTAATAAAATTCCTCTGTAATGATGGGTTTATGCTATACTACCTTGGTTAATGATAGGAACTGAATAGAAAAAAAGTTCAAATGTCTTATAGTTAATTTGTAGGTAAATATTTGCGGAAAAAACAATAAACAATGGTACATTGGTAAGCTGAAGTTTTTGGTCACAATCCACATCCAAAGGCCAATGGTTTTGGAATTATGTCAGATCACAAAATGATAGTCACGGGACTGACAGTTCTATTGACAGAGACCCATGATTTGATTCTAATAAAAAAGGAAGATGATTCAACACCATCTTCCTTTCCAAAATCAAAATAAAAGACTGTTATAGACAAAATTCATCAATTAAACCGACATAATATTGAGCGATCAATAACGCGTCAACGATGTTGATTGTGTTATCACAATTAACATCGGCATTTTCTTCGATAAAAACATCAGGAATAATCTGTACATAGTGCTGTGCAACCAACAATGCATCGACGATATTTACGGTTTCATCGTCATTAACATCGCCAGGTTTTTTTTCATTATTTTGATTATTAAATAATTCATCAATTTCGCTTTCTGTTATGGCACGATTATAAATCCTGAAATCATCGATAAGCGCATTCAGATAGGGATCCTGTTCCCATTGGGAACGTCCGATATAATTATTGACCGTATCGCCCAAATTGGCTGGTTTCAATGTCAGAGATGGGTTTCGCCCAACCTCTTTGCCATTGATATACATCACGCCTGTATCATCCTGTTTTGTAATAACAAGATGTTGTTTTGAGCCAATCGGGAAAGCTGTATTTCCATCTATACCTTGTTCGCCCTCATTACCAGAAATTGTAATACAAAAATAGGGATTCCCGCTTGTTCCCGAGGCTGGGGTAAACATCATAAAGCTGGTAGTATCACCCCCGAAATCGAATAAACGTGTCCAGTTATCCAGACTTCGTAATTCAACCCAAGCAGCCATTGAAAAATCCGCGAGGTCTTCGGTGATATTGTCAGGAAGATCGATGTACTCGCTTGTTCCATCAAGATCATAGGGGCCTCCTGTAAAAATCGGTTCTTGCTGAGGTTTAGGTGTAGGCCCTGGTGTACCGCCATTGGTGATTTTTAGCATTGCCGTGCCATGACTCGGAACAGACACAGTGTAGCTTCCTGTAAAGCTGCCTCGGTCAGTTTTGGCCCACAAATCACGTATCATAACCGGTCCGCTAAAGCCTATGCTTGCAAGGTTCACAGTGATCTGAGTGGCTGATCCATTCCGATTCAACAAGGCAACAGCCTTATCTGGCCCATTTGCGGTTCCAAGGGGTTTGGTCCAGATTTCGGTACCATTGGAGGAACTCACGCGGCGCCCCTGAATACCGGCAGGATCCTGATCAATCGCGATGATTTCTTTATTCAATAATATATCCATAATCGCGCCGGACATATTGCGAATATCATTTCCAGTAAGTAAAGGAGCAGCCATCATTGACCACATGCTCATTTGGGTTCTGTACTCTTCGGTTGTGCAACCTCCGTTGCCGATTTCCAGCATGTCAGGATCATTCCATGCGCCAGGTTTGGCATAGGGAGCGTATTTTTCATTGGCATCAATACAGTTGATGATGCCATGGAACCAATCAGTGCCATTGTCCCATTTATCGGTAATATCACCTGTGGTCCGCCAGAGGTTTCCCAATTCCGGCGCCCAGTCTGAAAAACCCCAGGCGCAGATGCTGAACACAATGGGGCGTCCGCAGTTGGCCAATGCGTTTTTCATGTTTCGGTAAGCTGTCTGCTGATCACCCACAGCATTGCAATTGTCATATTTCAGGTAATCAATACCCCAGGATGCGAAGGTATTGGCATCGCGTTGTTCATTTCCATAACTGCCGCTCTGCGGCACATTCATGCAGGTCATGGTACCACGGTCACCGTAAATACCCAGTTTTAAACCACGATCGTGAACATAATCTGACAAAGCCTTGATGCCGCTTGGAAAACGCTGAGGGTGAGCCCTCAAATTTCCGCTTGAATCACGCGCGGGATTGGCCATCCAGTTATCGTCCAGATTCAGATAAATATAGCCGGCATCGCGCATGCCCGTGCTAACCATGGCATCGGCAATCTGCCGGATTTTGGCTTCGTCAATTTCGCCGTGAAAAACATTCCAGCTATTCCAACCCATGGGCGGGGTTTTAGCCAATCCGTTATCCAGGGCGAAAACCTGTGAAGTAAAAAAGACAAGAAGCAGACACAAGATGACTAAACTCCCTCTTCCAGAGATTTTTTGGTTTCGTTTCATTTTTTTCTCCTTATTATTATTTTCATTCT
>JAFGWI010000056.1 GCA_016937215.1 Spirochaetales bacterium | reverse complement strand
TTGCCTGCTTCCATTCCATTCCAGCAGGCCGGGCTTTCCGCCACTTCGCTGTCGCTTCGAAGGTTTTCGTCTGGAAATTATCCAGACAAAAACGCTTTGCTGTACCATTTTTGAAAAAATGGTACAGCCATGGCTCCAATCCCTAACGCGATTACAACAATCACTTCATTTAGCTAAACAAATATATATTTTATCTTCCAACTCTTTGTCGAATCCAATTCCCACAGCCCGAGGGCTTATTGTAATAACCTATCCTTAACTCAAACCAATGCCTTTCTGATAATTCTGAAATCTGTAACTACAATGATTCGCCTAAACACCATACAGATTCAAGTTTTTTTCTGCATCCTTGATAATCATTTTCGAGCCCCTGTTTTGCTATGGATTCTTAATAATCCATCTTCAACTATGATTATAACTTTCAAGTATGAAGATTATGTGGAGATATTGAAAGAAAATGTTACAAGTTAATTCTATATCCAGAATAACGAAACGAATTTTGACCAGGGCAAAAAATTATTTCCTAGGTAAGATATGTAAGAGATAACACAGTCATAATCGTTAGGGGATGTTCATGGTGAATCTGGATTCAATTGACTGAAAATATTCAGTTATTTTCTCCATTAATCGAGTATCGGCATATTGTAATGAATTTATCACCAGCCAGCAATAGGGGTCATGATCATACCATCGGTTTCGGTAAAGGCTAAACTCCATAACATGATCTACCATGATTTCAGGATTTTCAGCTGATATTATATTTTTTAACTCTAGAACGATTTTGTCGCGTTCATGATCAGATAAATACTTCATAGCTCGTATGTATTTTCCAATACCTTTTTTATCATACCAGCGTTTTTCGTTAAGAGCCATAGAAATCCTTTCTTTAACCAATGAAGAAACACCTGTTTTAGACAAAGATTATTCCTGTGCTTCTCTATATACAATGTATATAAATTTTTCAAAAGTCAAAGAAAATATAATTCTTTACCGTTTCTCTTAATATTTAAATGAAAGGCAATTGAAATTAATTGTTTATGGAAAAAAAACTTTTTCTCAAGTCCTCTGACAAGGAATTTTTTAGAGTTGCTTTTTAATGAGGTTTAGACAATATTGAACTTTGGCACCCTATTTATGGTTTAAAAGAACTGCCAAATAATTAGTATAGACTAAGCTCCTTTAACCAGAGGGCAATTCGCGGAATAACCGATTCAGGGTCATTGGCTCCGGCAGAAACATCCATTACAAAGTCAAACACCTTATCCTCTTCAAAAGGAGCAAACAGGATATTATTCCATTTCAAGAAAGTCACAGCTGCTGCCAAACCTGTTCGTTTATTTCCGTCCAAAAAAACATGATTCTTAATAACATAAAACATGTAGGCAGCAGCTTGATGATAAATATCAGGATACAAAACCTTTGCAAATACTTCGTTGTTGAAAATTCTTTCCACAAACCCCAGGGATTGCCCTTGCCTGATATTCGTGCCCGAAGCAGCAGTGCCTCCGGTTATCTGAGTCACCAAACGGTTTATCACGATAATCATTTTTTTGTTAACATATTTCATCAATGACCCAGCCTGATATATAGATTCATGTTTTCGCGGATATGATTTTCAGCTATTTTCAGTGCGACAATTTCCCCTTTGTCAAGCCAGATTCCCTGACACTGAGGACAGCGATCAATTATCTGTCCCGCAATTTCAAGCGGCTCCATTGGCTGCTGATCCTTGGGACAGAGTACTTCCCTTTGTTTTTCGATTATTGGCAGGGTATCAATCTCGGCTTCATTAAGAGTAATGGCTTCATAAAGCTCAAACATTCCTATGATTTTATCCAATTCGCCTTTATCATAAAAAGAACCACCACAATCAGGACAAAAATCCACACGTTCCTTGTGATAGTCAATTTCGCTAAGAGTGGTTTTACATATAGGGCATTGTTTCATTCCTTTATTATAACTTATTCACTTAATAAACTGCAAGTGGAAAGCCATTCCCCTCTCAAGGGTTTTTAAAGCTGCCAATCATAAACACTAATTACTCACTATAACGCTATGAAATTATGTCTTTAATAGATATAAAGCATTTGAACTATGGCTTTCTGAGCTAATTCACGGACATTGACAACAATCCCTATCAATATTATTATGTAGTCATTTAAAATAAAATAATTGACAACGAAAGGAAAACACATGGTATTTTTCGAAAAACATAAAAAATATTTGTTCTTTTTAGTTGTATTATCAATAATCACAATTTCGGTTTTTGGCCAAAGCTCTACTCTCGGCGATGTGAATGAAGATAATATTATCAATATTGTTGATGCCCTTTTTACAGCGCAATACTATGTGGAAATGGAACCACATCCCTTTAATAGGATCGCGGCCGATGTTGATGCCAATGACATTATAAATGTTGTTGATGCGCTTTTCATCGCTCAATATTATATTAAAATCATAGATCATTTCCCCGGTGAATCAGCGCAGCTGAATATTCCATGGGATTGGGCTGGTATTATAGGAACAGGACAAAGCCTCGCTGTGGGAGTGAAAGCCAAACCTGTTGAATCGATTACCCAGCCATTTGCCAATTTGAAATTATCCAAAGCCGATTTGGAATGGCCGATTTCTTCTACCGATCCTCTTTTGGAATTGGTTCCATTAACTGAGCCCATCAACCGCTACGCGCCCCAATACCCGAGCGCCTGGCCGGCAAACATTTTAGGCGAAACACCCCATTCATCCATGGCCAATCAAATATCTGCACTTTTAAAGAACAACCATGATCGCGACTACGTCAGCGTTCACACAAATGTCGGTGAAGATGGTAAAGCCTTGGTTTACCTTAAAAAAGAGGCTACTATAAACGGCGTCAATGGTCGCGCCTATGCCGCTTCGATGATAGAAGTGGAAGCAATCACCCGTCTTGCCCGTGAACAGGGAAAGAGCTACGGTATCGGCGCTATTATTATGACCCATGGAGAAAGCGATACAGATAACCCAAACTATGGGTCAGAGCTTCTTCAGTTATGGCAGGATTATAATTCAGATATAAAAGCCATTACAGGACAAAACGAAGATGTTTTGATGATTGTCTCACAACAGAATTCCTGGGGTGACAACTCCCTATCAACTCTTGCGGCATGGCAAATAGCCATGGACAATCCTGCCAGCATTGTGTGTTCCGGCCCAAAGTACCAATATCCTTATGATATTGATGAAATTCATTTTAAAGCAGAGGGCTATCAAGAATTGGGAGAAAAGTATGCTGAAATCTATTACCAGCGGGTTATTCTAAAGAATGATTGGCAACCACTTCAGCCATTAAATATCCTTCGCAACAATCATATTATTTCCATCGATTTTCATGTTCCTTCTCCCCCTTTGGTATGGGATGAAAACTTTCAAATTCCTCACCAAAATGAAACTCAATGGATGAATGGAAAAGGTTTTGAAATAACCTCACCGCGAGGTAAGGAAACCATTCAATCGGTTGAGATTTCCGGCAATCGTGTTATCATCACCTGCTCCGAGGATTTACCAACCGAAGGTGTCTTTGTTGCCTATGCCATGACAAAAAGCGAAAAAGCCATGACACTTCCACACCAGGGAACAGACCGCTGGGGTTTATTAAGGGATTCCGATTCCTTTCAGGGTTTAGTAACCGGCAAAGTACAGCCCAATTATGCCCTGGCCTTTAAAAAGGCCGTTCCCCTTGTTGAGTATGCGGAATAATATTGTTTTTGCACAAATAAAAAGAGCGGTAATATCTTCGATACTACCGCTGCTCGCTGTTTTCTAAAAAATTTTCTTCACCCAGCTTTTCAGGCCATGATGAAATGCCAGATTATTAAATATCAACCCCTGCCCTGTTCCTGATTTACGGGTCTTAGCATCAATGACACTGATCAATCACGTAAACCCGCGATAAAGGGCCCGAGAGCCTTTAAACCTTGCTGTTCCACAACACGTATGCTTTGGGTACCAACAATGGCAATATCAGCTTTGCCAATTAAAAAATTCACATCCGATTTATCTTTAACGCCAAAACCAAGAGCAATAGGGAGCTGTACGGCTTCACGACATTGTTGTAAATAAGTTTCAAGCTTGTCCGAAAAACTGGTATCCAGACCGGTTACACCCTTTCGCGCGACACAATAGACAAAACCCCTTGCCAAGTTGGCGATATACTTCATGCGTTCAAAAGACGTGTTAGGTGTAAAGATAAAAACAGGGGATAACCCCTTTTCATCCATACAGGAAAGATATTTTGAACCTTCCTCTGGCGGAAGATCGGGAACAATGGCCCCCTGAAGCCCTCTGCTTGCCATTTCCTTGACAAAAGTGTCAACACCGGCTTTAAAAAGAATATTATAATAGCTCATGAATAAAAAAGGAATTTCAAAATCACTGGTTACTTTTCGGGCAAAATCAAGGCAGTCCTTAACTGTCGTGCCGGACTCCAGGGATTTCTGGTTCGCGTGTAAAATAACAGGGCCGTCAGCGATAGGTTCGGAAAAGGGAATTTGAAGTTCCATCATGTCAACTCCGGCTTTAACCATTTCCTCAACTATACGGTAGGAAGTTTCAAAATCCGGATAACCGCAAACAATATGGGTCATAAGCAGAATTTTTTTCTTCTTCAACTGGTTTTCAATATATTCGGTAACCTTGGTTTTATTCATGATATTCCTCCGCTTTGGCTATAATAAATTCTCTCCAGGCTGGATCAGCATAGGCATCTGCCACTGTGAATATGTCCTTATCTCCCCTGCCCGATTGGTTGATAATGATTGCTTTGTCTGCCGAAAGTTCGGGAGCTTCCTTAAAGGCTTGAACAAAGGCATGAGCAGATTCAAGCGCAGGAATCAAACCTTCTTTCTTAATGCTCAGCGTCAGGGCCTCTATCACTTCCTTATCAGTCGCTGCCTCAAAACGAACACGTCCAGTTTCCTTAAAATTGGCTAAAATCGGTGACACACCCACATAATCAAGACCAGCTGAAACACTATGGGTTTCCTTCATCTGGCCTTCATGGTTTTGAAGAAAATAGGTTTTATATCCCTGGGCTACACCGATGCTTGAATCGTTAGAAGATAACCGGGAAGCATGCTGCCCGGTTGAAAGGCCATACCCTCCTGCTTCCACGCCTACCAGTTCAACAGGATCATCAAAAAAACCGGAAAAAATTCCCATGGCATTGGAACCGCCTCCAACGCAGGCATAGACACGCGCTGGTAATGCTCCATGCTGTTGGAGGATCTGTTTTCGTGCCTCTATGCCGATAATGGACTGGAAATAGCTCACCATTTCAGGAAAAGGATGAGGCCCGCAGGCAGTTCCCAGAACATAATGGGTACTATCCATGTTGGACACCCAATCACGCATGGCTTCATTTATCGCATCCTTAAGAATACGCGTACCCTCTTTCACAGCAACGACTGTGGCTCCAAGACGTTCCATCCAGAAAACATTGGGGCGTTGGCGCTTAACATCAACTTCACCCATATAAATGGTGCAGTCGAATCCGAAACGCGCTGCCATGGTGGCTGTGGCAACCCCATGCTGGCCGGCTCCTGTTTCAGCAATCACACGGGTCTTCCCCATACGCTTTACCAAAAGCCCTTGGCCCATAACATTATTGGCTTTATGCGCTCCGGTATGGTTCAAATCTTCACGTTTAATAAAAATTTTCGCACCCTTAAAATGCTCGGTTAGCCTTTCGGCATAGGTTAGGGGTGTTGGCCGACAGGAATAATTGGACATCAAGGCCTTGTATTCTTCCCAGAAAGCAGGATCATTTTTTGCCTTGTGGAATTCTTCCTTAAGCTCTTCGATAGTGGAATAAAGAATTTCCGGAATAAAGGCCCCTCCATAGGCGCCAAAATAAGGACCAACCACTTGAGTCCCTGAAGAGATAGGTTCTCCCCATTGATTGTTTTCATTGTTTTCATTGTTTTTCATAGGTTACCTCCAAAAATCTGGGTAAAAGCAAATGGCTTGGGTGTGCAATACATTTCAGCATACAACCCTGGCTCATGGTGATAAAAATAAAGATGGCGTTTCACGACCAGCAGGGATATTTTTTTTTCAAGCTCCAGCAATTGACTAATTTTTTCTTCAGCCAGGGCAACAGAAAAGCTCTGTTTGCCATGTCCGATTTTGCGCTGATAAACTTCCTGAATAACCCTCGAAAGGGATTCGCTTGAAAAATCATAATTCTCTATGTCGGGAAACATAGTTGGATGTAAAAAAATATTTTCAAGCAAAAAAGGCTTATTTTCATACAAACTGATTCGTTGAAAAAAAAGGGTCCATTTCATAAAAAAGGGGTTATCAAAATCAGTCACATCATCGCGGCGTGTTATTTTATGGGTGATACGCCTTTTGATCAACAGGCCCTTGTCCTTGAAGGCGCTTACACTACCGGCAAGTGAAAATAAATTGATTTCCTCGTCCTGATTCAGGACATAGGTTCCGGAACCTTTACGCCGTTCAAGGATTCGCCTTCGCACAAGCAAGTCGGTTGCTTGACGCACCGTCGGCCGCCCCAAGCTATATCTTTTAGCAAGATCATGTTCAGAAGGGATCTTTGTTCCAGGCCTTAATTGTCCTGTCTTGATTTGGACAAGTATCGCATCCGCGAGTTGAGAATAAAGGGGTACCGGAGAATGGGGATCAAGCATCATGGTTATACCATACAATTTAATTGTAAAGATGTCAAGACAACCTTACATCTTTTTTTCTATCCAATCTGTCGGTTTTCACAAAACCATGCCCGCCGAAACATTATTTTTTAATGCTATTGTTATTTAAAGCCCTCTACTTGTTTAGCTAAATCACAATCGGACTATCAATGCGTTAGGGATAGAAGGTATGGCTTGCCATTTTTTCAAAAATGGCAAGCCAAAGCGTTTTTTGCCTGATAATTTCAGGCAAAAAACCTTCGGAGCAACAGCGAAGTACCGAATAGCCCGGCCTGCCATGCCCCCGGTACAACAATTCCAAATATAAACCTTTTGTTAAAAATAAAAATTAACCGATGCTATGAAACTGCGTTAATAATAGTTTATATTTGGAATTGTAACTGCAACGAATTGAAATTAAGCACAATTCGTAATATTTGTACTCAAATATAGAATTGCTGTTTATGGGCGGCAGGCAACGCCAAAAAAGAAAACTAGCTCAACAAATACAAGGCTTTTTACATTTTCCAAAGAAAACGGAAAATCCAGTTTCATTATAGTCTGTGTGTGACCAGGCAAGATTTTATTCAGACCATAGCCCTTTATTCGCAATTTACTTACCTTAAAGCATAGCTTATTTTTTAATGCAGTAGATTGAAAGGAGCCGGATATGGATAGGCCAAATAAAATCGATAGCCAGTCAGAAACCGCGACTTTAGGTGGAGGCTGTTTCTGGTGTATCGAGGCGGTTTTCAACAACATTGACGGAATTTTAAAGGTGGAAAGCGGATATTCCGGTGGGCACCAAAAAAATCCGAGTTACGAAGAAGTATCAAGTAAAAAAACAGGCCACGCGGAGGTGATTCATATTCACTTTGATTCAGCCAAAATCAGCTTTAAGGAAATTCTTCATATTTTTTTCAAAGCCCATGATCCGACCACCAAAAATCAGCAGGGAGCGGATATCGGACCTCAATACCGCTCCATTATTTTATACCATACAGACAATCAAAAAGTGATTGCTGAAAAAATGATCGATGACTTGTCTGCTCTTTATAAATTGCCCATTGTAACCGAAGTAAAGGCTTTTGAGCACTTTTATAAAGCTGAAGATTATCACCAGAATTTTTATGTTAATAATCGTAATTATGGGTATTGTCAGTTTGTGATTACTCCTAAATTAAAAAAAATGGGTTTGCTATGATTAAAAACAGGGCTTGAGTTCCTGCATAAATCAATGTAAATTCAGTTCATGCAAAGTGGAATGATCATAAGCGATTTGGACGGAACACTGTTAAACAGCCAAAAAGAAATTGGTCAAAGGGATAGAGAGACCCTTGAACAGGCAAAAAACATGAATATTATAAGAGTCATGGCTACAGGCAGGCATCTTTTTTCTATTACCAAGACTTTTGGAGATAATCCGCCCTTTGATTACGCGGTTCTGTCTTGCGGTAATGGTATTTATTCCTTTGCCGAAAAACAGTGGATCAGATCTCTTTGCTTTTCACAAAAAGAAACTCACAGCATTTACGATAATTTGCACAAAATGAAAATCGATTTCATGGCTCACGCTCCGCTGCCGGATAATCACTATTTTGAATACTGTAATTTTGGTAAAATCACCCAAGCTTTTCAGCATCGTCTGGATATATACCAGGACTATGCCAGGGTTTTCAACCGATCAAAGCCTTTATTTCCAGAAATCAGCCAGATTGTGATCATTTGTGAGGCAGATTCCTTTGGATCATGCTTTGATTTAATTCAATCAGTTTTTAGCCAATATACTATCGTGTATTCCAGTTCACCTTTACAGGATGGCTCAATCTGGCTGGAAATATTGCCTGCCCAGGCTTCCAAAGCCAGGGCCAGTATGGCCTTATGCCAATTTCTCGGAATAGAACCCACAAAGGTGCTGGCTTTAGGCAATGATTTCAATGACAGGGACCTTCTTGAATGGGCACCCTACTCCTATATTGTTGAAAACGCGCCGGAGGCGTTAAAACAGGGCTTTCAGCTTGTTGGCAGCCACAATGACAATCCCCTCACCCAGGCTTTTTATCATTGGATTTCGCAAATGTCAATTACATAGCGTGACTCCATTTCTTATTCTCCCTGTGGTAAGGCACGCTTAAGCAAAATGGATATAGCATTGAGGAATCAAATGTAAAATTAACTTTTCAGCAAAAGACATTGGCCCAAAAAATTAGCTGCCTGGCCGAATCACATGAAAAGAGCTCCAACAGGTAAGCAAAAAATCCGTAAAGGAAAATCCTGGATTTTTGAGATGAAAAAAGGGCAACACATAAAAAAATAAGTTATCATATAATCAATCAGCCTGGCAGGCAGGCAGGTCTTTTACTTTTTTTATTTTTCATGTATATTTCGCAACATGATGGAACTATTGGCGCCGGCAGGCAATTGGGAAAAATTAAAAACAGCTTATCTCTACGGAGCTGATGCGGCTTATATTGGGATTAAAAATTTTTCCCTGCGCGCAAAGGCTGATAATTTTTATGAAGATGACCACCAAATCGTCAAGAGAATCAAGGGACCCGATAAAAAGCTTTATTGCGCTCTGAATATCTATTTTCATGATGAAGATATTGACCGTCTTCTAATGGAACTTGATTACATTCAGGATTACCCTATCGATGCCTTTATCATCAGTGATATTGGTATTGTAAAACTGCTCCAAAAGCGTTTTCCTCTTAAAGAACTGCATTTAAGCACCCAGGCCAATTGTATAAACAGCGACGCGGCCATGGCCTACGCGGACCTGGGATTCAGCAGAATTATCCTGGGCAGGGAAATGTCCTTAAAGCAAATCGAGAGAGTCAAAAAACGAACAGGCCTCGAAATAGAGGTTTTTGTTCATGGGGCCATGTGTCTGGCTTACGCAGGCCGATGTTTTCTCAGTAAATACATGGCAGATCGCTCAGCAAATCAGGGGGATTGCGCCCATTCCTGCCGATGGAAATTCCGGGTGCTTGAAGAGGAAGAAAGGCCTGGTCAATTTTTTCCGGTGATTCAAGGCGAGGGTTTCACATCAATTCTCTCGTCCAAGGACATGATGATGATAGATTACCTCAAGGAGCTTTCCGACGCGGGTGTGGATTCACTCAAAATTGAGGGGCGAATGAAGTCTGTTTATTATACGGCAATTGTAACGCGAGCCTACAGAAAAGCCCTTGATGCTTTTTACGGCATAGAGGTCCCCGACTTGCAGGCTTACAAGGATGAAATCGATAAAGTGAGCCATCGGGAATTCTCAACCGGCTTTTTCTTTGATAAAAAGGATATGGATAAAACCACACAGAAATCCTATTTACGGGAATATGAATTCCTTGGCACCATAGGTGAAGAACTTGAACCAGGTCGCTTCAAATTGCATGTAAAAAACCAGATCAGGACCACTGACAAGCTGGAATATATTGGCTACGATGTGCTTTTTTTGTGTGATGATGTTTTTGCCATTTTCAACGAAAAGGGAGAGCCTGTCACCCAGGCAGACCACATGAAGGACTATATTATAGAAACCAGCCAGCCGGTAAAAGAGGGTTATTTAATTAGAAAGAAAAAAACAGCCTATTGATTCAGTCCCCTGATTCGCACAGTTCCTTTAGCCTTCTTGACAAATTATTCGGAAGGATACCAAGGGCCAAGGCAGTTTCCTTGACTGATCCATGATGGATTTCCATCTGTTTTTTTAGATAGATTTGCTCCAAGAGGTTTTTGGCATTCCTCAAAGGCATGGTTTTCTTGAAAATATCTGAATGCCCTTCGCTTTTTTCTAGGTGATCAATTGATTCAATATGTTTTCCGGTTACAGGATTGTCAGGAATCAAAACCATTACACGCAGAATCAGGTTCTTCAATTCCCTGATATTTCCCGGGTATGACCTTTGTATTAAGTAGTCATAGGCGGAACTGTGAAAATCCCTGTGAATATTACCTTGCTCCAAACGAATAAAGTGATCGATCAAAGCAGGAATATCTTCCTGCCTGTCTTTAAGCGAAGGAACGGTCAACTCCAGTTGGGTGATACGATAAAACAAGTCTTCACGAAAACGGCCCTGCCGGATTTCTTCGCGTAAATTTCGGTTGCTGGCACTAATCAGTCTGACATCAACCTTGATGATTTCATCACCCCCCAGCTTCTGGATTTCCCCGCTTTCAAGCGCCCTGAGCAATTTCGCTTGCAATGAAAAAGGAATTTCAGCTACTTCATCGAGAAACAAGGTCCCCCCATGTGCCCGCTCAAAAAAACCGCGAAAGTCTTTGTGCGCTCCTGTGAAGGAGCCCCTGGTATGACCAAAAAGCTGGCTTTCAAAAAGATCCTGGGGAATGGCCGCGCAGTTTACGGCAACAAAGCTTTTGTCCGATCTTTGGCTATTTTGATAAATATAACGGCTCAGAAGTTCCTTTCCTGAACCATTTTCACCCTGAATAAGGACGCCATGATTCACCTTCGCAACTCTGTCCGCACTCTGAATGAGTTTCCGCATTTTTTCAGAAGTGCCCAGGATGAAATTTTCCTCTAACCAGCGGGTTTTTAATTGTTGGTTTTCATGGGCCAGCTTTTTCAGCTCTTCGATATTTCGAAGTAAAATTTCCAGCCTATCGGTATTCACCGGTTTTTCTATAAAATCAAAGGCCCCCAGATGAATAGCCTTAACAGCCTTTTGAACAGAGCCTTGCCCTGTAATAATGATCACCGACAATTGGGGCTGAGATTTTCTAAGTTGCGATAATATATCAAAACCCTGATTTTCATATTCAAGAAAAAGATCGAGCAAAAGCACATCAAAATGATCAGTTTCCAAAATTTTTAAGCCTTGCGCTTCTGTTTCGGCAATATCAACCTTATGCTTTTTTATCTCTAAAAACGTTCTCAGGCTTTTCAGAATATTGATTTCATCGTCAATAATCAGAATTCTCACAGACTTTCCTCCTTTTTCCATATAAATGAAAAAACAAGCCCCCCGTGAGGGGAAAGTCTGGTTACAAGCTTAGCCTTATGCAGATGAACCACTCGCTTCACAAAAATAAGGCCCAGACCAGAACCCTGTTTTTTTGTTGAGAATTTCGGTAAAAAGATTTTATCCAGAACCTCTGGATTTAATCCTTTCACGTCATCTGAAATAATCATTTTATTACAATTTTCATCAGACTCCAAAGAAATTTGCATATTTTTCGCGCCAGCATCAAGCGAATTATTGATGAGATTTCCAAAGACCTCATGAAACAGCTGTTTATCAATATATAGCTCCAGGGCTTCTTCTCCCTGAATTTGAATGGCCATTCTTTTGTAATCACTGATGATTTCCTTGAGCCAGGTAAAAATATTCACCCTGGTCAAGATCAAATCAGGGAAATCGCACAAACCTTTCAAGCGATTAACCAAATCACTTAAACGTTGGACTTCATTCAGAATAATCTCGGTGCTTTCAGAAATGACTTCAGTGCTGCTTTCAGCCTGAAGCATGATGTTTTTGTTAGCCACCATTATGGAACTGAGGGGATTTTTGAATTGATGAGTTAAAAAAGAACTAACCTCCTTCCAGCCAACAAATTTTGCCTGTTCCTTTATGAATGCTTCACGCTCTTCAATGGTTTGCAATAATTGATTAAGATTCAATGCCAATTTGCGAAACTCATAGCCCTTTGGCACAGAAAAACGAAAATTGGCCTGATTTTTTTCAAGGGTGCTGATCTCTTTCATCATTTGTTTTAAATGCCCAAGCATTGTCCGAACCAGAAAAAACAGCGTGATAAACAACAAAATAAACTGCAGCAAGAGATAATACAAAAGATTCTGACTAGCTATGACAAGAAAATCCTCTTGAAGAAGGATTCGTTTATTGTATTCACGGTTGATAACCAGTACTTCAGAGCTTAGCAGCTCAATTTTTTCATCACTCGACTTATCCCTTTGAGATAAAATTGTAAGAGATTCCTCTAAAGCCGTTTCCAAAAGGGGATTTTCCATCTTTCGGATCTGTGATTGTGCCTGGGGCACAGAATAGATAAAGAAAAGAAACATAGAAATCAGAAAAACACCTATAAATAGAATCAGAAATTTCAGATATAGCCTCAATAGGACACCTCTTTCAAGGAATTATAACGGATAATTTTTTGAGGTGAAACATAATTCCAGAGCACCCGCGGGTCAGCATCGCTTGGCTCAGACAAATCCAGTTCAGCTATAATAACAAAAATCAGCGGCCCCATTAAAACTTCGGCCTCGGGCCACAGCCCCAAACGGTCAAATTGGGTCCATAACAGAAAAGCAGCGCCAGGGTTTTTCGTCAAATAGCTTGAGGCGGTCTCGGATTGCTTAATCTTATATTCCTTCAAAATCGGGTCATAAGCAATTTCATGAACATAACGAATTGTCCCGTGCTTTTTTAAAATTATCTCAAGAGTCAGCTTTAATAAATTACCACTATCGACCATTTCCCGGATTTTTTCATGGTCGCTATTTTCGATGGAGGCTGATAAAATGAGATGGGTGTTATCTCGGATAATCAAGGCATTTATTGATGGGTCATCAAAACCAGCGATCAAGCCGAAAAAAACACCCAGACTAAACAGGATTTCTTTCATTTGACAGAGTAACCGCTCTTATGACCCATAATAGGCGCTATGGGCGGCTTTGTATTTGTCATAGAGCATTTCTTCTTTTGAAGGTGTCATCAATTCAATTATTCCAAAAATAATATTATAACTGGTGCCGGAAAGGGTACCAGTTAACCCCGTACTCCACTCACGGTGGTCCACAAGATTAAAGGTTATGGTAATGACTCCGCTTATAATAGGAACCAAAAAATAACTAAAAGCAGAACTGACTCGTTTATTTTTTCCCTGAATAGCCAGATCTCGCAAATTAGCCGCGGCAAGGGCTTCCCTGACCTTTGGATCATTTTCAGAATAAACATCCTGATATTTTTTTGAGTAATCGGGCGGTTCCGAGAATAATCCAATTAAACCAACAACAGAGAGACTCACGCCAGTACCCATTAGAGAATAGGAAACAATGTTGGCAATTTTTATCTTCTCAGGATCCTGGGTAAATTGATCCTTTACCACATAGGTGGTTATGCCTCCAAGCGCCAAAGCGCTTCCCACACCTGTTACCACCCACCAGGCGGTTTTATCTTTGGCCTCCAGATTTTTATTTTGAACATAAGCATCGAGCATTCGATAGGCAATTTGGGGTTCTTCACCAGCAAATATCCCCTGACAGAATAAAAATAGCATAACTATCATAAAAACGATTTTTTTCATACTAACCTCCTAAATAGAATAGCTTCTTATATATTGCAAATCTCATGCCATTTTGATATAAAATATATTGGTCCAAGTGCACATTCGGGAACAAAAAAGATAATCATTTATATAATAAGAAATTAAATCACTAAAAATATTTTATGTTATAGAAAAACCTTTTTACAAAATTAAAAAGACTTCCTTATTTAGTCTTAAAGCTATCAAATTTGATAGCTTCTGTCCATCAAATTTGATAGTATTGTCTTCCCTAAAAAAAATCGCATAAACAGAGCTTTCCATTTCCCGGATATTTCAACTTAATGGCCTTAATAAAAATAAAATCTTCCGAAATATCTATCAGTCCGATACAAAATTCAGTATGCAGTGAAGAGGTGGGTAAAAACCAAAGGGAATTCCCTGGATCAAGCAGGGCGAATCTAAATTACTTCGGGCCAGCCCTCTTGTGTAATCAAATAGAATTATTCCGATTTCACTCGCGCATCAGTAGACCAAGAGTTTAGAATAGGATATGATCGCTGATCAGTTACTTATTATGAGGATTTCAATGGAAACAAACAATCAAAATTTAAATATCAGAAATATTGCCATCATCGCCCACGTTGACCATGGCAAAACGACTTTAGTTGATGCTATGTTCAGGCAAAGTGGAGTATTCAGGGACAACCAGCATATCGAAGAACGTGTCATGGATAGCATGGATCTTGAGCGGGAACGGGGAATTACTATTGCCGCAAAAAACTGCGCGGTTGACTGGAAAGGTGTGAAGATCAATATTATTGACACTCCCGGTCACGCCGATTTCGGAGGCGAGGTAGAACGTGCCCTTTCCATGGCTGATGGTGCCATTCTTCTGGTAGACGCCAGTGAAGGTCCCCTGCCACAAACCCGGTTTGTCTTGTCCAAGGCTTTGCAAGCTGGTTTGGCTTTGATGGTTGTTATCAATAAGATTGACCGCCAGGACGCCCGGCCCTTGGAAGTTCTTGATGAAATACACGATCTTCTCATTGACCTCGATGCCCACGAGGACCAGCTGGATTTTCCGCTTTTTTATTCAATCGGCCGGGATGGTATTGCCAGCCGCGATCTGAAAATACCTGGAGAAAACCTCTTCGGGCTAATGGATGATATTGTCAAATTCGTGCCGCCGCCCAAAGGCGATTGCAATGGCCCCTTTCAAATGCTGGTTTCAGACCTGGGATATTCTGATTTCCTGGGACGACTTGCCATAGGCCGTGTATATAACGGAAAAGCCAAGGCTAATGAACCCATGGTCTGTCTTGCTTCTGACAACAAATGCCGCAATTTAAAGATTTCAAAACTACAGGTGTATAACGGAATAACCACAAAGGATGTGACACAGGCAGAGACCGGCGATATCATTATTCTTGCCGGCATCGAAGATGTACACATCGGCGACACAATTTGTTCCAAGGAACAACCCAAGGCTTTAAAGAGAATCACTGTTGATGAACCCACAGTGTCCATGAAATTTACAAACAATTCCTCGCCTTTTGCAGGTCAGGAGGGTAAATATGTCCAATCATCCAAGCTATACGATCGCCTTCTTAAGGAAACCATGTTGAATGTTTCCATGAAAGTAGAAGAATCTTCAGACAAGAGCGGCTTTATTGTAAAGGGCCGTGGTGAATTTCAACTTGTCATTCTTATTGAAACCATGCGACGGGAAGGTTTTGAATTCTGCGTAGGCCGCCCTCAGGTTATCTTTCAAAAAAAGGACGGCCAGGTTCTCGAACCAATAGAGCATCTCTTTGTTGATTGCGCTTCAGATTTTATGGGTATTGTTACTGAAAAACTATCACGCCGCAAGGGACGAATGCTCAACATGTCCAATCATGAAAATGGACGAATACGCATGGAATTTAATCTGCCTTCACGCGCTCTAATTGGTTATCGGGATGAATTTTTGACCGATACCAAAGGGACTGGCATACTAAATTCCTATTTGGCGGGTTACGAACCCTACAAGGGTGATTTCGCCATGCGTTTTACAGGCTCCCTGGTATCGGATCGTCAAGGAACAGCTGTTCCATACGCGCTTTTCAATCTTGAACCGCGGGGTTGCTTATTTGTTATTCCCGGTGATCCTGTTTATGAAGGAATGATTGTGGGTGAACATAATCGTGAAAACGATTTAAACGTAAATCCATGTAAAACCAAGAAGCTAACCAACATGAGGGCATCGGGTAAAGATGATGCTGTTGTGTTATCACCGATTCTGCCTCTGACTCTTGAAAAAGCCATTCAGTTTATTGGTGAAGATGAAATGGTTGAGATTACTCCAAAATCCATCCGCTTACGAAAGACCGAGCTTACAGCCAATAAACGCAAAATCAATGATAAATACAAAGGTGTTGAAAGTAACCGTTAAGACGCCTATTGTACACTAAGCTCTACTCTAAAACAGGGCAGGTTTTTAAAATCTCAGCTTCTGCAATTCACTTCACATTCTTCGGTGAATTTAGGTAATTTCTTATATTATTAAGAGTTAAGAATTTGCGATTTGCAAAATCGCCTTTTCTATTTCGCTATAATATAAGAAATGACTATTTTAGTGCGGAAAGTGGGTTCTATATTTTAAAATGCACTTTTCTACAAAAAAAACAGCTGATTCAAAATGAACCAGCTGTGATGTTCTTTAATAAAAAATTTGTCTAAAAGCCTCTATCAGCGATGAAGAATAATAAAGTTTTTTATCCCTTTACCGCACCAGCTGTAAGCCCGGAAATAATATGTTTTTGTGAGTAAATATAAAACAGAATTGCCGGGATCATGGTAATGGTAAAAAAGGCCAAAATCTTGTTCCAGTCCGCCAAATATTGTCCGATAAAATCCATACTTCCCATGGGCAGTGTGAATTTATCCCTGCTATTCAATACAATTAACGGTAAAAAGTAATTATTCCAGCTGTTAACCATAGCAAGAACAGATACTGTCGCAATGGCTGGCCGTGAAAGGGGAAAAACAATTTTAAATAAAAAGCCCAATTTACCATGGCCGTCAATTAAACAGGCATCTTCCAATTCGCCAGGAATCTGTCTAATAAAGCCTCGGAAAATCATTACATGAAAGGGCAAAAGAAAGGCTGTTTGAGGAAGAATGATTCCCCAGTATTTATCTAGCAGGCTTAAATCTCGCAGCTGTATATAAATTGGTAAAATAGCCAAAGTAAGGGGAAAAAGAAGACCCAACAAGATGTAATTATAAATAATCTCTTTTCCTTTAAGTTTAAAACGGCTCAAAGCAAACCCGGCAAACCCGGCGACCAAGACATCTAGAATAACCGTGAAAACCATTATAAACATTGAATTGTAGAAATAAATAAAAAACCGGCTTTCTGTAAAAATCTTGATATAATTTTCCCACAAAAAAGGATTCGGCCAGCCAACCGGATCAACATTTAACTGCCCAAGGGTTTTAAAACCGCCCAAAGCAGTCAGTACTACTGGAACTACAATAATGGAACCAAAAATTACACAGATTGCATATTGAACAAGGTTAATTAAACGTTGTTTTGTCTTATAATTCTGTATCATATTCAAACCGCCTATGCCTTTTCTTCATTTATCACTTTTTGGTAGAAAATATTAAATACCAAACAAATCAGGAAGATAATAATCGCTATCGCGCTTCCCAAACCTAATTTTTGTTGTTTAATAGCAAATTTAAATAAATAAACAACGGCTGTCTCTCCCGCATGAACCGGATCTCCCTGACCCATGGCCCACACCATATCAAATATTTGTATAGAACCAATAATACTGAAGAAAAGTGACATCTGTAGTGCAGGTTTCATCAGCGGCAAGGTTATATGTCGTAAAATATGATGGGCTTTTGCTCCGTCGATGCGGGCAGCTTCATAATATTCCTTTGGAATTCCCTGCATCCCGGCAACATAAATAATAAGGTGAAACCCAAAATACTTCCAGAAAACGACAAATAATATCGCGCCAAAAACCGTATCAGGACTGGATAATAAACCTGTGTAATTTGCATTCGGAAAAAAAACCTCAAAAAAATAGTTTAAAACACCGTTGGTTGGATGATAAATAAATGTCCAGATTGTACCGGTTATAATCTCGGAAAATATAAAGGGCAAAAAGAATATTGTCCTAAACACGATAATTCCCTTGCTATTATTCCGGCTGATTATAAGGGCGAGCATAAAGGCAATGGGTAATTGAAAAACAATAGAAAAAATAACTATAATTCCACTGTTTTTTAAGGCATTCCAGAATCTTTGATCAGAAAAAATTCTTTCAAAATTTCTAAACCCCTGGAAATCCACTAATGGCCCAAATCCATTCCATTTATATACCGAATAAAAAAGGGTATTAAAAACAGGATAAAGAATAAAGGCAGTTATTAAAATAACTGAAGGGGCGATTAACAGCCAAAATACAGGTAGTTGGTTTCCCTTAAAAAAACTTGTATTTATTATTTTCTTATTGTAAACAGATTTTAAACGATTTTCTAAGTTCAAAACAAATATCACTCCGATTTTTCATAAAATTTCAGCTATATACTTCAATTCATACACTTTTCTCTAACTATATAAAAGAAGAATAGGTTCCTGAAAACCAGGAACCTATTCTTAGTATTTAATAAATTACATTTCGTCTTCGTAAGCTTTGTCAACAGCAGCAGCTACGGCTTCTGGAGTCATAGTACCGGCAAACAATGCCTGAGTAGAATCAAGTACAACAGCCGCCACAGCTGGTGGCAAATACTGATCATAGTAAAGCTGGAAATATCCGGCTTGGCTAACAGCTTTATTCACAGCGATCAAATTAGGATCTGTCATGGCTTCTTCAGCACCAAGCGCAGTTGGAATACCGCCGATTGGGCTTGTTATGATTTTTTTCTGGCTTTCAACAGAAGTCAGGAATTTCAGGAAGTCGATAGTTGCATCGGGGGCATTTTTGCCAAGTACAAGACCATTTCCGCCACCCATAACATCTGTAATTTTACCAGCTCCGCCTTCAACAGCAGGGAAAGGCATAAAACCAAGTTTATCACCAATTCCTTTGCCATCTTCAGAAGCCGCAGTTTCAACAGCAGGAGCCCATTGGCCCATGAGTTCAAAAGCAGCTTTACCATTACCCATGGCTCCGGCTTGATCGCCACCATAGTTGGCTGACAAGAAACCTTCCTGGAAGGGCTTCAGATCAATCAGTTCTTTTAAGAGCTGACCTGCTTTAACAAAACTTTCAGATTTGAAAGAGCCAGTTCGTTCAACAGCTGCATCAAAGGCTTCTTTTCCGCCGAGTCGAACAGCAAGGTATACCCACCAGAAGTGGCCAGGCCATTTATCGCCTTCACCCAAAGCAATGGGAGTTACACCAGCTGCTTTCAGTTTTTTAACGCAGTCAATAAACTCTGACCATGTTTTTGGAGGTTCATTATAACCAACCTTGGCAATAAGTTCTTTGTTATACCACATGCCAACGCCGCCCATATCATAAGGAAGACCATATATCTTGTCCTTGTAGCTATAAACGCCGATAGGACCGGCACCGATTTTGCTGCTCCAGTTATTTTTTACTTCATCGGTAATATCGCGTAATAAACCGGATTTGGCAAAATCATTCATCACTCCACCGCCCCAGCTTCTGAAGATATCTGGTGGATCTCCGGACTGCATGACTGTAGTTAACTTGCTCTTGAATGCTTCATTCTCGAGTACTGTGATATTGATTGTCACATTTGGATTTGCTTTCATGAAATCAGCAGCTAACCCTTCCCATACAGGTGCCATGGTATCATCGATATCAAGGTGCCAGAATTCGATGGTGACTTTTTCATCGCCCTTTGTTTTTGCTCCCTGTCCACAAGAAAAAATAAGTAAAACTGAAAAAAGTATGGACAAAGCAAAAATTAAAGAAGATTTTTTATGCATAGTTTCCTCCTAAATTTTTTTGCCGTAAGGCCTATATCAGTTAAATTAAACTGAAAATTTTGCTAAATTGTGAATCGAAAGACAAAATCATGCAATAGGCTGATCAAAAAAAGAATCCCCTATTCTTGATCGCAAAAAACACCTACACCAGTAGGTTAATTGGTAATTTGTAATCAAATCACTGATTTCATCAAGGTCGATTATAATACAATATTTTTTTAATTAAAATATCTTTTTTAATTTTTTTAAAAAAATTGGAATTTCGTTAATTTTTCTTGGAATTCTGATTCAGCACAAAATTATTTATTGGAAAAATGTCACCCAATTGTTGTTATATAAAAAAAGGCCGTCACAACAGGATTATGTCGGACGGCCGCTATATTATAGTAAAAGAATTATTACAGCTTAATCACCTTACCCATAAAAAGGATAGCTCCGGTATCTTCATTTCGTATCAGATAAATAAAGGGCCGGTTTATATTCATGGTTGCGTAATCGGGTATTGAGGTTTCAGCCCAGATTATGGCTGTAGCCGCCGAGGCCTCGGTTCCTTTTTCATCAACAGAAATCGCGGCTTCATGAAAAACATCACTGATAAAAAGATTTCTCATGCCATTTATACCTGAAAAATCAGCCGCGCTGGGTGAGAATGCAGACATCATTCCCAATGCTTTTAAATCCTTTACAACAGATTTTTTCCAGCTGTAATCAAACTTGGGCATAGATAGATCTACTATATAACTCCTGGCATTCATTTTAGCGCTGGCCACAAAATCTTCATTTATTGCAGCTTCAAGCATTTCCAGTTCACCCTTATCAGCCATAAAAATATACATGGCATTTCTCTTGGTTCCCTGATAGGTCTTGATCAGCATCTCATAATTCGGGCCGTCATAATATTGAGTCTTCTCATTCATTTTCATCATGGGAACCGAAGAAACGGATTCGTCGAGATTATAGAAATTCTCATTCTTGGTGTTTTTGACATCAAACTGATTCTTCCAGTTACCGAAAAAATAAATGGCATTGGTCAAAACCAGACGGGTATCAGGTGTTATCGCGCCATTAGGGATCAAATCCTTGATCATCTCCTCTGTCTGATCAGACACCCATTTGTTAATGGTTAAGCGGGCAGGCTCCGGAGCTGTCATAAAATCCAGAAGATTCATGGCTGCGCCGTAATTAACAGCCAGGGTATCAAGAAAATCAGCCATGAAATGGTAATTTTTCTGCCCCCAGGTGGAATTGGCAATACGCACAATCAGATCATCTCCCATATAGTCATTGGGATTGGCTGCTGCTGTTGAGATTTGATTCTCAAGCTTGTTAAAAGCTCCATGATAATTGATATCACCAGGTAAATGCATGGTTTCAAGGATTTCAGACCTTGTCTCACCTTTTGCGCCGGCAGAAGCCATGGCAAAGGCAAATGACAAACTCACTGGCGAGAAAAAGATGTTGTCATCACCGCCCTTGATGCGGCCATAAAAATCGTAGGCAAACTGATTTATTCCATTAACTACAGCCGAATACTCATCAGCTGAAACCTGCGGCGCGATGTCCCGTTCAAGGGCTGAGGACAAAACCTCCACCTCAAGTGTCAGCTTGTCGATGGGAAAAACATCAATCACTCCCACATAATATTGAGCTATCAGTAGCGCATCCACGATGTTTGAGACACCGTCACCCGACACATCCCCGACAGCAGGATCAACCAATCGTTGAGTCGTGGCATAAACCTGAGCAACAATCATGGCATCAACAATATTGATCACCCCGTCATCGTTCACATCACCCTTGGTCAGTGCGCTTGCACCCATAGCCAAAAACAAAGACAACAAACAGAAAAGCAAAAACTTTTTTTTCATAAATCCTCCTAAGTTTTAAATCACTCACTGAAATTAATGGTTCATTATCTCATATAATAGAAAAAAAATCAAGTTTTTCATAGTTTATTAACCGGGCAATCGCATTAAAAGAATAATGTTTCAACCACTTGTCATTCTGAGAAGGAAGGACGGGCCTGGTCATAAACACTCCGCGTTTATTGCTCGGCTATGCGTCCTAAAAGAATCTCGCCTGGTTTGGGGCTTTTGTTAGTGAATACAATTGGTCTATGCCAAATGAGATTCTTCGCTTTGCTCAGAATGACGGGGGGTGGTAGCTCTGAATGACGGGGAGTGGTAGCTCTGAATGACGGAGGGTGGTAGCTCAGAATGACGGAGGGTGGTAGCTCTGAATGACAGGGGGTGATAGCTCAGAATGACGGGGGTGGTAGCTCTGAATGACGGGGGGTGATAGCACAGAGTGACGGTGGTTGGTAGCTCTGAGTGACAAAACAACTATAAAAATTATAATGCGATTGCCCTGAGTTTATTCATCCTTCCTGTCCCGCCTAATTCAAGCAAACAAAAACTGATAATCATAAGTAAATTCATGACAGAATAAACAAATACCCCTTGCTTTTTTCACCGAACTTAATAAAATTTGTAAAACCTGTTAATGGTCAGGATTTATTCCAGTCGTGGAACAAACAGGATAATTACATTACAAACAAAGGAAAAGCCATGATTTCCAAAATTGACATTCTTTTGGCAATTCACAAAAGAACAACAACATTGAAAAGCGATTCAATTCCCATCACTCAAATACAGGACGATGTCATGATGTCTGACTCCATGTTTATAGACATGGTGCTGCAACTGGACAAGCAAAAGCTCATTGCCATTTTTCCTGATAATACCAACTGGTACAGAAGCTTTTCTGAAAACAGAGAAAAACTTTTCAGCAAACTCACCACAACAGGCAAACAAAAGGTTCTTTCCCATTTCAAGAAATAAAAAAACACACAAGGAATTATCCATTTCACCCCTTGTTTATGAAAAGTGTGTGAAAAAACTGCTTTACTGGTTTGGCAAGAACAGGGAAAACCATCCCTGGAGGTCTAGTAAAGAGGCCTATGGAATATGGATTTCAGAAATCATGCTTCAGCAGACCACTATTGCCGCTGTTAGAGATTATTACACTGCCTGGATGAAACGCTTTCCCAC
This sequence comes from Spirochaetales bacterium, assembly GCA_016937215.1. Classification (GTDB taxonomy): domain Bacteria; phylum Spirochaetota; class Spirochaetia; order SZUA-6; family JAFGRV01; genus JAFGWI01. The sequence goes on along the minus strand of JAFGWI010000056.1, from coordinate 57,446 downwards.
AATCAATAGCCTTGCCCAGGCATCGGAGCAGGAGGTTCTTCGGCAGTGGGAAGGCCTGGGTTATTATTCCCGGGCCCGTAATATTCACAAAAGTGCCCAGGTTCTCGACGCGGCTGGAACAGAGCTGCCCAAAGATTACAAAGAGCTTTTAAAACTTCCGGGCATAGGCCCCTACACAGCCGCTGCTATCAGCAGCATTGCCTTCGGACTTCCCCACCCTGTTATTGACGGCAATATCAAGCGTATCCTATGCCGTATTTTTTTATGGCCAAAGTGGAACAAGGAAAGGGAAACCCAGGCAAGCGCCTGCCTGGATAAGTGGATAAAGCCGGGCCCGGCTGGTGATTTTAATGAAGCCATGATGGAGCTGGGCCAGAAAATCTGTACAAAAAGCTCACCCCAATGCGGCCAATGCCCTTTTAATAGCCTTTGCCTGGCACATAAGGAAAATCGTCAAAATGAAATACCCGAGGCCACTAGCTCCAGGCAGATCATTAAAAAAACTTGCCTTATTATCTGTGTTCACCACAATCACATTCTTATGACAGAAAAAAAACAGGGCCTTTTAAAGGGCCTATGGGTTTTTCCCGCGCTCCAAGGCCATGAGCTATCCCCTGTTCTTGAATGGCTGAAAAAACATGATGCTGATTTTAAAGGCCCCCTGGTTTTGAAAATACAAAACCATCTTTACACCAAATACAAGGACCAGCTCCTGCCCCTGGTATTCAGACTTGAAAGCACCATAAGCTTGAACGAAGAAAAGGGTTGCTGGATTCCTTTGGATAAAATCGGAGATTTTCCCATGGCTTCGGTTTATAGAAAAATAGTGGGTGAGCTCGAAAAATGCCTGGAAAAAAAGAACACCCGGTTTATTTGTTTGCCCTAATCTGGTGATCATTGCTTCCCGTTTAGCACTTTCCCGCGTTAGGGATTAAAGGGGTGAAGGCTTTTTTTTCAAAAAAAGCCTGAAAAGCCTTTTTGCGTGATAATTTCACGCAAAAAGCTTCGGAGGCAATAGCCGGAGCCCCGCAAAGCCCGGCCTGCGGAGCACAGCGGGAGCAGGCAACGCCCAAAAACTATCTTAGCTGATAGAACTCAGAGGGAACTATACAGCCTCGGAGACAAAACGGGGCTCGATCACTTCACGTATAAAGGATTCGATTGTCTGAATCAGCTCTTTTTCGCGAATGGGCTTTGATAAAAACAAATAGTGACTATCGGCCATTTCCGCTTCCAGTCGTTGGTTGATGTTGTTCTGATGTTCCCCGGATATGAAAATCACGGGAATTTCCCGGTTTAGGCGTTTGCGTATTTCCTTGGAAAGGTCAATGCCGTCGGCGTTGTCGCGCAAATTCACATCCATAATCAGTAATTCCGGTTCAAAGATTTCGATTAAATTCAAAGCTCTGGGTATCGAAGAGGCGGTTTCCACTTTTTTAAAGCCAAAATCCATCAATTCCATTTTCAGAAACAGAGAAAAGATAATTTCATCCTCGACAATTAATATAGGTTTATCCTCCATGATACTCCCTTTTTGTCATGTTGATCATAAATCATTAGATCATTTTGCGATAAAGAAAGGATGGTTTCTTTCTTAAATCCTGTTAACCTTTTGTTACAATTAATTTAAAATTTTCAAAGGTTTTACTGAATTATAAATCATTTTGCCCTTAAAATAAAAGTTTTTTTTCTAAAAAAGCAAGAAATATTTCAGTTTTTATTGGTTTTTTAATGAAATTCCCGAAAAACAGGGATTTTTCAGGAATGGGCAAGGGTTCAGCGGCATCATGGCTGTTACCCTGAACAAAGCAAAGAGGTGTGAAGGATACAGGTTTCAATAGAACAAATTACTTTGCTCATAAAGCCATTGTCCTAGCCTGTTTTTAGGGTTATAATCCTGGAATGAATCCTTTTATCGAGGAATTTAATCATAAACAAAAAGTCACACCTGAGGATCTGAAAGCCCGCTTTCGAAAGCTCAGCAAAAAAGAGCATCCTGATCTGGGCGGCAGTAACAGGGCCTTTATCAAGCTTCAGGAGCAATATCAGGAAGCCCGTGACTTTTTTCTCAAAACCGATTTTTCCGCTGAAGCCCCCCTTGATTCGACCGCGTTATACCGAGCCAAGGCCAGGGAAGCTTTGTTTCAGTACCTCCATCATTACAAAATTCTTGATCTGCCATTTGTCATGGTTAAACGTCAGGACCCCCGTTTTGAAAAAATATGGCAGGAAATTCAGTTTTGGGCAGCTTGGTATGATCCGGTTTTCAAAAATCATCTGGAAGAATATCACCGGCTTTTTTCAACAGAAGCCAAGGTGGAGGACCGCTATTTTATCATAGGCCAGAAGCATTTTGAAAAGGCTTTTTTGCAGTTTCTCGACTTTGAGCTCAGCCAGATCAAAGCTCAGGCAAGGATTTGTTTGTCCTATATTCACGATGCCCGTTCCTATCTGAGCCGGGGAAAAGATAGCCCCTACCATCGTGTGCTAAGAAATCTGGCGGTTTATTTTAAGCAAGAGCTGGAAAAAACAGCTTTATAAAACTCCTGGACCAAACACTCCTTTCGGGAGCCTCTTAGTCCCGGTCCCGGCCGCGGCCTTTTTTTTCGCGGTACAGCTCTTCATCTGCCATGGCTGTGAGGGTTACCAGGGGCACTGGTTTTGTGGCAGGTGAATAGGCTGTTCCCAGGCTAATGGATATTTCAAAGGGTTTTTTCAAGCGGCGGTTGGAAACAGCGACTTCCTCGATAATCCGCTTTTTATAGACCATCAGGTCGTCCTCGCATCGGGCATGGGCCAAAATCACAAATTCATCACCGCCGATTCGGGCCACCACATCGTTTTTGTCAAAAACCCGGCGCAAAATATCAGCTACCTCCTGAATCACAAAATCCCCTTCCTGGTGGCCATAGGTATCATTGATCATCTTCAGATAATCAAGATCAGCGAAAAAAAAGCAGATATCGCTTTTCATATTCTCAGCCAAGCTGGCGAATTTTTCACTTAAGGAATCAAAGCCCCGGCGGTTCAATAAACCGGTTAATTTGTCCCTTACGGACATAACCTGCAATTCGCGGTTGGCGTTTTTCAATTCCCTAAGGGTTTTCTGAAGTTGCAATTCAGTTTCTTTTTGTTTATCAAAAAGCTCCCGCCCCAGAAAAAAGCTAGAAATTACAACACGAAGGGATTCATAGATAATCGCATCATCAACCTCGCCTAAAATCAGTAAACCAAAATGCCGGGAGCCCAGAAAAAGGGGCTGAAACACATAAATATGGCCCTTGTCACGCTTAAGCAAAGGCATTAAAAACTCATCGTGAGAAAGAATTTTCCCCTGCTCCGATGGATTCTCAGTAGCCCAGAACAGATTAAAACGATGGGGAAGCACCCAAAAACCGTCATGGGCGGAATTAAGTTCCTGGATAAAATTATAAATGGAGCATTCCTCCACCCCCAGCTGAACAAGGCTTTGCTTCAAAGCCACGTGGCGGTCAAAGCGGTTTAGCTGTGAAAATAAAAGCTGATTCACTGTCTGCAAATACATGGTTTTCTGCTGCAACCTTAACCGCCGGTTTACTTTCAGGTTCTCGCTGAGCTCCTTGATCAAAATGGCGGCCCGTTCAAAAAAAATGTAAAGCCGGTAAATATCATCCTGAGAAGAACAGTAATTCATCAATAAAGGTTGAAGATGCTGCAAAGCCACCCACCACATACTGAGCTGTTCCTCTCCTCGGGTATTGGGTTCCAGAATCTTGTAAAAACTGTCCATCATGTTTCGGATATAATCCTTGGATTTCCAGTTATGATGAAAGGCCTCCAGAAGTGACAGACAATCCTTTTCACTCAAGGTAATAAACTTGGAAATATCATTAAGAATTTGTTTCTGGTTCTGTATGACAGCCTTTTCAAAGGTCACATCCACAATAAAAATCTGCATGTTCGGAACTTTAGCGGGCTTGATATTTTTAAAATAACAACCGCAGGAATGGCGTATTTTCAACTCAGTCGGCAGATAATAGTTATTATCCACATGCTGACCCAAAAGCTGGGCCATGAGCAAATCCAGACCGATTTTACCGGCATAATTGATGGGCTGGGCTATGGTTGTTAATGAAGGCGTAAAATACTCAGCCTCCTCGATATCATCAAAACCCACCACCGCCATATTTTGAGGCACGATTATACCCCGTTGTTCCAGAGCCTTGATCGCCCCCATGGCCAAAGGATCATTGGCTGCCAGAATAGCATCAAATTTTACATTACGCCTGTCCAGAAGCTCCTGAATGGACCTTTCCCCCGATTCCTGGGTAAAATCACCCCACACAACCAATTCATTATCAGCCTCCAGCTTGAATTCCTTTAAGGCCTTTAAATAACCCAGATAGCGCTGCTCAGCCTCCAGATGTTTTTTGGGGCCTGAAATATAGGCCAGGCGTTTGATTCCATGTTCAGTAACAAGATGCTCCACCGCATCCAGAACAGCTGACTGATTGTCAATTAATATTGACGGCACCCCTTCAATCGGCACGGAAATACTCACCATGGGAATGTCCCCAAAGTGTGTGATGAATTCCTTCAACCCCTCTACCCCAACGAATTGAGAAATAGGACCTGAAGCCAGCAAAATTCCATCAAGAGGCACTGTTTTTGCCCAGGAAAAAATGATATTGTGCTCCTGTTCATACAAATAGGGCGACTGAAGGGGCTTGCCGGGAAACACAAAGAGATCAATATCATAGTCCCCGGCATGGGATTTTATGGCCTGCCAGATAAAACTCTGATAGCTTGTATCCAGTTCATTAATAATGAGGCCAATCAAGGGCCGTTTCTTGTTTATCATAATCGCGATTGCATTAATTGTAGGCCATGGAATTCAATTCTTCAAGTTTTAGAATCAAAAAGAACCAGGGAAAAAGCATGGGAACATCATTTTTTTATCTTTTTGGGCGCGCCCCGGAGGGTCGGGCTTTCCGCTGCAACTCCTCGCAGCCCCTTTTAGCCAGAACCTTAGCCTTTTCCTTCCAGTCAAAGGCCGGCTCTGGCGGGCTGCTGCGGGGTTTCCGCTTCAATCCCTCGCGCGGTAAAGAGGCAGCCGGCTTTTTGTTGATTACAAGGAGCATCAATGATAAACCAGTTGCCCGCAGCCAGCCATGATCTCACGACCCTTGGAATCGCCCATGCGGCAGGCCTGGCCATGAGACCAGAGCAGATCAAAAAAACAGCCCATAGCCTTGTCATCGGGCCGCAAAGTCAAGAGGGCGGCTTCCCGGATTATAGGCAATCAAGTTGACCGTGGTTTTAAGGCCGCGGCCAAAGCCGGCCGCCTCTCTGGCATCCTTTTCACTATCGTTGATACCAGGCAAAAGCACATACTCAAGAAATAAACGGCTCTTTCGATAGAGCTGATTAAAATCGATCAGGGCTCTTTTTAATACAGGCTTTCTGAAGCTGTGGGTGGTTCTTTCGCCCCCCCCCTGATTGCTCACGATCCTGTTCAAAGGCAATTCGCCTGAAACGCGTTAGGGATTGAAGCTGCAAAGTGCGGGTTTTTCAAAACCCGCACTTTGAAAGCCGGAAGCGCGATAATTTCGCGCTTCCGGCTTTCGTAGCAAAGCGGAGCTGCGTAAAGCCCGGCCTGCCAGGCCCCCGGGCGGCAGGCAACGCCCAAAAGTGCCTGAGTCACACACTATGGCTCAATATCAGCCTGATAATCGATTCCCTCAAGGCCAAAGCCATGATGAGCCAGAAACTCCTCGCGAAAGCCCTGGATATCGGCTATGGCTTCAATATTCTGGCTGCTGATCTGTTCCCAAAGCCGGGCCACCTCAGCCTGAACATCCTCGCGCATTTCAAGATCATCAAGACGAAGCAGACCCTTTTCATCGATCACGCAGGGACCCTGGCCATAGAGGCAATGGCGGAAAAGACGGTCTATCTGTTCGATGCAAACCTCGTGTATTCCCTTTTGTTTCATGACCTTGTATAAAAGGGAGATATAAAGGGATACACCGGGAATCACCGCGCTGGCACGGGTTACCAGGGCTTTGTTTACGGAAATAAGGGCTTTTCCTCGAACCGCTTTAAGTTTTTGATCAATTTCAAGGGCCTTTTGTTCCAGATCCTTTTTGGCTTCTCCGATGGAGCCATGACGGTAAATCGCCGCGGTGAGCTGGGGGCCGATATAGGAATAGGCGATGGTTTTAAAGCCTGCGGAAAGAAGGTCCTGTTTCAGAAGAAAATCCACCCATAGCATCCAGTCCTCGCCGCCCATGACTTTCACGGTATGAGCAATTTCCTCTTCACTGGCTGGTTCCAGAGTGGTCTCGCTTATTAAGCCTTGTTCAAAATCCATAAGTTTTGATGTATAGGCTTCTCCAATGGGTTTTAATACCGAAGAAAAAAGCTCTCCTGTTTCCGGGTCCTTTCGCCGGGGAGCAGCGATGCTGTAGACCAGCAAATCAATCTTGCCCAGCTTTTCACCTATCATCCTGGCTGTCTCAGCCTTTATTTCACGGGAAAAGGCATCGCCGTTGATCCACCAGGAATCAAGCCCCTCTTCAGCGGCTAACTTCTCTATGGCCTTTTCATTATACCAGCCGGCTGTAGCTGTATGTTTTGATGAGCCTTCTCTTTCAAAGGAGATACCAATGCTTTTTGCTTTACAGCCAAAGCTCGCTAATATGCGGCTGGCCAGACCATAGCCATTGGATGAGCCTATAATCAAGGCATTTTTACATCCCTCAAGGAGGCCTTTGTTTTTAACATAGTTTATCTGTTTTTTTACTTGCTCTTCGCAGCCTAGAGGATGGGCAGTAAGGCAAATATTGTTTCTGATTTTGGCTTCTATCCGCATGGTTTTCTCCTCGCCTTATACGATAATTTATCGGGCAATTCAGACTATTTGTATCTATGATTACTAATCTTACTTAAATAATCAGAATTAGACAAGACAGAACACAAGCCTATAAACCAGGTTTTACACTCGATCAAAAAAGAACCAATGCTGTGTGTTTCAGACAAAAAGATCGATAAACAAAGTCTCGGCAAAGTAAAAAATTATTGCATATTAATGTGAATTCCTATTGAAAAAAAATCAGGAAAGATATATATTGAGGATTATATTAAGTCAGGAGGCAATTGATATGAAAAAAATATATAACAAACCAGTTGTGAGCAGTAAAAAAATCGAAGCTGGAGTTTTTGGTAATTATGGTAAAAAACCAGGAAATGCTGGTAATATCAATATTCTACCTTTTACAGACCCGAATTTTCCAGGTAATGCCAATCCAAAACCATTCTGGCCATAATTTTTAAATACTGCGGTTCCTGCAGAGCTATGGTTTTGCGGGAATCATGACAATTGAGTATATTTTATTCAAATAAAGAATAAAATATACTCAGCTATTATTGTAAATGTTCTGAGAATAATAACTTACCATTCAGTCATAAATTAAATTATAAGAGTTAATTAGAAAAGTCCTGACTTTAACAATTAGCCGGCAATTGTAAATTAATATCTTATTATCCGGTAATAAGATAAATTATTCGCAATTTTTATAATTCTCGCAAAACCTCAGTTATGCAAAAGCCTCATAAGTAATTTGTATTATTCTTTTATAATTTAAGTTGTACAAGAAGATGTATTGATTTTGACAAAAACAATTCTTTTGGCCGTTAAAGGCAAATACAAAATCAATCATCAAAAGCTTTAAAAACAAGAGTGAATTGGGTGCCTTTTTTTGTTTCAATGGACACCTGTCCGTTTATCTGCTTGCTTAAATCCCTTATCAAGGAAATTCCCAAAGAATCCCAGTTTTCAAAATCAAAGCCCTTCGGAAGACCGCAGCCATTATCAGAAACAGCGAGAACATAATCATTTTGCTTGTTTTGTTCCAAAGATACCTTCACTAATCCTTGTTGTTTTTCTGAAAAAGCATGCTTGATGGCATTGGAAACAAGTTCATTGATGATAATCGCGCAGGGAATGGCAAGATCGATGGGAAGGTTGATATCAGCCATTTTCATATCAAATTTGATATTTTGCATCTGGTATAAGTGGGCGATACTGACCAAAAAATCATGACCAAAACGCTTGATGCTGACCCGGCTGAAATCATTGGATTCATATAAGTTCTTGTGAATAATGGCTATGGATTGGACCCTGTTTTTGCATTCATCCAGGATTTCTTTTATATAGCCATCATTTGAATGGCTCGCTTGAAGCGTGAGCAAACTGGAAATTATTTGCAAATTATTTTTTACCCGATGGTGAATCTCTTTGATTAATACTTCCTTTTCCTTTAAAAGCGAAACCAGATCCAGTTCCGCTTTTTTTCGGCCAGTCATATCCTGAACCGTTGACACCATGGTGTTTTGCTCGCTTAAGGGAATGTTATTGGCAATAATATATTTTTTTTCGCCTTTCTGTGTGGTAATTTCCACATCCTCCCAGCACATCCGGTTAATATCACCGCTTAAAATATCTTCCATAACCCGCGATTTAATTTTGGACCGGTAAGCTTCATCAGGATAAACACATAAAAAAAAATTTTCCACATTTTGAAGGAATTTCGAAGGCCAGCCATAGATCTCATCGAATTTCCTGTTTGTGTAAATAACTTCACCTGTGTCAAAGGCGTTCAAAGCAATTCCAATGGGTAAATTATCCTGAATTATTTGTGTAAATTGATTTTTCTGCATTAAGGCCGCTTCATATTCTTTTCGCCTGGTAATATCAATGGCCCAGGCATAGGATAATCCCTTTTTCTTCATAGGACGGGAACTCCAGCTCAGCCAGCGATAATGGCCTTCTTTGTGAAGATAGCGGTTTTCAAAATTGACCGATGGAATCTCTTTTTCCAGTTCATTATTCAACATCTCCACGGTTTTCAAAACATCATCTGGGTGAATAAATTTCAGAAAAGACCCCTTCAAAAGTTCCTCACGGCTGTAACCAAGGGTTTTTTCAAAGGCTGGATTAACTTCAATGAAACGGGCGGTATTAAGATCAGCCAGGCAAATCAACCCTGTGGACATATCAAAGATTTTCCTGAATTTTTCTTCATCCTCCGATAGCCGCGAGATTTCAGCTTGCTGCGACTGGATTGTTTTTTTCGCTTTGGCCAATTCCTCCTCCAAAAAGCGGATTCTCCGATTATGCTCCTCGTCATGAATCTTCTGTGTTGGCATTTCTGGCATAACATCCACTCCTTTAAGGGAATTTTTGCTTAAGGAAAAACATCCTTTTATATTAAAGTAGAACAATTTTAATTCTTCTTTGATGTAATGTAAAGAAAATTATTTTCGGAGTGGAAAGAAGAAAAACCAGGTTGTGACCAGGACTATTTGTTCTCTAAGTCAGACTCAGCAATAAACGACTTTAGCCTGAACACTTTAGGCAATTAGCTTACATCCCCGAAATCAAAAAAATAAAGAAGGTTCATGATAGGGCTCATCAAAAAAACATTAAAAAAACCCTTAACATCATAGAAAAAACCAAAACAAGTTGATTTGAAAGATGGGTCTGTTTTTTTTCAACAAATGGCTTTGTTAAAACGAGTGTAACCATCACTGGTATATATTTCAAAATTATGCTATAGCCATAAAAATGAAAATAAAAAATGTCTGTGTATTCCTGGGCTCAAGCATGGGAAGTAACCCAATATATCAGGAGGCTGCCAGAAGCCTGGGGAATTACATCGCTGAACAAAGCTGGAATTTGGTATACGGCGGCTCAAGTATAGGACTAATGGGAATCCTCGCGAAAGCTGCTTTGGACAAGGGGGCTGAGGTATATGGTGTTATTCCCCAAAGCCTTTATGACAAGGTAGGACACCATTCCATTACCAAAACCTTTATTGTGGAAAACATGCATGAACGAAAAATGATGATGCAGAACATGTCGGACTGCTTCATCGCCATGCCCGGTGGATTAGGAACACTGGAGGAAATATTCGAGAGCCTTACCTGGCTTCAACTGGGCTTTCACCAAAAGCCCTGTGCTTTTTTTAATATTAACCACTACTATGACGCTCTTTTCGATTTTCTGGACCACTCGGTGAATCAGGGGTTTATCAAGGATATTCACCGGAACAGCTTGCTGGAAGCTGATTCACCGGAAACTCTATTCAAAAAAATAAAGGTATTTACGCCGCCTTTGGATGAAAAATGGATCAGAGAGTGATATCAGGCAATAAAATCCTCTTTGCTGCTTTCAATATGGGGTGACCCTTCCAAACCAAGATATTTTTGCTTTAAATACAAATGGGCAATGGCTTTTTCCACCGCTTGTTTCAGTGGCATGCTCTCCCAATTCAAATCTGGTGAAAGAGTATTCACCTGGGAACTATAGCGTCCCATTTCAGGCGGAAGTATCTTAAAACGCTCTTTTAGAATTTCTTCGGTAAATTGCCTTTCTTCATTTTGGTGCATGATCTTGCATAAGCGGAAAACCAGTTGTTGCTGCTTGTTCCGGCTAGCGGAAAAGCCGAAAAGGCGGCAGATCAAGGGGCGACCGGGATATACCGAGCAATGACCTTTGGCAGGACCAGGTTCCGGATCATAAAAAAAACAGGGCGGCACTTCTTTTAAGGATTTTAGCGACTCAAGGCACTGTGAGGACTGGGATATATAATAACAAGCCAGATACAAGGCCTCAGCCTGACCAACCCTGGGTTCGAAATTGGTGCAGCAAAGGCCGCAGCCTTCGGGGCAATTGAATTGGCTTTTCAAAGCCCATTGGCTGATTTCATTATCCAGTTCACAATAAATTTCGTGAAGTGTTCCTAAAACAGGAAACATGGCCAGCCAGGGATTAATAAACCAGGGTACACTATGCATCTATAAATCCTCACTTGAAGAATGGCCTTAAAAAGATTGGCCAAGCCGCCTGGCTGATTAAATCAGCTGTCTTGATTCACGATCAAGGCTCCTGTGTACTTTTTGCGACAAACAAGGACAAAAATCTTTCGGAAGCGGGCTAATATACCCAAAAAAGAAACACCTGTCAATGGCTGTGATAAAGGAGATAACAAATTAAACATGAACCTATCTGGCTGTTTCAAGGAAATGCCTGTTTTTTTGAGATAGTCGGCTTAAAGGCGAGCCATTTTGCCCAGACGCTCTCTTAAAAGAGGCAGCAAAACCCTGGAAAGCCTGGCTTCACATGGCGAAAACTCAAGGGGCAATGTCCGGGCAATATTCTGTTAAGCAGGGCTTCTAAGCCAATTTGATGAGGCGATCCAGCAGGGCATTGTTTTCAGGAAGAATCACCTGGCGTTTGGGATCTGCTTCATACCAGGAAATGGTTTCTTCGATACCCTTCCAAAAGGGCGTGGTCGCGTAAAAATCCGGCACCAGCTGCCTGATTTTGCTATTGTCGAAAATCGCGGAATAGGATTTGTCACCCAACAAAGTCCCCCGGGTCGATGCTTCAGCTTCGGCTATTTTAACAGAAGGAATGTAAACCTTTCGGGCTCTTTTACCAACAGCCGCGGCCATGGCATCGTAAATCTGGTTCCAGGTGAGGATTTCATGGGAAGTAATGTGAAAGCTTTGTCCTATTGCCAAGGGATGTCCCAACAGGCCGTTAAAACCCTTGGCAAAATCCCGCGCATGGGTGATGGTCCAAAGGGAGTTGCCATCACCGTGGACAACAATCTCTTTGTTTTGCTTGATACGGTCAATAAGGGTATAATCTTTCCAGCAAGCGATGGCCGCAGGTATAACCCTATCATAGGTCAGCGAGGGCCTTAGGATGGTAACCGGAAACCCCTTTTCCACATAAGCCCGGTTAAAGAGTTCTTCACAGGCAATTTTGTCCCTGGAATAATCCCAAAAGGGATTTAACAAAGGGGTTGATTCCGTGATAATTGGTAATCGAGGTGGTTTTTCATAAACCGAGGCTGAGCTGATAAAAATAAACTGGCCGCATTTCCCTGTAAACAACTCGATGTTGGCCTTGGCTTGTCCGGGTGTAAAAAGAATCCAGTTGACAACCACATCCCAGTTTCGGCCTTGAATGATCTTTTTCATGGCAGCCACATCGTTAACATCTGCCTTCAGGCTTTCAGTACCCGCGACTGGCTCACCCATACCCCGGTTAATGTGTGTCAGCTGGTGCCCCTGACTGATGGCCAGAAGTGAAGAATGGCGACTGATATTTCCTGTTCCGCCTATATAGAGAATTTTCATGGCTTTCCTCCTTGGATTCAATTTATTTTCGCATTTTTATATTCTAGCCAGGGAATTTTTTAAAAACTCACTCGCTTGTCATTATTATAATTGATTTTTTTCTTCTTCGATATAACAAAAACCAGGAAACAGGCTAAAAAAATAACAACACCCATGGGCTCTCTTGATCAAATAAGTAATGAATGATAAATTCCTTGAGATGATAGATGGTATCATATTTGACCTTGATGGGACCTTGCTCAATACATTGCCGGATATAGCCTCTTCCATGAACCATGTTCTTAAAGCAGAAGGGCTTGCTCTTCACAGCGAAGAGGAATATCGCCAAATGCTGGGAAGCGGAATAGCTAAGCTGGTTGAAGCTGCCCTGCCCCTTGATCTTCGGATTCCCGAAAGAATAACTCCGCTGATCAACAGGCTTAATCAGGTTTATAAAGCCAATTTAATTAATAAAACCGCATTTTACCCAGGTATTCCCGAGGTATTAAGTTTATCTCGTAAAAAGGGGCTGAAATTGGGCCTTTTTTCCAACAAACCCCACCCGCTTTGTTTGATTTTAGCTGATAAATTGTTATCCAAATGGAATTTTGATATTATATTAGGCGCTGATAATGGTTTCCCGAAAAAGCCAGAACCTTATGGTATTTATCATATAAGTGATTCCCTGAATATCAAGGTCCACCATCTTCTTATGATTGGGGATTCCCAGGCGGATATACTCTGTGCCCGCCATTCAGGGACAAAATCGCTGGCTGTAAGCTGGGGCTACCGAAAGCATGAAGTATTAATCGCCGAAAACCCCGATTTTATTGTCACCAACCCCACCGACTTATATGAGTTTATTGACAATTTACCGGCTTCCTCCAACAGCCCATTTTACACACAGAAACCTTGAATGAATGAGTATATTTCACACCTTTTTCAAAGAAAGCATTTTCAATTAAAGGTGCTTGCATATAGCCATTGAAGCTTTAATGCCCAGTATCGCCTTATCCGGGGTGCCATAAATGCTGATACTTTGGCGAAAACCGGGTATTTGCCAAAAGACATAAAAAAATATAAACGACGTTTTAAAATAAAGCTCCAAAAGATAATAATTCCAGGAAATGAAGCAAATAAAAAACAAACAAAGTACAGCTTTTATATAAAATTTTGCCTAATTTCCGACCGCTATAAAAAAATAAAAAAATCCTTGCTTTCTCACAAAAGCTGGGATATGATCGAATTATGGCAGGAGTTAGGTTTTAAAATATTTTTTTTCATCTCCTTATAAAAAAAAATAAATCGAGTTTCACAACACAAAAAACAGATGGTAATAATTAAATGTAAAATGTAATTTAAAAAAAGTCAGGAGAAGGATATGGCAAAGGGAAAGCTCTTGGTCAGCTTATGGATTTTTACCATAACAAGTCTGTTATCCGGTTGTGATGTGTTCAATTCTATTTTTCAAAATTCACCCAACAAAACCTCTAACCCTCAGGAACAAAGTGTTCCTGATACTAAACCGCCGATTCCCGGCAATAACGGGACCATTAATATTCAGTCCAAAGGCGTCTGTTCTTTGGAATTAAACTGGCAGCCTGCCACTGACAATTCAACATCAAAAGAAAATCTGCTCTACAGTCTCTATTTCACCGATAATCTTCCCAATGCCGATGGATTCGACAAAAATTCGATAGATACCGACGATTGGGTCATTTTATTCAAAGGACAGAAACAAATAGAACATTTTCTTGTCACCGACCTTTCATCAGGCATTTACTACTTTTTTCTTTTACTGGTTAGTGACCAGGCTGAAAACATTGCCTCTTATACAATCCTTCAAACAAATACAAGCTATGACAATGGCCCTGTTCCAGGTTCCTATGGCAAGTTCATGGCTTATCAAAAGGATAATGATTTCCTTTCAATAAAATGGGATGCCGCCGAAGACGACCTTAACACAGCCGAAGAACTATCCTACATGGTCATTGCATCGCCCTTTAATGATTTAAGGAAACTTGAAAGCATTTTACCCAATGAAGAAGGATTTGTGCTATGCCAGGATTGGACACCGGGCAAGACATCACTGAAAATAACCAATATCCAGGCCTTTCAACATTATTACATTAACGTCCTGGTCAAAGACCAGAAAGGAAATATCTCCCTTTACCAGCCAATCTATGAAAACCTGGCCAGACTGGGTGATATAAACGCCGACTTGATTATCAACAGTGAGGATGTAAAGAGCATAGCAAGATACGATGCCGGGTTGTCTCCTCTCGACGATTTTGCCGCAGCCAATATTAACGGTGATTTTAATGTTGATATTATCGACGCGCTTGTAATACAACAATATAACAGCGGTTATCTTAAATCCTTTGGCGACAATCCGGTTACAAAGGGCACTCCGCTGAATGCTCACACAGGAACAATTAGTCTGGTTACTGATAAGACTTCCGCGAAAAAAAATGAAATCATTAATCTTGATCTTTATCTGGACCATGGTGATCAGAACGTGGGCGCCTTCAAATGGGTCATCGACTATGATCCCCAGAGCCTCTTGATTAATTGGTCTGATGTAATAAAAAATGGTGAGAATTTTACTTTTGAATGGAATAATAAAAACGTTCAACAAGAAAAGGGAAGAATAATCATAAATGGTTTTAATATATTGGGATTTAACGCGGATCCGGGTTTGCCCATGGTTAAAATAAAAATCATGGCTCTCAAGAAAGGCAATACGAAAATCACTTTAAATAGCGTCCTCCTGGTGGATGAAAACCTAAGGACAATTGGAGAAGAACAGGGCATCAGTTTTGATTGTTCCGTTGATATTACTGAATAAAAAGATTCTATTTCTATTCCCGAGAAAGCAATGAAGATACCCTGCTTCCAGAGCAGAGCGCGCTTTCAGATACAAAGCGCGCCTTCCTCTGGTTCCCAAGTCGAAATCGAAACAAAAGGTCTATTCCTCTCATTGACGAGTTGTTAATCCATGAGCTTTTAAGAATGATTAAGCCCTAAAACCCTTATGAAGACTTTTTATCGCGGTATTCGCTGGGGGAAAGCCCTACTGATTTTTTAAATACCTTGTTAAAATAGGATGTATCATTAAAGCCGACTTTATAGCTGATTTCAGTAATCCTCAGATCCGATTCCAGAATCAAACGCTTGGATTCTTCAATTCTGATATCATGTATTAATTGCTTAAAGGAACAATCATATTTTTCCTTGATCAAATTGAAAATCCGTGAAGAGGGGATTCCGAGAAAATCCTGCATTTTTTTGGTTGAAATATTGGAATCGTGATAGTTGGCCTGAATGTACTGCTTAATACGGTTCATTTCCGCGTCCCTGTGGTTTACATAATCAACATGCTGCGGTTTAAGTTTCTTCACACTTTTTTTTCTTAAATACAAAACATAAAGCGGAAGAGAAAAACCGTAAAAAAGGACCAGAAAGACAATAATGATATAGCTTTCTACTTTTATTGACCGGCTAAGTTTGATTTCATCAAAAATTATGGAGCGAGGTTCTTCGACCAGAGCATTGGAGGAGGTGTGGATCATGACCATATCTATGGATTTTACCATTTTTAGGCTCTCTCTTCCGACATAGGGAAGAGCGCCGGAATATCGCGTATACCACCATTCAGGTGTTTCAAATTCATCTATTCTGAAACGGTAGCTTGTATTTAAATGAGACAACACAAAGGATTTTTCCAGATGGCGAAGGGATTCAGCGTTTTCCCGCCCAGGACTGGATATTCCTTGCTGAAAACATTTGATAAAAATATTCATTCGTTGATTAACAGGCATTTCACTTAATTTCAAATCCAGATACTGATAGCTTGATAAATCACAATACTCGCTAATGTTATCGAGCCAGAATATTAAAAAAACATTGGGAAATTCATATTCGCTTTCGCGCAGGGTATAAACCATCTTTATTTGATTGCCTGTGACTCTATATTCATCGATGGTCGAATTCCCCTTCCAAACATCGGCATCGGTTACAGGATCAATATCAGCAACCTGCTGCCCAGTGGGAAAAATAAAGAATTCCAAGTGATTTATATCCTGAAACAAAGGAATCAATAAAAATAAAGGGATGAATAATAAGCCCAGAGGTAAAAAGGCCATGATTTTTTTTTGCCAAGACATCAATTACTCACTCTAAAAATTTATTGGATTTATATATATTATGGCCTGCTTCTTTAAACTTGTAAAGATTAAAATCGATTTTTCTTGAGCACTGTCTTTTTTAGGAAAAACTAACAAAGCTGAAGGTTTTATTGAATCATCCGAAGGCTAATGGTATATCTCTCTTAGTACAAAAGCCCTATAAAGGCAATCCTTTTGAATATATGGCCCTTGATGGTCAAAATTTGACAAAAAAATTGGGTTTGTGTCTTTATATTCTTGCCCGGGAAAAAAAGCTTCCTTGATTTTTAATGATGTTAGGATTCTTGCTGATTTTAAAAATGCCTTTCTTGCTCTGGAAAAAAAACAAGAGGTTGATCATCGCGTTAGGGACCACAAGGGGGCAGCACCAATTTTTCAAAATTGGTGCTGCCAACCCAGGGCCGGCGATTTTTCCGCCGGCCCTGGGGTCGAAGCAAAGCGGAGCCCTGACGGGCCCGGCCCGGGGAAGCTGGATTTGCGGCCAAGGTTACGTTTTAAAAGCTGCGCTGCCATTGATACTCTCCCCCGGGCAACGCCCAAAAAAACCTGCCAAAACAGGCAGGGCTCAACAGATACAAGTTATCAAGTATTATGGGTAAGCGCTATTCAGGTTAATGGACCATTGTCCCGCGGCATCCTGATAATGAGGAATAGGCGGATCACCGTTGTAATTCAAATCAAAAACATTGCTGACAATCACACCCATTTCAATATAAGAGCCAGGATTTCCCAGATTAATCAGCGGAATAATCAAAGTAATTCTATTGTCTTTGAATTCGCAATAAACCAGGGTGGCGGGAGAGCCGGAATTATTTTCCAGATTCACTGATTTATTGGCATCATAATAGGTGCTGAAATCGATTAAATGATCATAATTCATGTAGTATGAGATTCGGGGGGGATCATAATAATCAAAAGGATAGGGATAGGATGGCGAGGTATAGGTATTCAAATGCAAATAGCCTCGAAAGTCTTCGTCACCATAGCCGCCAGTGGGGGCTTTGAGATAATTTTCAAAAACTATGATCAGTGTCAAAAGGCTCTGGTCACTGTTATAATAAATACCTTTGATTTCGTTTACAGGTTGAGAACCATAATAGCTAGATGCGTCATCATATGGGTCATCAAAATACTCAAAACCTAAGCCATTGTCACTGATAATGATCGAAGCGCTATAAACAGGAAAATCAAAATGATATAGCTCCAGATTTTCAGGATAACAGCCAAAGGCCTCAAAGGTGTTGGAAGCCATATCAAAGTCCAGACGGCCATTATCATTGGAATCAATAAAAGCGATGATCATGTAGTCGCCGGGAGGAACTTTATTGAATTCGTAAAATTCTTCTTCAGGATCTATCTGTTGATAAGATCCGGAAAAGGCTTGGGTCCAGCTATAATCCTGACTCGTGGCCTTGAAAATATCTTCATCAACAACACCCACACTAAGGGGTCCGCTTGAACTTGTGTTTGTTTCAAAAAAAAGATTACCCTTGATGCTAATGGGTTCGTTCCAGCTTGAGTCACATGACAAAAGTGCCCCTATTCCCGATAAAATAATCAAATAAAGTAAAAAACGGTTCATTCTTACCTCCGGCTTTGCGGCGTTTTTTTAAACACGCCAGAAAAATGCAGATTCCTTAAAAGGGTTTTGCCCGCAAGAAAACATCTGCCCATCTTGTCTAGTTTAAATATACTAGCTGAATTTTCAATAGTCACTTGCAATTTATGGGGCATTTCTTCTAATTTGAGGCCAAAGCAGCAAATGATTCGCTTGATCCAGCGTTTTGCTTTTAGTGCTTGAATTCGGGGGCAGAAAGTGGGAATTATAGTTTAAAAATTGACTCTTTACACTGAAAAAACCATGAATTTATCAGGGAATTTTAATTTGCAATCCCCACTTATGGAAAATAATGCCTTCTTTTTCAAGCTTGAATTTGCGGAATCGATTTATAGGAATTTTAAATTTTATTGAATATTTAACTTGCTTTTTCCGATTTCTACTAGTAAGTTATTATCGGCTTTACAAGGCAGATTGTGTTTCTGCCCTATAATTTGTAATCTTTGCGGTAAGGGTTTTACCCAAACCTGAAGACCTCCTTTATTTTTGGGGATGCAGAGGAAAGAACCTCTGCATCTTTTTTTTAGATATCTAAACAAAAACTTTATATCATACCCCCAATAATAATCCAGAGACAGCTTATGGTTCTGAATAAGAATAGTAAATAGAGCTATTTGCTGAAGGTACTGATGCTCGCAAATATAAGGCAACAGTACAATTTATCGACCTTGCTGTACTTCTTCTGATGATTTTTCGCCCTAGCCTTATTTAGGCTCTGGTTGTGGGGGTTTTGTAAATCCATTTTTACCGATTCACTGAGTTTACAAAATTATTTTTTAGTAAGCCCAGCAAATATTCAAAATAACACGATTTACAGAAAAAGATCATTCATGATCCTGAATGCCTATAATAAGACCTTTATCGCCGGTTTTTTTTTGAAGCATTGCCCTCGTCTGTATCAAGATGCATCGCCAAAGAAAAACTGGGTTTGAGTGATTTTATCCGTAAGAGCTTTATCATTTTTATTCATGTTCATTTCCCATGGTTTAATGTAATTCAGACTGTCCCGCAACCTAGGTTAATAGCATTTAATTATCAAAAATAGAGTTGATTCCCACCTAATTTTGAGTAAAAAGCTTGTTTTGAGCAACTTAAAGCCTGTTTAGGGTTGCGGAACAGAGTACATTGAAAAAGTCAAAAACCAAAGCCCGGTCTATACTTTTAGTATGGCCACTCGATTTTTGCCCCCCTCTTTTGCCTGATACAAAGCCTCATCCGCGCGATGACGAAGGTCCTCCAAGGTAACCGCGTGAAGCGGATAAGCCGCGCAGCCCATACTGGTGGTGAGCTTCGCGACCGGCCCCTTTTGGCCATCAAACAAATCGAGCTTTTCCAGATCGGCCCGAATGCGTTCCGATATAAGAGCAGCCTCTTCTGCCGGGGTTTCAGGAAAAATCAAGGCAAACTCGTCGCCACCGTAGCGGGCGATCACGTCGCTTTTTCGTATGTGACGCTTGTAGGCTTTGACCGCTTCCAGAAGAACACGGTCACCCATTTCATGGCCATAGGCTTCGTTTATTTCCCTGAAAAAATCAAGGTCGCTCATCACCAGAGTCAGGGGTTTTTCTATATTTACGGCCTCTTCAAAATAATTCTGTAAGGCTGTGTCCAGAAAACGACGGTTATAAACACCGGTAAACTCGTCGGTCACCGCTCGTTTACTGGCTTCATTACCCCACCTCACCATATCAGATAAAAACTGGCCCGTGTTTCTCAACCTTTGGCTGATGGTATTGAGCATTTTATACATGGTTTTGATGGAAATATCTGGATGGGCTTCCATGAGGCTGAAAAAATCATCCTCGTTCATTTTCAAAAGCGAAGAATCCTCAAGAGCCTTGCAGGTGGCTGAGCGGGGCGCTTTGTCAAAAATAGCCATTTCGCCAAAAAAATTACCCGAGGTAAAGGCGCAAATCTCCTTCTGTTTTTTATTCGGCAAATCAATATAGCTTCCGATTTTTCCACTCATGATCAAAAATAATTCCTTACCCTCATCGCCTTGATGAAAAACATCGGTTCCCTGAGCAAAATCCTCCCTGACCAATTTCTCAAGAAAAATTTCCAGCTCATTATCTTTAAGAGATGCCAAAGCATTGATATTACGTAAAAAAGGAATCAATTTATTCATAATTTATCAGCCGGTAGAAAACCGCCCCCTCCCTGGCCCCTCATGTTTAGCATGGCATCAAAAGCCAGTTTTACCACTTCAAAAGCGCCGTCACCGTGAACCGGAAAAACAGCCAGGCCCAGGCTCCAGCTTGTTTTAAAGCTATCGCCTTGAATATAGGCGGAATAATCCAAAGCATTTAACACTTCCAGCAATTCGGCGCAAAGAGCCTCGGCTTTTTCCTGATCCGTGTCCGGAAGAATAGCCACAAACTCGTCCCCCCTGTAACGCACGGCGATGGCACTGTCGGGTAAATGGAATTTAAAATTGTCAGCCATCGCGCGAAGAGACTTATCCCCCGCGCTGTGACCATAGGTATCGTTGATGTATTTGAACTGGTCTGGCTTGGCAACAATAATCGAAGTCTGCTGCCCCAGCCGCGTGAGCTGAAGTGGGAAATCCTCTTCAATGTAATTTCGGTTCAATAAGCCGGTGAGTTTGTCATAAAGCATTTGCTTTCTGATACTTTCGACCCATTCGGTTTTTTCCGAAACCAATTTGTTGGTTAGCCGGATCCGACCAGCAAGGGTGGCGATTAATTTATGCAAAATCCGGGCGCTGATTGTGGGGTGCTTTTCCAGAATTTCCAAAAGGTTTTCGCCCTGAGCCGGAAAAGCCAGCAGCCTCGTATCCATTTCAGCCAAAGCAGTGTTAGGCCGCGGCGCGTTTTCAAACAAATCAAGATCGCCTATCAATTCACCTGAAATAAAATGGGCAATTTCGCGGTTCTTGTCATCGGCCGACATAATTCGCACCTCGCCCTTATCCACGATAAAAAGGGATTCACCAAAGGTCCCCTTTCTGAAAATCGCCTCGCTGTCCTTAAAATCGCGAAATTCACTGTATTCCGCTATTGTCCTGAGTTCATCATCCCCGAGTTGTGAAAAAAGCTCGGCTTTCCTCAATAGGGCAATTTTATCTTCCATACATCCTTCCATGACCCGGCCGCGAAATTCGGCCAGTCCCCTTATGTACCTCGCTTAAAGTTTAAAATAGCAGGGCTCAAGAGTCAAGCAACAGACACAGGATTCGGTGAGTTAAAAAATTAACAAAAAGGATTTTTAGAGTTCTGGCCATGCCCCTGCAGGGCCGAAAAGCAATAGGGTCAAACCTCATCACGAGTAGCCCTGCAGAGTCGGGCTGTCCATGGCTCTGCTATCGCTTCGACCCCTTTTTGGGCGAAATCATCGACCAAAAAAGGTTTTCAGCCGGTTTTTAAAAAAAACCGGCTTCACCCCAGCAATTTCCGGTAACAACCTTATCTAATTATAATAAAGATAATTATATTTTTTGAATTTCGCATAAAAAATTAAAAGTTACCGGAAATTGCGGCGCCTGCAGTATTGGCAATGTCAATTCCTGGTACCACAAGTAATTAAATCTTCTTTTTCCCGAAATAAGTTTTAATAAAATAAGTATATCACCGGGAATTGCCGGGCTTCACCATTACCATCCCTCATGGGGTTATTCCGGGAAAGTCGCTTCACCAATCTATCGGAAAATAATCCTTTAAAAATTTCCCGCACCAATGTTGGCCGGTATTGATTCCATGAAAAATCGGATCGCAAACCCGAGCGGCTCCATCAACAATATCCAGAGGCGGTTGAAAATCGTGCAAGTCCTTTTTTAACTGCGAAAGCTGAGCCGGATCCTCATCGGTCACCCAGCCCGTATCAACGGCATTCATATAAATACCATGCTTGGCCAGTTCACTCGCGGAGGTATGAGTCAGCATGTTAAGAGCAGCCTTGGCCATGTTGGTGTGAGGATGGCGTTCACCCTTTTTAAAACGGAAGAATTTGCCTTCCATGGCAGACACATTAACAATATGCTTGCAACCTGTGTTTTCCCTTTTCATCATGGGGGTCAAATCATTGCACAGCACAAAGGGAGCCACAACATTCACCAGCTGAATCTCGAGCATCTCGCTTGTCTGGATTTCGCCAAGCTTGAGCCGCCAGCTATTGCTTGTTCTTAAGTCAATCTGCTGCAAATCCACATCGAGTTTGCCCTTTGGAAAGACCTTGTCGGGCTGTGAATTATCATGGGCATAGGGGATTTGTGAAAGCCTGGCCGGCTCCCGTAAACCAATGGCTGGTAATTTTTCATTCCACGAAACCGGAAGAGAGGAATCAATTTTCATGGAGATATTCAAGTGGCCGAGACAGGATTCATATTGCATCAGCAACAGTCGGGCATTTTCCGGCAGCCCGGACAATGACAAAGCTTCATTTTCCATCAAATGGGCATAAAAACCTGGGGGCCGCCTCACGGTCTGGGCGGCATTATTGATAAGGATATCCAACCGGGGAAAGCTTTGTTGAATATAACGGCAGAATAATTCCACACTTGGAATATGGCGGAGATCCAGGCCATAAATATGAAGCCGGTGTTTCCAGGTTTCATAGTCCTTTTCTTTGGCGTAACGCAAAGCCGAATCCACAGGAAAGCGGGTTGTGGCAATAACTGCCGCGCCTGAACGAAGCAAAAGCAAGGTTGCTTGATAGCCGATTTTCAAACGGGAACCTGTAATCAACGCCACCTGACCCGTGAGATCCGCGGTCTGAAAGCGTTTTTCATAATTCAACTCAGCACATTCAGGACACATGGTATCATAAAAAAAATGGAGCGTTAAAAACTCCTTTTTACACACATAACAATTTCGCGGCGACTCAAGCTTCAGATGAAGAGAAATGGATTCACTTTTATTTTCAAGTTTTAAGGGAGCTTCAAATACAGATTCCTCGCGAGCGAGTCGTATTCCTGTAGCTGCTCTGGCTTTTTTTTCCTTGGCCACAATTTGCTGTCGGTTCATTTTTCGGGCAGCTTTTCTGCGCTGCTTTAATTGTAAATAATCGGGCTTTGATAATTGCCCTGATAATTTCATCAATTCAATTTGCTGTTCTTTTGGTAAAGCCATAAAGGCTTCATTATTGTCCAGTAAATAAGCGAGAACCTTGATGCATTGCTCAATTTGTGTTTTATCCATAGCCCTATCCCCAAGAATGGTTCTAACACTTTTAGTTGGTGAATACAATAGATCCCGCGAATAAAAATGTAAAAAAACTGTTTATTCTTTTTTCTTTCTTCTATATTATGAAGCAGTTTACATGGTAACATATACAATGGGAGAATGCAAATAATGAGCACAGAAGACAATAATGAAAATTTTGAACAACTTTTGGAAAAAAGCTTCACAGATATTAAAAAATTTGAACCCGGACAAGCGATTAAGGCAGAAATTGTTTCAATATCAAACGAATATATTTTCCTTCAATTAAGCGGTAAAAGTGAAGGTGTACTTGATAAAGAAGAACTGATAAACAAAGAAGGAAAACTCACTGTGAAAGAAGGTGATATTATACAAGCCTTTTTTCAGCATTCCAAAAATGGAGAAATGCGTTTTACCACCAAATTAAGCGGTGATAAAGCCGGAAAATCCGATCTGGAAATGGCCTTTGAAAACCAGATTCCTGTGGAAGGCATGGTCGAAAAGGAGATCAAAGGCGGTTTTTCAATTAAAATCGGTAATTCACAGGCTTTCTGCCCCTTTTCTCTAATGGGATCAAGGCGTATTGATAATCCGGAATCCTATATTGGACAAAATCTGGTTTTCAGGATAATCGAATACAAAGAAAGGGGCCGCAACATTCTTGTTTCCAATAAAGCCATAATGGAGGAAGAAAGAAACAAACAAATCGATAGCCTGAAAAAAATCTTGAAGGAAAATATGGACATCAAGGGAACTGTTACCTCCATTCAGGATTTTGGCGCATTTATTGATTTGGGAGGTATTCAGGGCCTCCTGCCTATTTCAGAAATCAGCCGGGACCGAATAAATGATATCACCGCGATTTTATCTATCGGCGAAGCAATTGAAGTAAAAATAATTAAAATCGATTGGAAAACAAATCGAATCACCCTCAGCATGAAAGCCCTATTGGATGATCCCTGGGATCATGTTCAAATGAATTATAAAATCGGTTCCATGTATAAAGGAACAGTGGTCAAGGTCACTAATTACGGGGCCTTTATCTCTCTGGAGCCGGGCCTGGATGGCCTTCTCCATGTTTCCGAACTTCAGGGAAATTCAAAAACCACTAATCCTCAGAATTTGATAAAAAAAGGAGAAACACTGACTGTTTTGATCAGCGATATCGACAAGGCAAACAAGAGGATTTCACTGAAAAGCGTTGCCCCAAATGAAGACAACACAGACTATCAGCAATATATGGACCAGGAATCAGATACCTATAATCCTTTTGCAAATCTTATGAAAAACAAGAACAAAAAATAGATAGAAAATCTTTAAAAGAAATATCAAGACCCACTTTCCGCATTAAAATAGTAATTTCTTATATTATTGATAAATAGAAAAGGCGATTTTGCAAATCGCAAATTCTTAACTCCAAATAATATAAGAAATTACCAAATTCACTGTGGAATGTGGGTCAAGAGTCAAGAAATTGCGATTTTAAAAATCGCAATTTCTCTTTCTCCCTTATTTATAAAACTCTACCTGTATTCTTTAAGCAGTATTAACAGGGGAATTTGCTTATCAAACTCACATAATACTGGGCCACCAAAAGGGCGTCCACAATATTAATGCTATTGTCACAATTCACATCAGCTGCCTCAGGATAAAACACAGCTGGAATTTGATTTACATAATATTGGGCAATTAACAGACTGTCCACCACATTGACTGCTCCGCTTCGGTCAACATCACCCATAATCCTATCAACAGGTGTGGGTGTTATGTCAGGAACCGGGGTTGGACTTGGCGTATCAGGAGTCAGACCGCCGGCGCAAGGTCCGATATAGATCCAGACTTCGTTGGAACCGGAATTTTCCTCAGGATTTTCACCAGAAGTATACCATCTGTTCTCATACATTTTTCCATTATAACGTACCTGAGCACCGGCTGCCGAATAAACCGTAGACGCGCTCCACTCCGGTAAAGCCGAGCAATCATAACCTGGAAATGGCGAAGACTGGGGCTGGTTAACGCCCTTGATCAAAGCATCGGCAATTTCAGGACGATGCCATGTGAGGGTTTTGCGGTCCAGAATGGCCAATCCCCCATCGCCGGTCCAGCCATTATCCCACCAGATACCCAGCATACCCCGGTTTCGAAGGCCCCCGGCATAATATTCGGCATGGGCAACACGAGCTGCTGTGTTATTTTTTTCTATGGAAGCCCATTCACCCACAACCACGGGTATTCCTTTGGCTTTCCAGAAATCAGCAACGCGGTCAAGTTCCAGATCCATATCGATTTTATCCTTTTCTGTGCCCCAGGCTGCTGTTCCGCCAGTATCCAGGCAGAAGAAATAGGGATAATAGGTGTGCTGGGAAACCAGGATATAGGGATCATTGGGAATGGCCAGATTTCTGATCACGATGTCCATGGAGGTTGCCGCATGGGGTGTAATCAAAACCCAGCGCTTTGAATTATTACCACCAGTGGAACGAATGGTATCCAGTGCCACCTGGTTAAAATGATTTATCACATCCCTGTTTTCCTCGGTTCCGCCGTTCCACTCCATGGCAGATCCTTCCACACGGGGTTCGTTCATGGTCTCAAACAAAAGATAATCATCATAATTCCTGAAATATTCGGCAATTTGCTTCCAGATGGCAAGCAATTCCTTGGTTGACTCAGCTTCCTTGGCATAGGTTGGAACCAGCCACTCATTTTCATGATGCATATTCACAATGGCGTACATGCTGTTGGCCATGCAATAATCAACCACGGTTTTTACGCGGGATAGCCTTTGAGGGTCGATGGTATAGCTTGGCCCTGGCCCCACATGCTCACCCCAGGAAACAGGTATACGCACTGTTTTAAAACCCTTTGAGGCGATCATGTCGATGATGGCTTTGGTTGTCACCGGATTTCCCCAGGCGGTTTCATCTCCGCCCAAGGAATCAAAGGAATTTCCCAGGTTCCAGCCAATTTTCATGTCATCAACCAGTTCATAACCTGTGATATTCCGCATCTGTGAAAACAAATTTCCAGTGCTTATCAATCCAATTAAAATAAGAGTAAATAATAACGAAATTTTATTTTGATACTTCATTTTTCCTCCATGAGTCAATATTTTCATGAAAACAGATAATTATTGACTTCAAATTATGGGCGAATGCATTTTAGTAAATCGATGCACCACTCTATCTATTAATTAACATAGATCATTTCAGTATTCAATAAGTTGTTCTGATTAAAATTGTAGGGATATTCATCTGAATACTCATCAATCAAAAGTCCTGCATGAAATTATTGAAGAGCTCTTGTTTTTTTTCTTTATTTTTAAGTTGATTCGAATATAATAAGTATAGAAAAGAAGCATTGCAAAAATCAAAGACATTATTTATGATGGATCAAAATTGAAAATATTTGTAAACGTTTACAAAAGAAAAGCAGATTATTTAGGAGGTATGAAATAATGCATAGTGCAAAAAAAGATTTTTTAAACATGCTTATGGTTATAACAGCAACCATGGTCTTTATCAGCTGCCAGGGGCTGCAAACATCTTCACCTGAGGCGATTAACAAAGGTGTTTTATTAGGGGTTTTTCACGAAGGCTCGCAGCTGGATCTGGCTCCTGTCAAATCGATTGAAAAACAAATCAACAAGGAAATGGCCTCAATCATGTGGTATCTTGACTGGAGTACAGACTTTCCGACTGAGGATGTTCAGCGAGTTTATAATGCCGGTTATATGCCACACTTAACCTGGGAACCCTGGTTTTTTGATGGCACTGAGAAAATAAACCTCGATGATATTCTTCAGGGCAAATGGGATGCCTATATAAGCGCCTGGGCATCGGCAGCCGCGGCCTTTGGCAAGCCCATGCTTTTGCGATGGGGCCACGAGTTTAACGGCAACTGGTATCCCTGGAGCCTCGCGCAAAATGGAAATAACGCGGCACGCTATTCAGCTGCCTTTAAAAAGATCCACGGAATTTTTGATCTCGTTGGCGCGGACAATGTGGAGTGGATATGGTGTATCAATGCCAACAGTGTTCCCAACGAACCATGGAATGATCCACTAAAAGCCTTTCCCGGTGGCTCTTATGTTGACTGGATAGGCATCGACGGATACAACTTTTCCGGCTCTGATTCTTTCAAGGACATCTTTGGTAAAATCTATTCCAAGATTGTGTTAAAAACCAACAAGCCTATCATGATCGCTGAATTCGCCACTGGCGGGAATGGCAGCACAAAGGCCGACTGGCTAAAACAAATGGCAGAGGATTTGGAGCTTCACTTTCCAGCGATCCGGGCCATAACCTGGTTTGATATAAATAAAGAACTGGATTGGCGACTTTTGGTGGATGAAAAAACAACAGAAACCGCGAAATCGCTTTTTGGCTCTAACTATTTTCTATCGGATTCAAGACTTTTTGCTCCCATCGCCGAGGCTTTTCCATCCCGACGATCTGACTATATTGCCCGACTGGACAGCCTGATTCCTCCGGTAACACGACGAGAGGCTTCGGCCCTTTTCCTGAAGGAGGATATGGCCCCATCAACCTCCTTGAAATCTGAAAAATCCATAGGCCTTGAATCGGAAAGCGGAAAAGAGGACTTGTCCGCGGACATGGGCTTTATGTGGTCTGTGGATTATTTTTATTTTCAGGCCGTTATCAGCGATGATGTACCGGTATTCAACAATAAATCGGGTGTCAATATCTGGAACGGCGATTGTATCGAGATTTGTATTGGCCTGGATGAAAAAGCCGATGTAAAACGGGAATATTTTTCACCACTGGATTTTCAATTAGGCTTCAGCCCTGGTTCACAAAAGGATAATATAGCGCCATCAGCTTGGTCATGGGGAAAGCAGAACAAGGCCCTTGAATTGGTTGAGCTAAAAGTTACACCAATCGACAAGGGATATATATTTGCGGGAAAAATCCCCTGGAAATCCTTGTCATCTGATTTTAACCCGTCCAGTGGCATGAAACTGGGCTTTGATTTTGCCTTTGATGACAGCGATGATTCAGGCGACAGGGAAAGCCAGACCATCTGGAACGGTGATTCAAGTTTTTATTCAAACCCCTCGCAGTGGGGTGTTCTGACTCTGGAATAAATGACCATTTGGGGTTGTTCAAAAAGTCGTTTTTTAATATTTTGAATCCAAATTTAGTGTGTTTTTACAAATTTTTAGAAAAAGACGCTATTTTTAAGGCATTTTAGACTTTTTGGACAGCCCCTGCTTTATTGTTTTAATTTGTTCTTCCTGCGGACAGATAGCTACCCATCCTGTTTCTCCTGAAGTTATTAGTTTTTCCTGTGATTTTGAAAATCCCATTCAAGAATATGGTTGGACTGATTTTTCACTAACCGCGAATGCCTTCACACAAGTATCAAATCCTGTGAGAGCTGGAACCTATGCAGGGCAATTTACCTGTGATAATAATGATTCTCCAAGTGGCCACGGAAACCAAGCTGAACTTGGTCTTTCAAATTATAACACTTTCTGCTTTTATAGATAATTATGAGTAATTTCTTGAAAATCCAGATGGCAGATCCTATAATTATAATCAATATATGGCAAAAGTTGAGCGAGATCTCACAATCGGATTCCAATCCTTAAGCCTCTATGGTTCTTACTACAATTCACTGCTCCAGGGATTGTGCGAAGAAGCAAGGCAACAGAAGATTAATCTTATTTTATTTCCCGGGCGTTGTTCTCCTTATCTTGCCCGCTACGAATATCAAAATACACTGATTTATAATTTTATGACCAAGGAAAATCTCGATGGTTTGATTGTTACGCCCGGCAGCATGATAGATTTGATCGGTTTTCAGAAAACAATGGATTTTTATGGAGGAATCAAGGATTTGCCACTGCTTTGTTTGAATATAGGGCTTCCCGAAAGCACGATGATCGGCATCAACAATCAAAGCGGATTTCGTGAATTGATGGCTCATCTTTTTGATGTTCATGCTTTCCGAAAACCGGCCTTCATCAATGGACCCATGGAAAATAGTGAGGCACAACAGCGGTTCAACGTATTCAGGAAAAGCCTGGAGGAACGCTCCATTCCATATCTTGAAGACTTAAGGGTTTTCGGAAATTTCACCTTTGAATCGGGTGTTTCTGCTGTAAAGGAACTGCTTGATAATCGTCGCGGCTCTGATTGCGATGTGGTAATTGCTTCTAATGATTCCATGGCCTTGGGAGCCATAGAGGAATTATCTCGACGCGGGATTAAAGTGCCCGAGGATATGGCAGTTACGGGTTTTGATAATCTGAATGAGGGGTTCACAAGCATTCCCTCACTCACCACTGTCGCTCAACCCCTTCGCGAACAAGCACACCAGGCAGTAAAAACCCTGGTTTCACTGATCAAAGGCGAGGCGATGAATCAGAGCATGATGTTTGAAACCCATATGGTTATCCGAAAATCCTGCGGCTGCATGGGCTTTGAAAATAATGGAGAACCCGAGAAAAAATCCAATGAAAGTGTTTTTTTAGTAAACAAACATCAAACTCGCAAGCTAAACTGCAAAGCTTTCCAAGCGAGAGCAACAGCCATAGGTAATAACAGGGAGTCGGAATTATTAACCAGATCCTGTTGCGCATTATTTGACACACACATTAAAAGCGGGCTTAAAAACACATTAGCTTTTCTCAAGGATTTTAATCGCCTTTGCATGGATTTTTTTGCCATTGACAGGGGCATGGAAATCATTGAATTATTCCTATCTTCCATTGAAACAGCACTTAAAGACCTTTTCATATCCGACAGCGATTCCTCTCAAATACACTATGCTCTTCAAGGGGCTCACAAACTTCTAATAGAATACAGAGACGCGAAACAGGCAAATCAAATGCTGCAAAATGAACAGATTCTTTACAGGCTTCGTTTTCTCATAAGGGATAGCTCTGCTTTTCTCAGTTTTGACCAATTTCTTGATACTTTTTTCTCTGCAGTTGCTTCTATCGGCATCGATCGCTTTTTGATTATTCTTTTTAATGAACCAATTTTTCATAAAGATGAAACAAAAATGAAGCATCCCGTAAAAATGGAAATTCTTTCTTCACATTTTAGCGATACGAAGCCGTCGGCTAATATTGTGTTTGACTACCCCATGATGGTTCCTCCCGAATTTATGAAAAATGATTCTGGTATTATCTATATCGCGACAGCTTTGTTTTTCAGAGAAGAGCAATACGGCTACATCTTGATGGAATACAAAAAAATATCCTATGAAATATATGAAATTCTGGCAACTCAGATCAGCACCACCTACAAACGCTTATTAATGATGCAAGAAATCAGCAACAGCGAACAGAAACTCCGAAGAGCTCTGGACGAACTTCAGTCTTACACACATCATTTACAGCATATATCCGAGATGGACGAATTAACTGCTTTATATAACCGAAGGGGTTTTTTAACATTAGCCGCCAGTGCTCTGGAACTGGCTGAAAAAGAAAGTAAATCATGCATTTTGTTTTTCTTTGATCTTGATGGTTTAAAAGAGATCAACGACAATTATGGCCACGAAGAAGGTGATTACGCTTTAAAAACAGCGGCATCTATTCTTCGCAGTTCTTTTCGAAGTTCCGATATTATAGGAAGGCTTGGGGGTGATGAATTTGTTGTTTTTTCTCCAACTGTTGATTCAAGATATATAAACGCTGTAATTGAACGATTTCAGAAAAAAACCGTGCTTGTCAATAAAGAGATAAACAAAGCTTTCAAAATATTCATGAGTTATGGGTGGTCAGTAAGCAACAACCATGATAAGAGCGATATAAACCTAATGCTTCAGACTGCTGATGCCATGTTGTACAACAATAAAAAAAATCGAAAAAAACATTAAATCCAGCTTACCGCACCAAGATAGTGTTTCCCTGGATAAGAGACAAATACAAAGGGCTATTATAGGTTTCCCCCCGAAATAGTGACTCCTAACAATATTAGACATTACCTGATTTCATCGCCACTGTGGGTTAAAAAATGAATTGTAACAACAAAAACCATTGCTTTCGTTAATAGTATTTGTTTTGAAAGAGCCTCAACTCTAAATTCTTTAATAAATTACCTAAATTCACTGCGGAATGTGGGATTAAGGCTTATTGACAGAGCAATTAACTTTGCATATGATGCCTCATAATCAAAGGATTCATCGATGAATATCAGTAAAACCAAACCCGATTATGGGCAATCAGATTTCTACGTAAAAACACTAATAACCTTTTTTTGCAATCCGAATAATCAAAGCAAATCCTCTGAATTAAAGGTTAATGTGTTAACACAAAAAAACAGAAGCCTTGGCCAAGTTGACCAAACAAAAAGGAAAAAGCACAGCATTCGAGTAAAAACAAGCTGCCAACAAAAAATTCAATCAGAGAGAGAAGCAAAGGATAATCCTAACAGATATATAACAGCCAGGCGATTTATTGCTTTTCCGAAAAATTGGTAAATTAAATGAAAATAAATTTTGTTTGTCTACATGTTCAGGAATCAACTCGGTCAATCCCGCTTGGCGCAGCCATGATAGCCGCAAACGCCAAAAAACATTTTGAACAAGCCCTTTCAATTCAGATTATCGATTGTGCCCTGCCCTCAGTTTTAGCGGAGAATTGTAAAAAAATAACAGCCAATAAACCGGAATGTGTTTGTTTTTCACTTTACCTCTGGAATGTAACCCAAAGCCTGGCATTGATAGACCAGCTAAAGAAAGAATTTCCGGAAATGATTATAATTGTCGGCGGCCCCCAGGCAAGCGTATTACCTGATGTATTTGCCGATATTCCAGCGATCAACTACATCGTCACTGGCGAAGCTGAAGAAAGCATTATCCCGCTTTTTCAGGCACTTATGGATAAAAAACAGGATATCCCCCGTATAACAAGACAAAACAAAATGCCTGATTTACAGTATTTGCCATCTCCTTATCTCACCGAAATCCTTGATCTGGATAAATACAAAGCCGCTCTATGGGAGCTTTCAAGGGGTTGTCCTTTTAATTGCGCTTTTTGTTATGAGTCACGGCAAAACCGCGGTATTCGCCGTTTTCCAATCAACAGGATAAAAAAAGAACTCCAACTGTTTCAGACCAAGAAAATTCAAGAGGTTTTTGTATTGGATCCAACCTTTAACTACAATAAAGCTGAGGCAAAAGAAATCCTGAAAGCCATAGCCGAAGTGGCGCCGGAAATCCATTTTAGTTTTGAAGTCAGGGCGGAGTTCCTGGATCAGGAAATGACAAATCTGTTTTCCAGGATAAATTGCAGCATACAAATAGGTTTACAGAGCATTCATCCCAAGGTTTTGAAAAAAATCAACCGCTCCTTTTCCAAACAAGAATTCACGGAAAAAGTATTTCTCCTCCATGAAGCTGATTTAACCTATGGTTTTGATCTGATTTTCGGATTACCTGGTGATAATTTAACAGGATTTCTGGAAAGCCTTGATTACGCATTTTCTCTCAGTCCGAATCATGTTGATATATTTCCTTTGACTGTTTTACCAGGTACGGAATTATTTGAACAAGCCAAAAACCTTGATCTTAACTATCAAATAGAAAAGGAATACAAAGTTTCCGGAAATAAATCATTCAGCCCAAAGGATTTGGAAAAAGCGGAAAACATCGCTGACCTGGCTGATCTATTTTATAACCAGGGTAAAGCCGTATCCTGGTTTGATCTTATATTGCCCTATTTAAATTTAAGCGCCTCGGAATTTTTCAGCCTTCTCGCGACTCAACAAACACTTTCACAGAATATTAGTTCGCCCCTTGAATATCAGCAAAGAGCCATTGATTATATTTTTACCAACAAAGGCCTTACTTCAACAATGATGACGGTCAAGTGCCTGATCACCTATTTCTGGCACAGTAACTCGGTCTTTTCCGAAGAATCAATGGAAATCGAAATCGCCAATGGTTATATTCTGAATCCTGATTTACAAATGGCCATATTTGACTACAATCCATTGGCCATCATTCAGCTGATCCAGGAGGGTATAAATGATTTTTCACAAATTACCCAAATGATCAAAAAGCAGAAAACCCGAATGCTTATTTATGCCTTTGATTATTCCATCGAACACTATATTTGTTCCGAAGAAGAGTATTCTTTCATCAGCCGCGCTATCCAGGGCCATGGTCGTAAAGAACAGGAAATTCCAATGATTAACAACCACGATAAAGTGATCAGAAAATTCCTTAAGGCAGGGATCATTGCGGAAAAATAAAAAGCTCGAAAAAATTTTGGAATCAGCCGCGATTCGCTTTACAGTTATTCCGAGAACCTCGGGTCTTTAAAAGAATCTCACAATCCAAGGTATAACAGGGCTTAGCCACAAAATCGCTTCGGTAACAGGATAATGCTATGTGTTTAGATGATTTAGTTTTGGGCGTTCCCGCCTTCCGCTCCGCTTCAGGCGGTCGGGCTCTCCGTTTCAACTCCTCGCGGTCTTTGTTAGACGTCCTTATTTCCTCTTCCTGTTGTCATAGGCCGGGTTCCAGAGGCTGCTCTGGAGTTTCCACTTCGATCCCTAACGCGGGGGGGCAAGGAGATATCTTATTTACCAAAGGGCCTTTCCAAATACTTATTTTTTTGCTTGATTACTAAGCATAGCCCATTTATAATCTATGAAAGTGATGCGTATTAGAGGTTTTAGAACTGCCTTGAATAAATACAACAACAGAAACAGCGAAAGCTTGTCCCTGAAAAAAAATTGAGGAATTATCTCATGAGTAAAAAATGCTTATCAGCTTTTATCATCATAGTGCCCATTTTGTTGCTCATACCAACTTTTTTATTTTTTTTTGATAAACCTATTGTCCTGTTTCCCAATTCAGAATACACAAGCCGCATTGAAGCAACCGCAAGCCAAAACAGTAAAGCTGAAATCTCATATCCCGACAGCAAAACCCTTTCACTTACTTATCAGTTACAGCCACGGGGAAAGGGTGGCGGCAACCCCTACAGTGGTATCGTTTGCTGGTTAAAAAAAGAAAAAAGCTTTATGAATCTTTCTAATTTTGATTATCTTAGCCTGGAAATTGAAAATACCAGCGCTAAAAATGTTGTTTTGTTTTTAAAAACCTTTGAAGAGGGTGTTTCAAAGCCGGAAAAAGAAGCAGCCTATTTTTTAAGGCATAACGAATATTCGCTGATACTGAACCCAGGAAGGAGCATGTATAAAATTAATATAAAAGATTTTATTGCTCCTGATTGGTGGTTTGATTCCATTGGCATTCCCAAAACATCGAATGCCAAAAAA
The DNA here is from genome assembly GCA_016937215.1 of Spirochaetales bacterium. GTDB lineage: Bacteria > Spirochaetota > Spirochaetia > SZUA-6 > JAFGRV01 > JAFGWI01. The sequence continues at coordinate 23,044 of JAFGWI010000056.1, read as the reverse complement.
ACATTCACAAAATCAGCTGCTCTGGATTTTCAGTTTATTCATCGGGAAGCCGGCCCCCTTCCAGGGACTGAACAAATCTTTGTTCTAAAAAAAATCGCCTTTTACAAGAATTATCCCGGAATTCTCATCATTTTTAATGTGATCACCGGGCTCTGCTTGTTGTTCATTGTTCAGCGACTGTTTATCAGAAAAAAAAGCCTGCTTGCCTTGTCCACAGCTCCAGAAACAGCTTCCATTGAAGAGATCAGGCAAAAACCCCTTGAACTAGAAAATTTCAAAACCCAGGAACTTACACGTTTTATGAAGTACCTCGAAGAACATTATTTTGAACCCCAGCTGTCAATAGGCATCATATCGAAAGAAACCGTCATTTCCCAGGCCCATATCAGGGATTTGGTCAAAACACAATATAACTGCACTTGCAGAGAATTAATTAATCAAATCAGAATAAACGAAGCTAAACGCCTTTTAAAAGCCACCGACCGGCGGGTTATTGAAATTGCCTTGAGCATAGGCTTCAAGGACATTTCCACCTTTAACCGCTATTTTAAAAAACAGGAAGGTCTGCCCCCCACTGATTACAGGAATAAATAGCTTCCCACCTTAATATACTCATAAGACTATCAAATGCCCATCTTTTGTTATCTCCTGCAAAGCATTTTATATGGATATATGTCACCCTGAAATGGTTTCAACATAAAGTGCTGGTAACAATTCAGTCATGCTTCAATTATCAGACACAGTCGCGTTCTGTCATTTTCAAGGAAAGTGGAAAGAAAAATCCTGGCATTGAGCCAGAATGACAGTAAAGGGACGGCTGAATTTTTACAATCAAACAAAAGGAAGGACTTATGAATAAGAAAAAACAAGACTTCATAAACCATGGGGGATGGCTGATTCTTCTCCTGTTAATTTCTCCCTCGATTCTTGTCTCCCTGGAGAATGGTCTTGCCCTTACCCCACCAATGGGCTGGAACAGCTGGAATATTTTCGGGGGCGATATTAACGAGACAAAAATAATGGAAATCGCCGATGCCATGGTGAGCTCAGGCATGAGGGACGCTGGTTACATCTATCTGAACATTGATGATATGTGGATGGATGACCAGGGGCGTGATGAGAATGGTAACCTTAGAGGGGACCAGGACCGATTCCCAAGCGGAATCAAGGCCCTGGCCGATTATTGTCACAGCCTTGGGCTCAAACTCGGATTATATGGCGATCGGGGAACAGCAACTTGCTGTAATGTTCCGGAAAGCGGCAGCCAGGGGCATGAAACACTAGATGCCAACACCTTCGCCTCCTGGGGTGTTGACTATCTGAAGTATGACAGCTGTAATGCCAAGGTGGACCTTCAGACAAGCTACACCCTTATGAGCCAAGCTCTTTTACAAACAGGGCGACCAATTGTGTTTAGCATCTGCGCCTGGTATTACGCCGGCGACTGGATGCAGGACCAGGGGAATCTCTGGCGCACCACCGGTGATATCGAAGATAATTTTCATTCAGTTCTTGGGATTATTGACAAAAACGAAGCACTTTGGCCTCACGCCGGTCCAGGGCACTGGAATGACCCTGATATGCTGGAAGTGGGCAATGGGGCTTGCAGCTATGAAGAATACAAATCCCACTTCAGTCTCTGGTGCATCATGGCTGCTCCCCTTATCGCGGGAAATGATGTAAGAAACATGAGTGATGAGACCCTGTCGATCCTGTTGAACACCGAGATGATCGCTATTGATCAGGACCCTGCTGGTATTCAGGGGCGTATTGTTGATGATAAGGGTGACCTGGAGGTCTGGGTAAAGCCCCTTGGTTCTGAAAAGGGCAGTGAAAAAGCAGTGGTTTTGTTTAACAGAAGCGGATCGAGCGCGACAATCACGGCAAGGTGGGTCGACATTGGGCTTTCCGGTTCCGCATCAGTAAGGGATCTCTGGGCTCATTCAGAACTGGGAAGCTACAACAGCTCCTTCTCGTCTAGCGTACCAGCTCATGGAGTAAAGGTATTACGAATCTCAGCCGGCGGCACGGTGACAAACCCGCCTGAACCCACCCCTACACCTCCTGTCGGCAAACAGGGCGATGTGAATAAAGACAACAGTGTAAACATCGTCGACGCCCTGTTGATCGCCCAGTATTATGTGGGTTTGAACCCTCAAGGCTTTATGGCCGCCTATGGGGATGTTGACTGTTCGGGTGGTATTAACATCGTGGATGCTTTAGTCATTGCCCAATATTATGTGGGACTCATTCCAGAGCTTTGCTGATAGCTGAAAGGAAATAATTTTCAGAAGGAATAAAAAATCTAAATACTGTTTTTGATTAGCAGAGTTTATTTGGGCGTTTCCTGCTTTCATTTCATTACAGCAGGCCAGGCTTTCCATAACTCCGCTTCGCTTCGAAATCCTCAGCACGGAATTACCGTGCCTGCGGGTTTCAGCAAACCATTTTTGAAAAAATGGTTTGCTGTTATTACAATCCTTAACGCCAAAGATTGTAATTGCGGCTTAGGCCAAACAAATACAAATTAAAACATAAATCATCAAAGGAGATTAAAAAAGATGAAAAAAAAATTGTTTAGCGCTTTTATTTTTCTGGCGCTTTCCTTACTTTCGGTTTCACTGAGCGCGCAAAGCCTAGGTGATGTGGACCATAGCGGCAAGGTCAATGTTGTTGATGCCCTTTTGGTGGCTCAATACTATGTGGGGCTCAATCCCGACAATTTCGACAAAGCCTTGGCTGATGTGGATTGCAGCTTAAGGGTTGATATTGTGGATGCACTTTTTATCGCCAAAGTCTATGTTGGTATCATTAACGGATTCCCTTGCACACCTGAAAACTCTTCACCTCTAGCCAATTACACATTCTGGCCCCAAGCTATTTCCACTTCTGATGATGTCTACTTTTACGGTCTGGCATCCTACAGCAAGGGCGGCACTATTGTTGAATATTCATGGGACTTTGGAGACAGCCAAAGCGCAAGCGGTGCCAATGTGAAACATCAATACAGTAAAACAGGGAATTACATTGCTGTTTTAAGTGTCACAGATAATTCCGGCAAAATGGTTTCTAAAGCCAAAACTGTTTCGGTTTCAATTTCATCAGGTCAAAGTTCAAGTGACAATAGCGTCTTTAATTTTGAAGATGGAAGCCTTCAGGGGTTTACAACCAATAACACCCACTCCACCATTACGAACACTACGGAAAAATCCTTTTCTGGTAGCCATGCCATTAAATGGGAAATCCAGGCAACTGAGGCCGAGATGGTAGAAGCCAAAATCGACGGGACTAATTTTGTTTCGCCCGGGTCCAAAACAATTTTTAGGCTCTGGTTACCCGAAAACGCGCCTATTGATAATGTCCAGGCCTATGTTATGCCCCATACCGCCGACTGGTCCGATTACCAGTGGAACGCTAATTGGCAGGGTTACCAATGGGTTCAAAAGGGAATCTGGCTTGAACTTGATTTGATTCTTCCCGAAACAAGCGATCCTAGCTGGAATCAGCAAATCGGTTTTCAGCTAAAGACAAGCAGCGCCGGTAATTTTACACTTTATTTTGATTCTATAGACTGGCCCAATACCGCCAAACCCCCTGTCGCTGCTTTTGATTACACCCCCGACAAACCAGAGATCAACAGCACGGTTGTTTTTGATGCTGTGGATTCTTTATTTCCCGGGTTCACATCCAGCGACACCGACGGCAGCATTAGCAGTTACACCTGGGATTTCGGCGACAGCCTCACTGCCTCTGGAACCAAGGTCTCTCACAGCTACAGCCAGGCAGGTAAATATCCTGTAACCCTGACCGTGACTGATAACGATGGTTTAATTTCCAGCCTCACCCGTGTGGTCTGGGTCGGCCAGAATCTTCCGCCATTCGCGCCGCCTTTGAGGGTTCAAGGCACACAAATCCTTGATTCCAATGGCATCCCCTTTGTTCCCAAGTCGGTGGCTGTGGTTGATTCCCTTAACTATACAATAGATGATTTTAAATATCTAAAAAAAGAGTGGAAGATAGATGCTGTCAGACTGCCCTATATCACATCAAGATGGTATTATAATGAGAACAAGGATACCGACCGGGAAGCCTACCTCAAGGCCTTTGACAATTACCTTGACTGGACCTATGAATTGGGCATCTATGTTCTTCTCGACGGCTGGCACGAAGGCGGTGATACGGGCAATGTGGATTTTCATTTTGAAAACGCCAAAGATGGTTGGCATATTCTGATGCCCCGCCTAAAAGACCAGACCCATATCATCTGGGAAGTATACAATGAACCCTATGAAATATCCTGGGAGAACTGGGTCCCAAAGGCAGAGGAACTGATCGATATCATCATGAGTTATGAACCAGTGGTAGACATATTCGCGGTTGCCGGAGTCACCTGGGCTCAGGATTTTAATGTCCGGTCTCTCCAGGTTAATCGTCCTAATGTTATATATTCGGTTCACCCCTACCCCCATGTTTACAACAAACTATGGAACGCATCAGCCTGGGACAATGGATTCGGCTACATTGTTAACGAGGGCTACGCTCCGGTAATCGTCACCGAATACAGCTTCAACCAGGACAATGCCGACCGGGAGGGCTATGGCGAGGCCATCATCCGTTACCTTGAAGAAAAAGGCATTGGCTCCTACACTTGGATCATCGGCAACTGGGGCGGCCCGGTTTTTAAAGAGCCTAACAGTTACAGAAATGACGGATGGCAGTTTACCTGGGAATATTACAACGGTATCTGGAAACCCTGATTCTGTAGAATTTGAATTTTATAAACCGGCAGCTCAACGTTGCCGGTTTATTTAGTACGGTTTATATATACTCAGCTTCACTACAAAAAATCAATTTATATTTGATCTATTGAGGCTCTTGAAAACAAAGTTTTGCATGAATCATAAAAATTGCGAATACGTTATCTTATAACCGGATAATAATTTATTAATTTACATTTCGCCTACTAATTGCAAATAAGATTGTTTCACAACCTCGAAACACGAGGCTGTCGCGATAAATATGGCACAACTTAACCACTATAACCCCATATATAGTCATTGATACAGAAAAGCTTTCACTAGCACGACAGCCTCTAATGTCAGGACCTTTGCAATTAATTCTATTCATTAATGTTTTTCCTCACCTTAGGGGCTGTAGGCTCCCCTGCTCTTTTTTATCTTTTGAGGGGGTTTTTACCAGATTAATATTTTATGTAATAAAGCCTTTTTGCAAGTAAAACAGCATCACAATTGCGATTTGGTTTTTTAAAATGTCAAGGGTTGCAAATCAATGAGCAATAGGATCGACCTTGGCAAAAAAAACTTCGGGTAAAAAATAGTGTTCAGGTTGTTGATTTTTACCTTTTTGAAAAAGAGACAAATTTTTAATTTGCTTTATTATATTCAATTATAATTGTTGAATTTCATTAATTTCTTAAAAATCAACAACCTGATTGATACATATTGAATCTTCAGCAGAGGACTGTTGCCAAAAACACCTTAAGCGGAGACCCTTAAAAAGAGGGAGTCGCTGAATTGGAGCAAAAAAAATCTTGTCATTTTAGTCCTGCGACGCGAATCAGCCACCAAGATGGCTCTTAAGCTTAACTTAATACAAAAAAGCCTGCTATCCACAAAGGGCAGCTTAAATCAATAGATTCTAATAAATCCCGTATAAGCATCTGTATAGAACCAATATAACCATTAAAATAATGACCCCCAGGATAGATTGATTTTTTGGAACTATTCAGTAAGTTCATCCCTGTAATCCTGAACAAAGCGTAGCGGAGTGAAGGATCTCAGCTGGAATAAAATAAATCACTTTGCTTAAAAAGTCTTTGGATGCATAACAAAAGCTTGAGAATATGAGACTGGAAAGATTCTTCATCGTTCCTCCTCAGAATAACATCTTTTGCATTTTTTCATAACCTCTTAATAGTTACGATTTTTTTGGTAAAGAAATGAAATAAACTTGATAAATAATTAAAATTCAATAAGAATTTACGAAATGTACTATAATTAATATTTCAATTGTAGTATTATAAAAATAGGGTAATTTATGCCATATAATATACTTTTAGTGGATGATGATAGATATTTTCGGAATGAATTCAAAGAATATTTTAGTGACTATAACGTAGTTGAAGCTGAAGATGGTCGGAAAGCTATACAAATATTAAATAAAATAAACATCATTGATCTTGTGATTTTGGATATTAAAATGCCGGGATTACAGGGAACCAAGGTTCTTTCTGAGATAAAAAAAATAAATTCTAAATTGTACACAATCATACTTACTGGTTTTAGTTCTGAGGACAGGGCTATCGAGGCTCTGCAGGCCCATGCGGATGATTATTTAATTAAACCGGTTAATTTTATCAAACTCAAAGCCACAATCGATAATTTAATGATAGATTTAAAATATCAAGAAAATATTGATGCTGATAGTAATAAAGAAAAAATTGAAAAAGTCAAATTATATGTAGAAAAAAACTATACTAAGGTGTTCAACCTGAATGATATTGCTGAAATAATCTTTTTATCACCCAAATATTTAAGTAAAATTTTCAAACAGCAAACAGGAATAGGTTTTAATAAATATCGAATAAATGTTAAAATAAAATATGCTGAAGAATTATTAACAACAACTGATTATCATATTGATCAGATTGCCTACAAATTAGGTTATAAAAAATCAGAATCATTTATCAAAGTATTTAAAAATTACTCCAATATGACTCCCACAGAATATCGTAATCAAATCAGAAAGAATAATGAGTAAAAAGATGGTGAAAGATATTGATTCGAATTTAAAAAAAAAAGATTTTTCAAAACCAAATCGAACAATTAAAAAGAACAGAAAACAGATTAGAAAAAAATGCAAACAAATTACAGAAAGAAATTTGTGGAAAAAACAAAGAAATAAAGGAAAAAAATAATTTATTGTATCGGATATTCTCTAATACTCATATTTCAATTGTATATTTAAACAAAAAATTTGACATCATCCAGGTCAATAAAACCTATGCTGACAATTTTAAAGAAAAAACAAGTTTCTTCATAGGGAAAAATTATTTCGCCCTTAATCCTGGCTTGGAATATAAAAAAATTTTTAATCGAGTAGTAAAAACCTGTCAGCCTCACATCGTTTTCGGAAAAAGATTTCCCTATAATAAACCAGATGAAAAAACAAAGGACAGGTATTGGGATTGGAGCCTTCATCCGGTTAAATCTAACAACAAGAAAGTCGAGGGGCTGATCTTAACACTCTTGGATGTAACCGAAAGAGTAAAAGCCCAGATGGAATTAGAGCAAACAAAAGACAAATTGGCACAGGCAAAAAGAATGTCCGATCTTGGACTCTTAGCAGCCACAGTGGCCCACGAATTAAGAAATCCACTCAGCGTAATTCAAGCAGCTCTTTATAATATAGGACAAAAGATGGGAACCGCGCCCATTCAACCTCAATTGCAGACCATTGAAACAAAGATCGCGGAAGGTGATCAAATTATTTCAAATCTATTAACCTACACAAAAATTCAATTACCGAATCGGCAGAAAGTGAATATCTTAACACTCCTGGATGAAACGATTGAAATGGTTACTCTTTTTTTTTCAAATGAAAATATAAAAGTCAAAAAAAAATTTGACAATACTTTTATACGCGTCATAGAAGTTGATCCAATACAATTCAAAAAAGTTTTCAATAACATATTACTTAATTCATTTCAGGCTATTAAACGAAAAAAAGGCCTCGTAATCATAAATTTAAAAACAAATGAAAAGGAGATGGAATTAAGTTTTATTGATAATGGATGTGGAATAAAAAAATCCGATTTTTCTAAAGTTATTGAACCTTTCTTTACAAGAAAATCAAAAGGTACCGGACTCGGACTTTCTATCTGTAACGAAATCATAAATCTCCATAACGGAAAGCTCCTTGTTGACAGCAAATTAAACAAAGAAACTGTAATTAAAATTATATTGCCTTTTCAAAATTAAACAAACTACATTATTTTATTTTGTAAAAAATAAACTCTATTTTTATAGGGTCAGTCATAATTTGGATTAGAGGAACCATGATAAAAAATGTATTAATTATCGAAGATGACAAAGAAATGTGTCTGGAATTAAATGAAGCCTTAACTGCTTCGGGCTTTCAGATACAATTAGCCTATGACTGACTAATGGCAAAGAAAAAAATTGAAAAGAATATTTTTGATGCCATCATTTTGGATTTAAAAATTCCAAAGTTTGACGGGTACCAACTATTGAAGTATCTAAACGAAAACAAAGTGAATTTAAGAATTCTAATCATTACCTCAAGAATGCAAATTTACTACGAGGATATCAAAAATTCTCATAGGGAGATAGAAGAAAATAAATTATTAAATTTGGCTGATACGATTCTAATTAAACCATTTAAATTGATTGAGCTTATAAAAAAATTATCAATTTGATAATATTAGAATTACTGTTGTCATCCTGAACAAAGCGAAGCGGAGTGAAGGATCTCAGTTGATTATGAACATGTTGCTTAGCCAATAAAGTGTTTGCGCTAATAACCAAAGCAAGGCTACTTGAGACAGGTAAGATTCTTCGCCGTTCCTCCTCAGAATGACATCGGTTAGCACTTTACCAATACCTGTTGTATAGTTACAAAATAATGTAACTATACAACAAACAGCTGAAATCATCAAATTCTTTTTGATTCAATAAAGTTCTTGCAAAATAGAGGTTGTATAAGAATTATGAAATTTGAGTATAACATCTCTTGTCACTCACTTTCCATACCCGAACCCGAATTCAAGTCTAAAAAGCAACGCTTATTTGGGTAACAGCCCATCCCCCGCCAAGGGAACGTAAAAATAATGAAAAGGTGATTTTGCAAATTACAATTACTTAACTCAAAATAATATTAAAAATTATTGATATTCACTGCGGAATGCGGGTAAAAAAAGGAAAAGGCAAAGTAATATAGCGAAATCGGAGAGTGAAAAAAGAATCCTAAACAGGTATTTTTAAATAATTAAATATATGTAATGAAACCTTCAAGCTCAAAAAGAAGTTTATTACAAAAACCAGGAGAGTTCGAATGAATAATAATGAATCATCTACATTTAGTGATTTCAAAAAAAAATTTACAGCCAAGAATATTTTACTTGTTATTGCCGGAATACTTGTTTTGATTGTTTTATTTTCAAGCTGGTTTACTATTGAACCTGAAGAAGTAGGTGTAGTCCTTCGTTTTGGGAAATTTGAAAGAACTGTTAATCCGGGATTAAATTTTAAACTTCCTTTTGGGATAGAAGATTCATATAAAGTTCCCGTGGAACGTCAATTGAAAATGGAATTCGGCTTCAGAACCATCCAGGCTGGTATTAATACAAGTTATTCAAATAAGGATTATTTAAACGAATCACTTATGCTCACCGGTGACCTGAATGCCGCTGAGGTGGAATGGATTGTCCAATATCGTATTTCCGATCCTTATAAATATCTGTTTCAGGTTCGAAATGCTGAAAGTACTTTTAGAGATATAAACGAAGCTGTTATGCGTGAAATCGTAGGAGATAGAGCAGTAAATGAAGTTTTAACAATCGGGAGACAGGAAATTGCCAATACAGTCCAGATCAAAGTTCAACAATTATGTGATGAATATATTACAGGAATAAAGGTTGAACAGATAGTGTTGCAAGATGTGAATCCCCCTGAAAGCGTTAAACCTTCTTTTAATGAAGTGAATGAAGCTCAACAGGAAAAAGAAAAGATGATCAATCAGGCCAAGTCAGAATATAATCGTGTTATCCCTAAAGCCAAAGGCGAAGCTGAACAAACGATTGAAGAAGCTACAGGCTACGCGCTTGAAAGAATTAATAACGCGAAAGGAGAGGCTGTCCGGTTTACAGCGCTTTTCAATGAATACATAAAAGCTGAAAAAGTAACTAAAACCCGATTATATTTGGAAATAATGGATAAGGTGTTAAATAACGTTGGGCGGAAAATAATTACTGATAAAAATGCTTCGGGCATTTTACCTCTCTTTCAAGTGAACAATTTAAACAAGGAGTTAATAAATGAATAAAAAATATTTTTCACCTGTAATAATCCTTATTGTTTTATTTATCATGGTCGGTCAAACAGCTTACATAGTAAATGAAACAGAACAGGTTGTTATTACTCAATTCGGCAAACCTGTTAGAGAGGCCATAACAGAACCAGGCCTATATTTTAAAATTCCCTTTATTCAAATAAACAATGTCTTTGATAAACGATTTCTGGAATGGGACGGTGATCCAAATCAGATACCAACAAAAGATAAACGGTTCATAAAAGTTGACATTTATGCCCGATGGCAGATTAATAATGCCTTATTGTTTTTTCAAAGAGTCAGGAATGAACAAGGAGCCCAATCACGACTTGACGATATTCTTGATGGTGAAACAAGAAATGAAGTAGCCAGTCATGATATTGTTGAACTTGTCAGGACCAGGAATCGAGTTAGTATACCAAGTGAAGAATTGGAAGGTACTGAAGAACTGGAACTGGATGAAATATTAATCGGTAGAGAACAGATTACTCGGAACATTCTAAGAAAGGCTTCTCCAAGGACTCTTGAACTAGGCATTGAACTCCTCGATCTACGGATAAAACGGATTAATTATGTTGACGAAGTTCAGGAAAAAATATTTGAACGTATGATATCCGAAAGAAAACGAATTGCAGAAAAATTTCTTTCTGAAGGAAATGGTGAAGCCTTAAAAATAATCGGAGAAAAAGAAAGGGACTTACGGGAGATTAGATCAATAGCATATAAAACCTCTGAAGAAATTAAAGGTAAAGCTGATGCTGAAGCCGCTTCGATATATACTCAGGCTTATAATAAAAGTACTAAATCGGTAGAATTCTATGAATTCATTAAAACCCTTGAAACCTATGAAAATACCATATCTGATAAAGACTGGCTGATACTGAGCACCCAAGGGGAATTTTATAAGTTTTTAAATACCCGGAACAATTAAATAAAAAATCCTGATTTTAAAAAACATTTTAACATAATACGATTCGATTGATCGGAATCTTTAAATAATACAGGGTTTCGACCATGTAATTTTTCCCTAATTCACTGGTTTTTATTTTGATATAAGAATAGTAAATTCTTATATCAAAATAGTCTCGGGAAAGTTATATTTCATAGAACGGACATCTTGCTTTATTATTGATTGTACATATAGACAGTTCACTGAGTCTTTTAATTTATAAAGATGAAGAGTCGTTGCCATTAAATTTCATTTATAGTCATGACACTGGCAAAACCAACTTTTTAGTTTAATAAGAATCCCGATAAAAAGGAATTAAAAGGCGGTCAAATTTGCATATTGCGTTGATATCCCCCATCGCGTGGAGCACTCCTCCGAAACATTATGGTCCCTGGGAGCAAGTTGTTTCTCTTTTGGCCGAAGGACTTGTAGCTGAAGGAATAAAGGTAACTCTGTTTGCAACGGGAAACTCGTGCACAACAGCCAATCTCCATTCTGTATGTTATAAAGGTTATGAGGAAGATAAAAATATAGATCCTAAAGTATGGGAATGCATGCACATCGCGGAAGTTATGGAGCTTTCTGCTGACTTTGATATTATACATAATCATTTTGATTTTTTACCATTAAGCTATTCCAGATTAATTTCAACTCCAATTATTTGTACAATCCATGGTTTTTCATCAGCAAAAATCCTGCCGGTATATGAGAAATATAACTCAAATGTTTATTATATTGCCATCAGTAATGCCAACAGACATCCCAATTTGAATTATTTAAAAACCATTTATCATGGCATCAATTTATCTCAATTCAGTTTTATAGCCGAGCCTGGAAAATACCTGCTTTTTTTTGGCAGAATCCATCCTGATAAAGGAGCCAAAGAGGCCATAATGATTGCGAAGCAATCGGGAATGAACCTGAAATTGGCCGGGATTATTCAGGACCTTGAATATTACAAAAAGGAAATTCAACCCTGGCTCGATGGAGAAAACATCGAATATCTGGGAAATGTAAATCCTCTTCAACGGGACTCTCTTTTAGGAAATGCCCTGGCTCTTTTACATCCTATTAATTTTAATGAACCTTTCGGACTTTCGGTAATTGAATCTATGGCCTGCGGGACACCTGTAATTGCCAATAACCTTGGCAGTATGAGTGAAATAATTGAAAATCAAAAAAATGGTTACTTGGTCAACAATATTAAGGAAGCGGTAATTGCTGTTGAAAATATAAACAAGATCAACAGAATTAATTGCCGAAAAATAATAATTGAAAAATTTTCAATGGAAGATATGGTTAAAAATTATATTAATGCTTATAAAACCATATTAAATCGAAACGGGAGACACGAAGGAGATGCAAAAATCTTTGAATGAAAATATCTTAAATATCAGAAGGCGCCCGGAAAAAATGAACCAGGACTACACCCGGGTGATAATAAAGTACCATAGTCAAAATAAAAAACGAGCAAATCATATTGTCCAAAGAATTCTGGAATTATCTGAAAAAAGAGTTAACGAATTAATCAAGGAAATCCTGAAGGACTTTTCAGGCCGTCATAAAAATCTCGAAAAGATGTTTATAAAGCATTATAATAAAGTGTCAGATTTAGCTACCATAAAATCAAAAATATCCAATAACAGAAAATATCTTATTGGTTCGTATTTCAGCCACGAATATTCAATCGAGGCTGCCGCATTTTTTAATCCTTCTATTGTGATTCATCCTGATCAAAAAGGTTTACTCAAAGGGCACGTCAGGATCATTTTAAGTTTTCGCGCCACAGGCGAAGGGCATGTTTCTTCCGTGGAGTTCAGAAGTGGAATACTGGATGATGAGAACAACATCCTTCTTGATCCAATAAGTCGTTATGTGGAACCGCCTGATGTTATTGAAAACCCTTTATACGATAAACATACTTTCCGTTTGAAACTTAAAGAAATGGGTTGTAACAATGAGTTATCAGCTGGAATTTTCTCACGACTTGGAAACGAATTCACTCTTCAACAGCTTAAGAAGGTAATTAAATTTACTTCCGGTGAAGTGTATTTTAGCCATTTAGTTGTTGAACGTACTATTAAAAATATCCTCTGGCTGGCCAAATCAAATTATGAAGTGGAATTCCAAAAAAATGTGAATGTTTCCGAAAGAGTTCTTTTTCCCGTGACTGAAAATGAAAAAAATGGAATAGAAGACGCGAGATTTGTCCGCTTTATTGATAACGACGGTACCATTACTTATTATGCTACTTTTACAGCCTATAACGGATATACTATCTTGCCTCAACTTATTGAAACAAAAGATTTTCTGAAATTTAAGATAATTACATTGAACGGTGATGCTGTTCAAAATAAAGGCATGGCCCTTTTTCCCAGAAAAGTTAATGGAAAGTATATGATGATTTCCCGCCAGGATGGAGAAAACATGTATATAATGACATCTGATAATGTCCATTTCTGGCAAGAAGCGAAATTGTTGCGCCGTCCATTGGCCACGTGGGAATTTGTTCAAATCGGAAATTGCGGTTCGCCCATAGAAACGGAAAAGGGCTGGATTTTACTTACCCATGGAGTCGGACCCATGAGAGAATACAGTATAGGAGTCGATCTTCTGGACTTAAAGGACCCTTCGTTCATTATCGCTTCCACAAAACAGCCCCTATTAACTCCAAACGATCAGGAGCGGGAAGGTTATGTGCCCAATGTAGTCTATACCTGCGGCGCTCTCATTCACAATAAAGAACTGGTTATACCTTATGCTATGTCCGACTCTACATCGGGATTTGCATTAATTTCTCTTAAAAATCTTTTTTCTGTTTTGTTAAATCAGAAAAAATAATGAATGAAACAATTATTAATGAACAGTATATCAGCCAATAGTTTTGGATTGGTGTAATACGAAGAAAGGCAAGACCATGAACGAAATAAATCAATTTCATCGTTTGGATTCCATTGCTATTCTTGGAAATTATTTACCCAGACAATGCGGTATCGCGACTTTCTCAACCGATTTATGCAATGCCCTGTCTATTGAGATCAAGGATAAAAAAAATCCCGTGGCTATAGTCATGGATGATATTCCTACAGGATATGATTATCCTGATAGAGTAAAATTACAGATACGTGACAAGGTCCAGTCGGATTATTATAGGGCCGCGGACTTTATAAATGCAAATCAATTTGATGTTGTAATTCTTCAACATGAATATGGAATCTTTGGAGGTGATCATGGTTCATTTATCCTTGATTTGATGAAGAATTTACGAATGCCCCTTATATCGACTTTGCATACGGTGTTATCTCGACCCAATCAAAAACAGAAATTCATCATCTCGGAAATTTCCAAGTATTCCGATAAATTGGTTGTCATGAGTCATAAAGCAGAAGAAATGCTAAAAGATATCTATAAAATACCAATCGATAAGATTAAATTTATTCCACATGGAATTCCTGATTTTCCCTTAAAACGCCCTGGGATATATCATAATCTTTTTGATGTTGTCGGCCATCGAGTTATCCTGTCTTTTGGATTATTAAATCCCGGTAAAGGGATCGAATACATGATACGGGCCATGCCAAAAATTATCGAAAAACATCCTGATGTAAAGGAGATTGACGGCGACGCCTATCGACTGAGTCTTCATCAAGAAGTTCGTAAAAATAAAATGGAGGATTATGTTATTTTTCATAATCGTTTTGTCAGCCTTGAAACTCTTGTACAATTTTTGCAAACCTCAAGCATATATGTCACTCCCTATATCAATAAGGACCAGATTACATCAGGGACTTTGGCTTATGCTTTAGGCTGCGGATCCGCTGTGGTTTCGACCCCTTATATTTACGCAGAAGAGCTCCTTGATGAAGGACGGGGATGCTTGGTACCTTTTATGGATTCAAGCCGGCTTTCGGAAGTCATAACCGATTTATTGGATAACGAAGAAAAATTGGAAAAACTCAGATTTTACGGTTATCATTACTGCCGGTCCATGACTTGGAAAGAAGTGGCAAGAAGTTATTTGAATCTAACGTCGGATATTATAGAAAATAAAAAAAATTCACCTAAACCGCATTTTAATGATAAAAAGATAAAAAATATACTGATCGAACTGCCTGAAATCAAGCTTGATCATCTGCGAATATTAACTGATGATACCGGCATCCTGCAACATGCAAAATTCACCATTCCCGATTGGTACCATGGTTATTGCACTGATGACAATGCCAGGGCTTTAGTCGTGACTTGTATGTACTATTCTCTGTTTAAAGATAAAAGTATTTTACCCCTTATTCAAAAATATCTGGCTTTTTTATATTATGCTTACAATACTGAAAACCAACGCTATCGTAATTTCATGTCCATAAATCGCCAATGGCTTGAAATAATGGGAAGCGAAGACTCACATGCCAGAGCCATCTGGGGTCTCGGTGCCGCTATAAAATATGCTCCTAACATACCAATCAGAAATATGGCCATGAGACTTTTTCTTGATAGCCTGGCTGTTGTCGAGAATTTTAATTCACCTAGATGCTGGGCTATTATAATTATAGGCTTACATCATTATCTGGAAGTATTCTCAGGAGACGCTACCGCGAAACATCTCAGATCCGTGCTTGCCGAACGTATCCACGAAAGATTTTTAGGTAATGCAACAGAGGATTGGCCATGGTGTGAAAATAGTGTTACTTATGTTAACGCGAAATTACCTCACGCGCTTATACTGGCTAGTCAATGGATTCCTAATCTCAAGATGTTTGAGACTGGTCTTAGGGCTTTGGAATGGCTTTTAAAAATTCAAACAGCCGAGCAAGATCATCTGACTATTATTGGAAATGAGAATTGGTATATAAGAAACGGTGAGAGTTCCAAATTCGATCAACAACCTGTCGAAGCCATGGCGCTTATTGAGGCTTGTGCTGAAGCATATAAAGCAACGGGTAATAATAACTGGCTTTTACAAGCAGAACGATGCCTGGGATGGTTTTTAGGAAGAAACGATTTAAACATACCGGTATATTCATTTGAAACCGGCGGGTGTAGTGACGGGCTTCAACCTCATGAAGTAAATGAAAATCAGGGTGCAGAATCGACTCTTGCATGGCTTATTTCTTTGCTCACCATGTATGAAACAATGGGCAAAAAAGATATTGGCATTATAAAAAATGATAAGGAATTTGACTAACAAAGAAAATTCCTTAAAAAGAGGAAGTCGGGGAGAAAAAAGGGGAACTTGGGGAGGGTTCAGTCATTCCTGAATATATATATGGTGGAAGGCGAAAAAGTAATTCAATGCAATATTCGAGACAGTTCAGAACGGAAAGAATATGAAAACAGCTTAATTCAGAATATTGATCAGAAAAATGAAATGTTAAGAGAATTACAACACCGGATTAAGAACAGTTTTAATCTGATTACCAGTTTAATATTTCTCAAATCCAATACAATTAAATCAAAGGCAGCAAAAAAAATTCTGGAAGAATTAACTTACAGGGTAAGATCAATTTCCGACTTGTACACTCTGCTTTATGAAACACAATCTATTTATGAGGTAGATTTAAAACTATATTGCGATCAAATCATTGAATCGATGATTAGTGTTTCACAAAACATTACTGTAACAAAATCGGTAGAAAAAATTTTAATTTCACCGGATAATGCCTCGGTTATGGGAATGATTCTCGTTAAACTCATATCAAATGCAATAAAATATGCTTTTAATAAGATGTAAGAAGGAATCATTGATTTAACATTACACAAAAACGGTTCCAAAATATTTTTGACTATTAAAGATAATGGTTCCGGATTAGCCAAGAATTTTGATATAAAAAAAATCAAAAGTATGGGATTTCGTTTGGTTGTTTCATTGGTGGCCCAGCTAAAGGGTACTATGAAAATTCGGTCCGAAAATGGAACAAAAATCATGATAGAATGTCCTGCGTAAATTAAAGGTCTTCTCTCTGTTCACATCTTTCCTTTTGCTTGATTTATATGGATACCTATAAAAACATTTTTTTGATGTTGATGTTCCACAAAACATAAAAATACTAATATAACAAAAGGAAATTGGAAAGTAATAAAGCGAAACCGGAGAGTGTAAATATTCGTTCATTACTTTATATTATGACTATGAATGAACAAAAAAATAATAATCTAAAAATTAGAGCTTTTCATGCATTATTTAACAACAATTATATCATTAGTTATAAAAAACATAAATACGAGGTGATTCGAACCGGAAAAACAGAATGACGATTACTACAATATTACTGGTTGATGATGATGGTAATTATATGAACGAATTGGAAGAATTTTTAGTTCGAAATGATTTTACGGTGATAAAAAAAAATAGTACCCATAAAGTTCTTCCATTCATTAAAAAAAACAAACCCGATTTAATAATATTGGACTATAAAATAAATGGAATGACGGGAATCGATGTGTCAAGAATATTAAACAATGATCCAGATACAAAAGATATACCGATCATGCTGGTTTCCAATTATCATAATTCCGGATCATATGAATACAAGAACAATGATTCGGGGATAAGGATATATTTACAAAAGTCCAGCAAACCTGAAGTATTATTACAAGAAATTAGGAAAATCGAGATAAATTGAAAAATGAATCTATTTTTAAAAGGAGTATATGATGGAACAGGTAAATGATACAGGTAATGAACTTGTAAAAAAAGTCTCAGGATTTCTTTCGGACAAACCCATATGGGTTTGGTGGATATCTTATGTTGCGCTTACAGGCGTGTTGTTTGGGATATCAAATTTAGCTATTTATTTGCTGGGAATCCAAGTATGGGTGGGAATACTTGTTTTGATTCTATTTGGATTTATTTGGGGCTCCGTAAATTTTTTTAAATTACAGAGAACTATAAAAACAAAAGACAAAAAAACACGCAAAATGGATAAATAAACATTCTGCATAATGCAGTATCACAAATTGACTGGAGGAGTATTTATGAATCGCGATGAATATGTAAAGGATCTAACCATTAAAATGGACAAGCTTAATTCTGCAATAAACAAAATTGAGGCCAAAGCGGAATCAATGAAGGAAAATGCTAAAAAAAAGATTCAGGCAAGAATAAAGGATCTTCATGAAAAAAAAGATGCAGCTATAGTTAAAATTAAGGCTGTAAAGGAAGCTGGAGATAATTCCTGGCAGGATCTAAAAGAGGGTGTTGATACAATTTTTGTCTCCTTGAAGGAAACCATATCAAACATCCAGTCACGCTTTAGAAAGAAAAAAATTGAATAATAAATTCCGTATTCTTCAATACCTTTTTTTTCAGACTAAGTAAAAAACCCTTAAAATCAAGAGAATGCTCATACTTGACCAAGATCATGATTCTGCCTATTGTTTTCTATATTGATACTCATTTTGCTTTTATGAAATTTTATATAATTCATCATCGCCAAATGATAACTAGCCGGATTTACGCAATTAAAAAATGAAAAGCCAGGAGCATGAGTATGCAGATATTAACCCCCAAAACACAGTACTTGTCTGCCATTCCAGTACAAGGGGCCTTTGAGTTAATCCAAAAAGAAAAATTACCCCAGCTGATAGCCGGAGATAATGAACACCCCGGAGTGATCCATACAATGGAGAATCTTAAACATGATCTTTTCCGGGTATCTGGTTTACACAGCAAGATCAAAAGCCTGGCAGACCTTGATGACTCCCATGGAATCATTATCGGAACATTCGGGCAATCCACTTTGATTGACCAGCTGGTTGAAAAAAAGCTGTTAAACCTAAGCGAACTCCGAGGAAAATGGGATGCTTACCAGATTCAAACTCTTTCGAAAATCGGTAGCCATCACGCAAACTCTCTCGCCATAATCGGCAGCAACAAAAGGGGAACTATCTACGGAATTTACGACCTTTGCCGGCGCATGGGCGTTTCTCCCTGGCATTGGTGGGCCGATGTTCCTGTAAAGCAGCACAAAGAACTTTATGTAATGCCTGGCACCTATTTTTCCGGTGAACCGGCAGTAAAATACCGGGGCTTTTTCATAAACGATGAATATCCCTGTTTAGGTACACTGGCCCATGAAAAATTCGGCGGTTTTAATCACCATTTTTACACCCATGTCTTTGATCTTCTGCTCCGCCTGCGGGGCAATTATCTCTGGCCTGCCATGTGGGACGACTGCTTTCATGATGATGACCCGGAAAACACCGGTCTGGCCGATAAACTGGGCGTGATCATGGGCACTTCACATCACGAGCCTTTGATGCGGGCCTGGAAGGAATGGCAGCGCTACGGCAATGGTTCCTGGGACCTTGAACAAAACCGGGAAGCGCTTGAATCATTCTGGCGTGAAGGCGTGAGGCGCCAGGGAAATCGCGAAGCCATCATGACAGTGGGAATGCGCGGCGACGGTGACGAAGCTCTCACAGAAGAAAGCCGTGAAGAATTGCTTCAGGATATTCTTTGCACCCAGCGAAAAATCCTTGAAGAGGAAAGCGGTAAAAAGCCCCATGAAATTCCCCAAATGTGGGCTGTGTACAAGGAAGTACAGGATTATTACGAAAAGGGAATTTCAATACCAGAAGATATACTGATCATGCTTTGCGACGATAACTGGGGAAATATCCGTAAACTGCCATTAAAAAAAGACAGAGGCCGCCCTGGCGGATACGGCCTATACTATCATCTTGATTATGTGGGAGGCCCCCGAAACTACAAATGGATGGCCTCGAGCCCCCTTCCCCGCATCTGGGAACAACTTCATATCGCCTTTCAGGGGGGAATAAACAAACTCTGGATTGTAAACACCGGGGACATAAAGCCACTGGAATTTCCCTTAAGCTTTTTCATGGACCTTTCGTGGAACCCGGAACACTGGAACCATGATGAACTTGGCCTATATACTGAAAAATGGACAAGCGAACAATTTGGAGATGAATTCAGCCAGGATATAGCTGAATTAATCGATCTGTATTTACATTACAATGGAAGGCGTAAACCCGAGTTATTAGGTCCCGAAACCTACAGCCATATCCATTATCATGAAGCAGAAAAAATTATCGAGGATTTTAATGCATTGAAAAAAAAGGCCCTTGATATCAAAACACAATTACCCCAAAAACTTCTCCCAGCCTTTTACCAGCTGGTTGAATTCCCTATTCTGGCTTCTCTGAACCTGACAGAGCTCCATGTCCTCACCGGCCGAAACCATTTGTACGCAAAACAAGGCCGCTCAGCCACCAATAAATTGGCCGCTCGGGTTAAAGAGCTCTTTCAGATTGACAAGGAATTATGCGATTTTTATAATCACCAGCTGGCTGAGGGAAAATGGAACCACATGATGGACCAGACCCATATCAGTTATAGCTATTGGCAACAGCCGGAAAAGGATGTTCTACCTGATTTAACAAGCCTTGAGCTGGAAGAAAAAGCAGAAATGGGGGTAGCGATTGAAGGATCGGACAAATGGTGGCCCCTTTGCCAGGAAAGCGCCCGGCTGCCGGAGCTGATTAATCACAAGCCTAACAAAGGGCGTTATATTGAAATATTCAACCGGGGCAAAAACCCCTTTAATTTTTCCATCGACGGCCCCGATTGGCTGATGGCAGATTTGAAAAAAGGCAAAATCACCGATGAAAAACGCATTTATTTCAGGGTAAACTGGAGCCTGCTCCCTCTGGGAGAATATGAAGGGCGAATCAGGGTCAGCGGGGCAGGAAGCCAGGTGATTATCATTCTGCCGGTCGTAAACCAGGATCTCTCCAATCCGGTTTACAAGGATGTTTTTATGGAAGAAAACAATTGTGTTTCAATAGAAGCGGCTCATTACAGCCGCGGCATTGACCCTCCGGGTGCCAAGTGGACGGTCATACCGGGTCTCAGCCGCACCCACTCGGGTGTCACCACTCTGCCCTACCGGGAATTGTCCCTTCCCCTTTCCGACTCATCACCCTTTATTGAGTTTAAAGCTTATTTCAGAACAAAAGGAACCGTCCATCTGACATGCTATTTCTGCCCCACCAATCCTTTTACTTTTGATCAAGGTTTATACTATGGAATATCCATGGAGGATGAGAAGCCCCAGCTTGTGGATATCCATGACCCCTCATTTCATGAAAATCCGGAAGACGCGATTACCCACAGTCATGGCTGGCATAAAGCTGTTGGCAACAACATACACACCCTTACAACCTGTCACCAGGTCAAAAAAACCGGCATTCATCACATTCGCTACTGGATGATTGATCAGGGCCTGGTTCTGCAAAAAATAGTACTATGGAAGGGGCCGGAAAACCAATGCTATCTGGGGCCGCCGGAAAGTTATTGTTTGTAAAAAGCCTTTCCGCGTGGATACAAAAGGAGAGTTTCATAAAAACTCCCTTAAGTCGCCACATGAACTCAGCAAGCTTCTGAGCCTTAGGGATCGAAGCGGAAACCCCACAGCAGCCCGCCGGCCCCGGCCTTTGACTGGAAGGAAAAGGGAAAGGGGCCGGCCAAAAGGGGCTTGCGAGGAGTTGAAGCAAAGAGCCCGGCCTGCCCTGCCCCTGGGCGGCAGGCAAGGCCCTGAAAATCCTCTTTTTGAAAATAGGCCAGGAAAAACCCGAAGTCTTTACATTTTAAGCATTTTAGCCTACTCTTTGTGTAAGCCCTCGGGCGGATATTATTCTCGGGAAAAAAGGATTTGCCATGAAAAAACGACCACTTGGAAAAAGCGGAATTGAAATTACTCCACTGGGTTTCGGGGCCATGAGGCTTCCTGAAAAACAAGAAGGGGATAAATCGGTGATCCATATGGACAAGGCTGTTGAGCTTTTGCAATACGGCTTTCAAAGGGGCATCAATTATGTGGACACAGCCTATTTTTATAATGGCGGCATGAGCGAAGTGGCTGTGGGAAAGGCCATCAAGGGTTGGCGCGACCGGGTTTATCTTTCCTCAAAATCACCAGGGCATTTGCTCAAAAAAAGGGGCGATTACCGCCGCGTCCTTGAGGAGCAGCTCCAAAGGCTACAGGAAGACAATCTGGATTTTTACCATTTTCACGGCATAGGGTATCAGAACTGGCTGGATCTTGATGCCAAAACCGGCTGGATCAAGGACGCGCAGGATGCCCAGGCTGAAGGGCTTTTCAAATACATGAGCTTTTCCTTTCACAGCGCGCCCGATGATATCAAAAAGCTTGCCGACACCGGGCTTTTTACATCCCTTCTCTGCCAATACAACCTCCTGGACCGCGCCAATGAACAAGCCATGGCTTACGCTCACAACAAAGGCCTGGGTGTCATGATTATGGGGCCCGTAGGAGGCGGACGCATTGCCGGTTTTCCCGAAAAGCTCCAGAGGGAACTGAATCTGCCGGTGGGGAATAATGTGGAAATGGCCTTGCGCTTTGTTCTGGCCAATCCCCATGTTGACTGCGCCCTTTCGGGCATGGGAACCAAGGCCATGGTGGATGAAAACATTTCCTATGCCGGGAATGCCGCTCCACTAAGCGCCGAAGAAATTGAAAAAATCAATGGCCTCATGGTAAAACTGAAAAAAATGGCTGACCTTTACTGCACAGGCTGCAAATACTGCCTGCCCTGCCCTGAGGGTATAGAGATTCCCGCTATTTTTGAGCTCACCAATTATTACAAGGTTTACGGTATAAAAGAACATGCCATGGATACTTACGCCCAGTACGGGGTAAACCCCTGGCTGCCCAAGGTCAAGGCCGATGCCTGCACCAAATGCGGCCAATGCGAAGAGCGCTGCCCCCAGCATATCGAGATACGCAAGCAGCTGGAAGAAAGCCATTCCCTTTTATGCCGCTGATTTCAGCTTTCAGCGATTTTTCGATTTTTTGTATTTGTTTAGCTGGTTGTTACGTTTGGCGTTTCCTGCTTTCATTTCATTACAGCAGGCCAGGCATTCCATAACTCCGTTTTGCTTCGAAATCCTTTGGTTGCATTCGCGAGCAATAAATGCGTAGCATTTATGACCAGCGCGGCGCGAAAAAAGCGCGCCTCTGGGTT
>JAFGWI010000055.1 GCA_016937215.1 Spirochaetales bacterium | reverse complement strand
GTCATTTTTGAAAAAATAACTTGCTATTATTACAATCCTTAACGCTAAAAATAGTGATTCCTGTTTAAGCTAAACAAATACGAATTTAATATTATTTTAACCAGGATCAATGATGTCTTTGGGTATCCTGAAGAATCATAGTTAAAGCAAGGCACTCTTATATACAAAAACCCGGGTAGTCATTACTGTTCGGGTTTTTTGATGTTATTTCAATTTTACCAGATTGTTGTCATAGTTTTTTGTGCTGTGATAATTTGGAAATCCTATGATAGTTATGGGAATTTGTACATGTTTAATTTGGGAAGAATTATGATCAGAATTTGGTAGGGACAATTAACCTGAAATACATAAAACGAATTAAGCGATTAGATGCGTTAGCACCAAATAAACAAAAACAAATTTTACGCTTGCTTGATTCTTTTCTCAACGATGCAGAAGCATCAGCTATAACAGAAAAATAAAGCTAAAGAAGTGAAACAGAGAATTCCATCTCTTTTTTTTCTGAAATAATAATGTATAATATCCTATAGGAGAATTACTATGTCTATCAAACAAGAAGCAATCGATGCTATTTCCAAATTACCTGATAACACCAATTTTGAAGAAATCATGTATCGTTTATATGTCATTGAAAAAATTTATTCCGGCAAAGAAGCCATTCTAGATGGCAAATCAATCAGCTCTGAAGACCTAAGGAAAGAAGTCGCTTCTTGGTAATTTGGTCTGATCGCGCAAAAAATTCCTTACGGCAAATCTATGATTTTATAGCCACTGATTCAACATACTATGCCAAGGAAGTCATACTCAAAATCATTGGTGAAACCGACAAACTCGTTGAACTACCGAATATAGGAAGAATCGTTCCCGAAACCAATAACGAAAAGATAAGAGAAGTTTTTGTTTATTCATATCGCTTAATTTTTAAAGTTGAAAATGAATCGATTAATATTTTAAATATTATCCATGGAAAATGAATATTAAAGAATGATTTGCTTGATAAATAAAGCGATGGAATTGCCAACACCACAGCCGACTCCAGACCCGCTCCTCGACATCCCTGCCAAGCTGTTCGCTTCGACGGTAAATCAAAGAAAAGTAGTGGATTATATAAATGTTTTATTAGCAAAATAGAAAATCAAAAAACAGGAATATCTACTTTTATATTTAGAAATGTCCGATTTTCAGCCCTTCAATCCTCCCAAAATGCTTTAAATTATTGGTAAGTAAGGTTAAATCATAATACAAGCAAGTAGATGCTATCATTAAATCAAAATTATCTATCAATTTTCCGGATTTGAGCAATCTCGCTCGCTCTTGACCGAAAAGTTCAGCTATTTTATCATTCACATCCAATATCGTAATTCCATTTAGAAAGGCTTCAAGACTTGTTAAATGTTTTTCTTTATTAGTCGAACCATACACACCTTCATAAAGCTCTGAAAGGCTAATAACGCTTATTGCCAAGCCACTTTCATAAAGTTCAGACAATTTATCAAAGGTTTCTTTTTTGCCCTTTAAAAAATCGATTACCCAATCAGTATCAATCAGATAGTGAATCATAATTGCACATTGCCCCTTAAATCGGATTCCCGGCTTTTGTATAACTCATTTTTTAATTTTTCTGTATCCAGATCATCCCATGTTCCGGCAGCAGATAAGAAATTATTCTTTACCTCCTCCACATCTGAATCCAAAAAAGTGATAATCACATCAGCTCGTTTAATATTAATTCTTTCCAAGGGCGTAATAATACCGTCTTGAAATATTCCTTTTATGGTTTTTAGCATACTTTAGCCTCCATAATTATAATATAACTCATACAGGTTGCTTTGCCTATCCAAAATAACAGGTATCTCTGATGGTAAATCAGCCATTTTAATGATCGTAAACTTAAAGATCAAACTCAATAGATATACACTCCCAACACAAGCGCCGCTCCCAGGCCCGCTCCTCAGCATCCCTGCCAAGCTGTTCGCTTTGCCCGTAAATCGATTTTCTGTTCACCTGGTGGCGGGTGCATGATCAGGCGGCAACCATCCGGCTGGGGTGTTTACCCAAACCGGTTAGCTGATAGATGCCCACAAAGTCGGCAGAATTCAGTATTATGGGAAGCCGTAAGCCACCAGGCCGCAGGGGCGAGCAACGGAGCGAAGCAAAGTGACCAGCCCTGTGGCGTGCTTAGCATAACGTCTAATTCTGTTGCCGATAGAGCAAGCCTGACCACTTAGCCCTTGGGGCAAGTGGTCAGGCAAGCCGGAGAGGGGAACTTGTGGGTTGAGTGAAAGGTGACTTTAGAGCCAATTGTATCTATACATTCAATATTCTATTCCCATAATTGAATATCAGCAGTTGCAGGATCATATCCATATTGCATAACTCTTAACTCTAATAAAAAATCACTCTCTTGAAAAAAATCATTCTCGATTATTTTAATTGTGTCTATTTTAGTAATCTTTATTTCTTCTTTTATAAGCGAGCTCAATTTCTTTAAATCTTGGAGTGATCCACAAATCCAATCTTCAGTTACTTTAAAGTGATCGCTTGTCATTATTTTTAGATATTCATATGGACCAAGATGTATATGTTCACCAATAATCTCATTATTTTTATTTTCAGAATACTCATTTAAAATAATACAAAAATCTTCCAAACCATATTTTGAACCAACAAACACCCATTTTTTTTCTTTATCATCTCTTTCGTAATAAAAGCCTAGCTTTCTCCAATCTTCTTTGGTGATATTTTTTAGTTTCTCACTCATCATTTTAATTCCTCCACTATGGTGTAAATATTAACCCAAGACCTACTCCGGATGTAATAGGTTCAGGTATTATTGCTAAAATTACACCAGCAACTTTTTTTGCTACAATTACTGCAACAATTGCCCCACCAGTTGCAACTCCAGCTTTTGCCATATTACCTAAAGTATCATTTTTAGGTTCTGGCGATAAGGGTCTACCAGAATCAGGATCAATCCTAACTTTAGGCTTACCTTTTCCTGGAGTATAATCCCAATGAGGCTTTATTCCTTCAGGATGATCTAAATCAGGGTGTAAACTTTCACCAGTATCAGGGTTATGCCAACTTCCAAACTGATCTCCTGGTTGACTGTTTGGTCTGCCTCGCCATTCCCAACCTTCTCCTGGCGATTTGGTTGGATCCCACCCTGGTGGATCAATTTGTGTATCTTCAGAATCAGCATCATCAACACGATTAATACTTGAATCAGCTTTTTTTTCTGACGATTTATTTTTTTGATGAATTTCTCTCAATAGCCCCTGAACTTTGATCAGTAGTTGTAGGCTTATCATATCCATCAGGATTTGAATAATACGCTTGAGCATCTGCAGCACTATTAATCTTTGGAGTATGTCCTGTAGGATCATTGTACTTAATCGGATTATTAAAACAGTAGGCATACCGATTCAACCCCGCTAACACCGAGTCCGGCGATATAAACCTCCCGATCTCCGGATCATAATACCTTGCCCTGTAATAATACAAGCCCGTAGCATCCTTCTCCTGGTCGGTATACTTGTGAACCGCTTCGTCCACCCCGGCGGTGTAATAGGTTTTGCCATAGGGGTCATAGGCTATGGCATACACCGCGTTTCCCTGTGTGTCTGTCATAACAACGGCTGAACCCAGGTGGTCGGTATGGTTATAAAGCAGCTTGTCCTGCGGTTCGGTACCGGTATAATCGACTGTGCGTTGGGCCAGGCGGAGGTTGTTGGCAAAGTAGTAACTTACCTCTTCTTTTTTAACTCCATTTTCCCAGGTTTCTTCGTAGTTTTAAAAGCTTCAAGCTATTTTATCCAATTTTCTATTTTGATATTTTCAAGTCGGTCAAAGTGTTTTGTATTAGCTGTGACTAAAATCATATTATTCGCAATTGCAGAAGATCCGATTAATAAATCAAATTCATCAATAATATTACCCATTTTTCGTAATCGGACTTTTTCTTTTGCATAAACATTAAAAGAGGTAATAATGGGTATTATTGAAATGGAATCTATGAAATTACCAATTAAAATACTATTGGAATGTTTATTTTGACTGTTTTCTATCCCAAATTTTAATTCTGCTACTGTAATTTCAGAAATAGCACATTGAGACAGACCAATTTGTTGTATTTTTTTATCAAGATCATATAAACCTTTAAGGTAATAAATACAAATATTTGTATCTAGCAAATAATTCATAATGTAATATTATCGCGGTAGAATTGTCGGGAATTTTGAATATTTTGAATTAAATCATCGGCAGATTCTTTGGTGTCCAATTTGCCATAGCAATCGTAGAAAACCTTTTCATTGGAGTTATTCATCATAGATTCAGAAAGTTTGCTTATAAGAACTAGTTTTGCATGAGTATCCAAGTTTTTTAGAAGCATAAAATAATCATTAGTATGCGTATTAGCCATATATTCATCCTCCAGTTACAGTATACCGGTTTTTTTATTATTTATCTACAGATTTTGCATTCGAAAAAATACCTAAAATCTCTTCCAATATCGGTAATGAACCGTCCGCACACCTCATCGCTTAGCCTTCTATAAATCGACTTTCTGATTTTCTGGTGGCAAGTGTATGATCAGGCGGTTAACATCCGGCCGGGGTGATTACCCCAGCCGGTTAGCTGATAGATGCCTACAAAGTCGGCAGAATTAAGCGTTATCGGCTGTCGTAAGCCCCCAGGCCGCAGGGGCGAGCAACGAAGTGAAGCGAAGTGACCAGCCCTTGGGCGTACAGACGATAACGTCTAATTCTGTTGCAGATAGAGCAAGCCTGACCACTCAGCCCTTGGCGAGTGGACAGGCAAGCCGGAGAGAGGAACTTGTGGGTAGTGATGAAAATAATTCATTTTCCAGTGATAGAGATAGTATCAGTGTTAATACTATTTCGTAACACTTCAATCAATTTAACTAATTTCTTATTTCGTCTACTCATTCGAATTGCAATTAAAAAATTTTCATCCTTATCATACAAATCAATATATTGGTACTGATAAAATCGATAAATAAGGCTAAAAACTGCAAAGGTTGTAGTAGAAACCAATACATATGGATAAATACTTAATCCCAATTTTTCGAATATGAAACTGAGAAGCAATCCAAATAAAAATATAATTAATGCAAATCTCCCAGCCTCACGCGTACCGTCATACTTATCATCTTTCAATATTGAAATTTCATCTATTTTTATTTCTTCTTTTGCATTTGCATTTAAACCAATCCAATGAGCAATTAATTTATTATTTTTTAACATATATTCATAATGGCCTAAATACCAAAACAAATGCCAGGTTTTTGCGTGATATTCTTGCATACACATTCTCCTATATAATATTATTCAACTATTTAATATTGCATCCACAACACTAGAAGGCATTCCATTTCGACCAGCATATTCATTAACAATTTTCACTTTATAAGATTCATGACTTTCTTTTTGTTCATTATTTCTTGAGTTATTACTCAACTGGCTTTGTGTTTTGTCAGTGGCCTTTGATAATTTTTCATTACTCGCATAAGGGTTGCTAATATTTTGACTCTTATATTCATCTTGACATTGAGCTATCAAAGCACTCGATATAACAATTTTTGCTACTGTATCTGCCCCTGGGTCCAAATTACCAGGATCGCTTGGGTCAGGAATTTGCTCAGGTCCTCCGCTTGATTTTCCAGGTGGTTTTCTATTTGCTGGAGGTCTATAATTAGGGCCTCGAGATTCATCATTCCATTTAGCTTGTGTTAAATAATCATCAAGAGCTCTTGCACCTACTGAGACAGCGACATCCTTAGCGATTGTCACTATAATACTTACACCTGTCACAGGGTTTAATGGAGCTGCTATGACAATACATTTATTCAATGTCATACTATCATTTACAAGATTCTGTATAGCAATCACTTCATCTGGTGTATATGGTACATGTCCACTAGGATCCACATACTTAATCGGATTATTAAAACAGTAAGCATACCGATTCAACCCCGCTAACACCGAGTCCGGCGAAATAAACCGCCCGATCTCCGGATCATAATACCTTGCCCCGTAATAATACAAGCCCGTATCATCCTTCTCCTGGTCAGTATACTTGTGAACCGCTTCGTCCACCCCGGCGGTGTAATAGGTTCTGCCATAGGGGTCATAGACTATGGCATACACCGGGTTTCCCTGCGAATCCGTCATGACAACGGCTGAACCCAGGTGGTCGGTATGGTTGTAGAGCAGCTGATCCTACGGCTCTGTTCCTGTGTCATCAACGGTACGTTGGGCCAGGCGAAGGTTGTTGGCAAAGTAGTAGCTTACTGCTTCTTTTTTGACTCCATTTTCCCAGGTTTCTTCGTAATTGTCAAAGAAATAATAGGTAGATCGGTTGGATAAAAGGTCTGTTTTTTTGACGCGTTCTTCGCCTTCGTTGTAATCGAAATTGGTCAGGTTTCCGGAATCGCTCAGG
>JAFGWI010000054.1 GCA_016937215.1 Spirochaetales bacterium | reverse complement strand
ATGACAGCGGGTGCTAGTTCAGAGTGATAAAACAACTATGAAAATTATAATGCGATGGCCCTGGATTGAAAATGTGAAGCATTTTTTCAGCGGAACGATAGGATTACTCGCGGCTGAGATTCTTCACTTTGCTGCTCTGCGTTTAGATCAGGAAAGTGATGGCTTGGTCTTCAATAGTAGTATAATTTGCCTTATTTATAACTTTAAACCGAGGCGCTGGGAAAAAGTCAATTTTCTTGATTTTTTTGGTTAAACAAACCATACTAGATACAAAAGCATTTGCGGAGAAAATAATGTTGGAAGAGTTTTGCGGCCAATTATCGGATAAAGCCCAGTTGAAACTGGCGCTCCGATTGATCAATACTGCCTTGCCCCTGTGGAACGAGCATTTTTTGCTTTATTCTGAGGCTGAAAATAATCTGAATCAATTAATTACCCCGCAAACCAAGGTTCCGGGAGCTGAGTCCTATATCAAGGCTGATTTTGTTGAAAATACCTTGTGGATTCTAGAAAAAAATCTGGAACAGGCTTCATCCCAAAAATTTCCGGTGTTTCAAATGAAACAGGAACCCTCGCTTCTGAGCCTTTGGGCCACCGCGACACAAGTGCTTTTGCATTCTGACTGGAACATCACACTTCCCACAATACCAAAACTGGTTTTTACGGCATTGTGGAATGTTCTGGCCTGGATTTGTCTGCGTCAAAAAAATAACTGCAATCAGACCCATGTCTTTGTTGCCATAAGCCAGGCTGCCGATGCCTTGATTAGCGGGAATATCCTTTTACCTGAAAACATAGAGTCCCTTTGTTCTGAATATAACAGCCAGCCTAGATCGCCCGAAGAAGATGAAGCTTGGATCGGTGAAGGCCAAGGCTGTGAATCGGATTTTGAAATCCACGAGATTTATCAGAAAATCATTGGAAAGTCACCGGTAAAAGACCCGCCATCACAGGAGGCCATTACCCACATTCTGGAAGAGATGAAGAATGAGGGAAAATCCTATTGGGACCAATGGGAAGAATATTATAATGGAATCTGTATTATCTATTCTTATAATTTGGAAAAAAAATCATTTTGGTGCACTGAAAGCGACGCCATTACCGGTAATTTTAATAAGGAACACCCCATGAGCCGAAAACAAATGGCCGATTTTTTAGCCCGTATATCTATTAGTGAGTTTCGGGTCAGCGGATTTGAGATTTAGGTTTTCATGAGTTTCCAGAAAACCGCATTTTTATATTCTATTATACCACAAAGAATAAATCTGTTGGAAATGGTTCTTATTTTTTATCAGGATTTTTTATAGTGCTCAATCCTGTTTAATTTGTTGGCACCTTACCCTATTTCTGGAAAAAATAGTGTGTTATTTTAGTATATTAGTAAATGGCTTTTGCAATGGGCTCATAGGGGATTTTTTTATGAAGAGGCAAGAACAATTTAGTACAATTGATGAGTATATTTCATGTTTTCCGGGAGATGTTCAGAAGAAACTTCAGGATATACGCCAGGCCATTCACCAGCTAGTGCCTGACGCGAGCGAGAGAATTTCTTATAGCATGCCTACTTTTTACCTGAAAGGTAATCTGGTGCATTTCGCGGCTTATGAAAAGCATATTGGTTTTTATCCTGCTCCTTCGGGGATCAGGGCTTTTGAAAAGGAAATTTCCGGTTATAAACACGCCAAAGGCTCGGTCCAGTTTCCTCTTGATCAGCCGCTTCCCCTTGAGCTTATCAAAAAAATCACGCTTTTTCGAGCGGCTGAAAATCTGAACCGTAAAAAATAAGGGCTTTACTTGGGTGAATCAGCTAATGGCTGCTGGCACGCCAGGGACTGGAGCGGTGTGAGGCTTTTTTTCAAAAAAGCCGAGCAAACAAAGGGGCCGCGATTTACGCGGCCCCTTTGGTCGAAGCGAAAGCGGAGCCGCGGAAGGCCCGGCCCCGCCGGAAGCTTTACACAATGCCTTGTGCCTTTATAAAGGAAAAAAAGCCTTATCAAAGAAGCTTTGTTTTTTGTGGATGGGGCGGGGAGGCGCCCTGAAAAAATTAAGTCTATGGCAGGTATAGATGTTGACCAAAATTCTCATCTTTTTTTTCTGAATCCCATGGTTCCTATTGACTATCCCTAGAATCCCCTTTATTCTGGTAACCGAAAAATTCCGCTTTTAACGCACAATAATGTTAAAAATCGGGTTTTAAAAATGCGTTTTTCTGGAATTTCAGTTTTATATGATTGTGTCTTTTTGAAAATAAAATAGAAAAAAGGAGATTTATTATGTTCGGTTGTCACCACGGAAGATTATTTCAAACAACTGTGGCGGGAGGTTCATATCAGGAAGGTTTGACCACGGTTTTGCAGGGCGTACCCGCCGGCCTCAGCATCACGGAAGAGGAAATTTACGCGGACCTGCTTTTGCGAAAACCCGGAGCTGATGAGCTTTCTTCTCCGCGCAAGGAACCTGACTTGCCTGTGCTTTACGCGGGGCTTAATGCTGCCGACACCATCGAAAATGGCGGAAACAAGAATCTCACCAATGGCACGCCTTTGGTGATCATGATTCCCAACTTGGACCGTCATTTTATTCATATAAAACAATACCAGGACACCAACCGGACCCCGCGCCCGGGCCATGCTTCCTACGCCTCATTCATAAAGTACGGTTTTGCTGATGACGCTATCGGTGCCGGTATTTTTTCCGGGCGATACACTGCCACGATTGTGGCTGCCGGCGCGGTTGCCAAAAAGGTGCTCAGGGATTTTGGCATTAATATCTTTTCTTATGTAAAAGAGGCTGCTGGTGTTAACTGCGGTGAGGTTGATCTGGAAACGGCTTTCCGTCGCTGCGAATCCTTTAAAAAAATGCGTGTTGATTATGATCCTTTCTATATTGAGGTTTTTAAAAAGGGCCGGATTAATTCGGATATGCGCTTTTTGGAAAAAATGGCTGTTCTGGCTCAGATCGAAAAAGAGATTGATCCGATTCGGGATTCGGCTCCTAAAATTGTTGAAAAGGAAATTCTGGAAAAATATGATGTAAACCATATTATCAATTGCCCCAATCTGGAAGCTGCCAATGACATGATTAAGGCGGTTAACAAGATTTCTGCTACCGGCGATTCTTCTGGCGGTCTGGTTGAAATTGTGGCCACCGGTGTTCCTGTGGGGTTGGGTGAACCTGTTTTTGACAAGCTGGACGCTCAATTGGGCCAGATGCTTGGTATTGGCGCGGTCAAGGCGGTTGAGGTCGGCGCGGGTATAGGGGTTAAGGACATGACCGGTTCACAAAGTAATGATGAGATGAGCAATAAAAAGGGCAAAGTGGTTTTTGATTCCAACAATGCCGGCGGAATTACCGGTGGTTTGAGTTCTGGTCAGGCCATTATCTGTCGATTGGCTGTTAAGCCCACGCCAACCATCGATAAAAAACAGCACACCATCGACAAATATACCCTGGAAAATACCGACTTGGGAGCTATTACTCGCCGCGACTCGACCATAGTTGCCCGAATCTGGCCTGTGGCCGAGGCTTTTACGGCCATGGTGCTTCTGGATGATCTGATGTGCCACTTTGGCTACCAGGCAATGCTCGAGAAATACAAGCAATAATCGATTATTATAGTAATTTTACAGCCGGTGTTTTCCTGAAATACCGGCTTTTTTTTGTGAAAAGGAAGAAAAAATAAGGCTTAGCCTGATTGAATTTGCCGGCATGGATGGATATTATGATTTGATTTATCTTTTTAAGCTGAATCAAATCCATAAAAAGGGAATTAAAATGTATTTCAATTCAAAATCGATCTTTGGTTTAATTCTTATCATAGTTTTTTTAATCACTATTACTGCATGTCCTCATTTAGTGAAGCAAGAGAGTGAACCGGAAGCGGATCGCCAACCCGAAACCTCTGAACACCTGCGTTATTACGGATTCATGCAATTATTTCAAATTCAATTGGCCATCGACTATAAAATTTCATTAATTACGATTGAGAAAAATAGTGATACAACTAATTATATATTTAAGGATTATACTTATACTTTCGGAAAGAATCAAAATGCACTTTGTAACGGGACTTACTCCGTAACCGAGGCAGGAGAAAATAGGCAATATAATATTTCTCTTGTATTTACTAATGATGATGAGGGACTAGAAAGCATCAGAATTTCTGCTACTGGTAATAATATAGAAGATGCAGCTGGTGCTTCCATCTTTATAAATAATTCAATGTTTACGAATGTGGATTATTCCGCCTATAAATTAGGTTATACAAAATCTATTTCAGCTTATTACCTTTTCAAGAGTTGTATGGATGGTGGAGAATTTGCTTATACTGGAATACCTGGTGTAACAAGCTCAATCACCACAGATGGAGTAAAATATTCCTTTGAAGATTATAATTATAAAGGCAATCAAGAGAATTCCGAAGGATTTGTCGACGGAATAATTTTTTACCATAGCGATACCGGTTTTCCGTGGGCGGAAGGTTCACTCTACTTGCGGCAGGATGATCCTGATGGTTATTTTTTGAACCTTGAAATACATGCGATTTGCGATTTAGGCCCAGGATTACCATTTAGCGAGGGTTCATTTATAATTGACGGACAACACTATTCTGTTTCTGATGGATTTTTTAATTATTATTTAAAGCATTTATTTGAAAATTTCTACCCGCCTAAACCTAATGATGAAATAATACTTTATGCATTGAAACAAATTTATCATTTACAAACAGCTATTTCATATAACTCTCCCAATTTAAGCATCCAAGGTGGTGAGAGCTTACTTGTCCACGCAGAGAAATATAATTATACATTAGGTAATACGCCTGAAGCATACATGGTCGGGTTTTATGAGCTGACAGAAAACATAAGCAATAAATTATATATTGCCAATATCACCTTTTTTAATGATCCAATGGGACTGAACCATATCTATCTTGAAGGATCAGGAGATCTTAACTCGTTTATAGCAACAGAAGGCCGATTTGAAGTTAACAATTACCAGCTAGAGATAAGTGATTATCGCGCATCGCTGGATCAATACATCTTTCTTGTGAATGGTTTGTTATTTATTGAATCATGCCTCGAATTGGCAAAATCAGGTATTGATGGGACAACATATACACCCACAGAAACTGTAACCAGTTATTCGTTTGACAATTTTATCTACCCAAATAATGCTGCTATAAAAATAAACGGCGAAGTTTTGGTTGAAAAAAAATCCAATGGATATGATTGGCAAGGAATGATAAATATTACTAACCATGAGAAAGGGTATAAATCAATAGGTTTTAATTGCCCAAGTCAAAATGATATTCAGCCAGTTTCAGGAACATTAATAATCAATAATTTCGACTACCCAGTTTCTGATGCTGTTTTTTATTCAAAACTTGTTAAATCATTGCTTGAGTAAAAAATTGACACCTATTTGCAAAACCTTGACTTCTGCGATTATCTATCTGAACTTCAACCCATTAACCGCAATGAAGCCGTGTTTGTTGAACTTCAATCGCTTTAGGAGCGCTCATTTTTATTTTAAACCCCCAGCCCGGGCTTGTGTCCGGGCTTTTTTCAGGGTTCACGTTTTTTTAAGGCAATTGCTTATGCCAATCTTTTCTTTTTGAGCTGAATGCTGGTCATGGAATTATATTAGTAGCACACCTTGTTTCGCCCCGAGCTTTTGGCTTTGTATAATTGTTCATCCGCTTTTTTAATCATTGCCATAAATGATGACTTTGTTTCAAGACATAAGCCAATGCTGATGGTTACACGCAAATTAATATTTTCTATTCCCAGGTTTAGATTTTCGATATTCCCGCGCCATTGGTCAAAAATATCAGGGGCTGTGGCGGCTTCCATGTTATTAGCGATGACGCAGAACTCTTCACCGCCGTAACGAGCCAGAATATCGGATTTTCGTATACTGTGTTTTAATTCCTGAGCTACCTTTTTTAAAACGTAGTCGCCAATATCATGACCATGGGTATCGTTAACCCGTTTGAAGTGGTCTATGTCTATCATGCCAATGATGGGAACACGGTCTGATCTTAATGAACTCTGAAAAAGATTTTCACCTGCTTCGAATAGATAGCGGCGATTGTAGATTTGTGTTAAAGGATCCTTGATAGAGAACTCCCGCAAGGTCTCAAACTGATCAATCAGCTTAAGGTTCTGATTTATCCGGCACAATAATTGTGAATTGATAAAGGATTTGGAAATAACATCATTAGCCCCGTGCTTGATAAACATGGAGCTGTAAAGCTCGGCTTTATCTTCGGTCATACCGATTATGGCCAAACGATCCAGTGAATATTTCTTGCGTATGGACTTGGTTAAAAAGAAACCGTCATATTCGGGCATGTTGTAATCAGTCAGGAGCAGTTTGATAGCGGGATTTTTCTCTATCAATTCCAGAGCTTCCAATCCGTTGCTGGCTTCTATGGTTTGAAGGTTTTGAATTTTGAGTAATTCCGTTATTTTTGAACGGTTTTCCTTTGAATTTCCAGCGATGAGAACCTTGGTTTGGCTGTTTTTAAAAAAACGCTCAATAATGGTAACCATATAGTCACAGGTGTGGCCCCCTTCTTTGATAACATATTCAACCACCTTGTCGGTCCACTGATATTCCTTCACATTTTCGATAAAATAAGTGGTGATAACGATGGAAGGTATTGAATGCTTCAGAAACATATCCACAATTTCGCCATCCGGGGCATCTGGCAGATTCAGTTCTATCAGAGCGATGTCGATGCGCGGATTGTCCTGTAAATAATTTTCAGCTTCATGGTAAGTTGTTAATCTCAAAGCCTTACAATTAAGTACATTCTCGATTTTGCGAAGCATCAGAAGCCCGTAGTAATTTGAGTCAGCCACAATCAGGATTTTTTTGTGTTCATAGGAGTCCATATAATATATTATTGTAAATAAAGGTGTTAAATGCAATAATTTTTATATAGCGCTTTAATTATCTCACTCAAAAATTCTGATATTCCTAATGATCCGGCGACGATCAAATAAGTAGCTTATCATTCTGTATTCAAGTCAGTGTAAAAGGCGGTTTTTTTGGACGCGCCCATCTGGTCGATTACCTCCAGTTCGTGCCAGCCCTTTGATAATGTTACAGGAAACACATGATTGTTCTCTGTCGCGCCCAGATAAATTTTATCCATGTACCAGTAGACCATGGCTTCTTTATTTTGATGGGCAGCCTTCAGGGTTATCTTTTCCAGCTGCTGGTCTAAATCGCGGGGTATCCAGAGTTTCGCGTTGTTTTGGGGGTAAAGTATTTCCAGGGGATTAAGGTGGCCCATGATGGGGCAGCTTTCCTTATGCAAGGGAATGGTCGATATCAAATGCCCCCGGCTTCTTAGGTACTGAACGATGTCTGGCGGATAAATCAAAGGCACTTCGCTGTGGTAATGGCCTGGTTCCCAACATAATGAACAGACCTGTGCACCGCTGTCATTATCGATAAATAATTTGCGGTGATAAGGACAGGTCTTAAGAACGGCCATGTTTCGAGGCGCTTCGGCAAGCACTGTGTCCGGGCAAAGGCTGTTGGCCTGATACCCTGTGTCCGCGCATAATTCGATGCTTCGAAGTTCCTTTTGGGGCTTTTTGAACCAGGTCAAATCGGGGTTTTTTCCCAGGGCATTGAACACACCAAAAAGAATAGGCGCTGAAGATTTGCTGCCCGAAAGATTGGGATTGCCTCTGCCGTCGAAATTACCTGTCCACACACCAATGGTCCATTGGGGACTGACTCCTATGGCCCAGGCATCACGTTGGCCGTAACTGGTACCGGTTTTCCAGGCAATGGGTCTGGAATCCTGGTATTGCTCCCAGAAAAAATCTTCTCCAGGCCTTGCCAGTTCCTTCAAGATATCAAGAGTCAGGTAGGAGGCACCGGGGCTAATTAATTTCCGGTCTTCGCTTTTGTTTGTTTTTTGTTCTTCCATAAAGCTAATGCTTGAAAAATTGCCATAGCAGCCCAATCCGCGGTAAAGGGAAACCATGTCGAACAAAGTGGCTTCAGCTCCGCCGATTATCAAGGGCAGGCCGTAGTCATCGGATGTCCTGAACAAGGTTGAAAGGCCGGCTTTTTTCAAAAACAGATAAAAGGGGAATAAACCGTATTCCTTAAGAAGTAAAACCGCCGGTACATTCAATGAACGCACAAGTGCGTCGCGGGCGGTGACCAGTCCGTCATAGGACAAACTGGCATTAGTCGGCGAAAAAGCCCCGAAATGGGAAGGCACATCCTTAATTTTTGTGGATGGCAGAAGAATACCCGCGTCCATGGACAGGGCATAGAGAAAGGGTTTAAGTATTGAACCAGTCGAGCGAGGGGCGATAATTCCGTCAACCTGTCCCTGGCTGGCAAAGTCAAAAAAATCCTGGCTGCCCACATATGCCCTTATCTTGCCGCTTTGGGTTTCGGCAACCAGTACCGCTCCGTTTTCTATGCCCAGATTGTCAAGATAATCCATCTGGTTTGAGAGGATATAAGCGGCATCACGCTGAATGTCCCAGTCGATGGTGGTAGTGATTCTTCCGCCTAAAGGCGCGATATGTTCCTTGATGTAACGCGTCAGATGGGGGGCGTTGTTTGGCGGCTTATGGAGCTTTAAGGGTACAGGTTCTTCCAGGGCGATTTTGAGTGTTTCCTTGTTTATAATATGCTGCTGGAATAGTTTTTCCAGTAACCAGTTCTTTTTTTCGCTCAGGCCAGTTTGATCAATCACCGGCGAGATTGCCGAAGGCGCGTTGGGCAAAACAGCCAGTATGGCGGCCTCG
The DNA here is from genome assembly GCA_016937215.1 of Spirochaetales bacterium. Lineage (GTDB taxonomy): Bacteria > Spirochaetota > Spirochaetia > SZUA-6 > JAFGRV01 > JAFGWI01. The sequence continues at coordinate 20,735 of JAFGWI010000054.1, read as the reverse complement.
CTCCAGGTAAGTTCATCGGGTTCCTTGCCAAAATAAAGAAGGCTCGCGGCCTGGTATCCGATAATATTACCGCCATAGGGAGCGTGGGAAAAATAAAATGACAGGATCTCTTCCTTGCTGTAGATAAGTTCGATTTTCAAGGCTTGCAAAATCTCCACTGACTTGTTAAAGGGTGTCCTTGTGTTCCGGTTCAACATTCTGGCCAGCTGCATGGTGATGGTACTGGCACCGCTTTTAACCTCAAGTGACGTAAGATTCCAGTAAAAAGCCCGGAAGATGGCAAACAGGTTAATACCCATGTGATTATAGAAAAAACGGTCTTCAAAATAGATGGCCGCGGTTTTCAGTTTATCAGGGACCTTCGCTTCTTTGTCAGGGGGAAAATACCATTGCTCCTGGTGATTCAAAAAAGCGCGCAGCAATTTACCCTTGTTGTCAGTGACAATGGTGCTGTAATCCTCGGGGAAAAGGGGGCTTTTCAGAGGGATGACAGCAATAAAGAGGAGGAGAGCGGCCACTGTCATTCCCATGGCCAGGAGTAATTCTTTTTGTGATTCTTTATAAAATCTGATCATGATACAATAATAAGGCCCCCTTCAGCATGATGAAGGGGCCGGTTATCTTTTATTTATCGAGACATCTTCGATTCTGAAACGATGACTTTGACGATGCCGCTTTCTTGCGGGCCAAAAACATCAATGGCCTGATAATCCTTACTGTTATACATGGCTTCGAATACTGTTGGCGGCAGGATGAAGTCACCCTTGGTCACGGCATTAATTTTGAAAACAAAATCGTAATAATCATCATAATAGGCCATGTCAAAAAACCACATTATGCGGTCATCACGGATGTCCAGATATTCCTCCCGGTTAAGGCGAAGGTTTTTGGTCCAGTCGGGAAGTGACTCACCCGATAATCTGAGGTTATCTATCTCCCAGCCCGAGGGAAATATTTGAGTCAGAGCCATTTCTTCCAGTGAACGGCGACCGCTGGAATCCTTTCGAGCGACAATGTGGCCGTAAAAACTGGTTCCCTGAGGAATGTTAGTCGGGTCGATTACCCTTCCGCCCTCATCAAGGTAGCGGACTGACAATTTCAGGTTTTTCGCTTCTTCCTGAATCTCCGGTTTAAGGGGAACACCCTCCCATTCAAGAGAGACATAGGCGACCTTGACACTGGAATACTTATCCAATGTCAGACTAAATTTCTCCCCAAAGCCTTCGTTCAGAACCCGGGTCACCTTTGCCTGGCTAGAATTAAAATCAAAAGTATGGCCAAAGGGAAGTTTCATTTGCCCCTTCATAATGGAATTCTCATTGCTGTTGTTTTGTGTAATGAATTTCCCCATGGCCAGAAGGTTATAGGCAACGCTCTGGGTTGAATACCAATTCTCGCTTGATATTTCATCAGCCAGGTCCCTGAAAAGATTATGAGCCTGTGACCATCGGTTGAACAAAAGAAGCATGTCGAGAATCATGGCTCTGTCGCGAATTGATGAACCATAGGTCCCTCCCAGTTCAAAATAATCTTCCACCGTAATATCAAGATTGCGGAGTATCTGACTGGCAAGGCTGCTGTTTCCCGCGAGTTCATAAGCCCCGGCCAAAAGCCATTTTTCCGTATTGGTCATAGAGGAGAGAGAATCCTCCTTTAAAAGATTCATGGGCCCAAGGGCCGACGCGTTTGCCAGGGACAATAAATAAAGGCGGTAAACCCTTTCCTTTAAATTATCCCTTGTTGTTAAAGCCTGGGACGCCTGAAAACGCTTCCAGTTATCCAGCATGCTCTCAGGAACATGGTAACCCCGGACCTTTGCTTCAAGTAAAAAATGCCCGGCATAGTTGGTTCCCCAAATCGAGCTTTGAGTCTGGCCAGGCCAATAGGCAAAACCGCCATCAGGGGTGACAAATTGCTGTAAGCGTCGAATGCCGGCGTTAATATTTTCATCAATGGCTCTTTGGTCCTGTTCTGAAAGGTCGGCGAATTCCTTCAGGTAAAGCTGGGGAAAAACCGATGAAGTGGTCTGCTCAATACACCCGTAGGGATAGTGAATAAGCCAGCGGAAGCGGTGACTCAAATTCAGTTTCGGCAATTTTACAAGGCTCAACTCGGCTCGCATGGACCCCGGCAAGCCGGAATCGGGAATGGTCATGGTGACGGTTTCTCCGGGGCGAATGGCCTTTTCCTGGGTGTCGTATATTCTCGGTGAAGAAGGTCTGACCAGGATATTGGTTTCGTTGGAAGCTGAAAACCTTCCGGCGCTTGATGATAAAGTGATTTTCGATTGGCCGATCCGGTTATCTGTGCGCAGTAGAAATTGAATATCCTTTTCGCCCTTACCATTGACCTCGATTGTCTGAGTACTGGGGCCCACAATGCTGAGTGGGCCTTCTGTTTTAATGGTGGTGATGATTTGCCTGATGCTGTCTTCTGTGGAAAAAAGTGTTATGGGCAGATAAAACTCTTCATCAGGGCCTAATATTCTGGGAAGGCTTGGCAAAACCATCAATTCCGATTTTACGGGAACGGTTTTTTCCGCTTTACCATAGCTGTTTTTATCCGCTGAAACCACCATGACCCTGACAGAACCCACATAATTGGGCATCTTGAAACTCACTCTGGCATAACCCGAGCTATCTGTTGAAATAATGCCGGAAAATAAACTCACCGGCTCAAAACGCTTTTTTTGACCGCCGTCAGCATCGTAAACTCCCTGGTCGTATCCGCCGCCCACTGAAAATGTTTTAAACACATCGCCCTTATGAGCGCCAATCACATCATTAAAAATATCATAGGTCATAACCCCAAGACGCTGTTTGGCGAAAAAGTATTTCCAGGCATCGGGTGTGATAAAATTGGTCAAATCGAGCAAACCCTCATCCACAACAGCAATGGATAATTGGGTTTTCTTTTTTGAGCGGTTCTGAACGGCAACGGTAAATTCGGTTTCAGGTTTCAGCTGCTGGTTCATGATAATATCCAGATCCTGATGAGTTGAGCTTTGTTCCACATTCAAGGGAATAATCCCGTACATTCTGATAGGCCTGTCATTTTTTGTCTGGATGTGGGGTTGGATAATGGAAACCGAGGCGTAAACCGTGGGCACCATCTCATCTGTGATGGGCACCTTTATGGTGGCAAACTCGTTTTTGCTTTTTATGGGAAACCATTTATCGCTGAGTATTTTGTTACCCCGTTCCATGGTGAGTAAAATAACACCCTCGCCAGGCTGGGGAAAGGAAATCTCGGCAATGTCTCCCGGCCGATAGACAGCTTTATCGCTGCTCAAGGCAATAACCCCGGCATCGGTACCCGGCGTTTCGCCCCAGCGGGATGACCAGAAGAAAAAACCAGCGCTGTGCCCCTGTGGGTCGGAAATCTCGATCAGGTATTCGCCCCATTCTTTAGGAGTGTAACGGAAGAAAACCGGCGAAGCCGAACTTCTCACCGTACCCTGGTCCACCAAAACCGTGTTGGAATCGGATTTGTAGCGGAGCTGGTACTCGTCTCTGGAATCATATTCCCACCACCAGTAGCGATCGTTTTTATATACCCTGTAGGTGAGGGTTTCACCGGGGACAGCTTTGCCCTTGGTATTTACCAGCACCGCGCGAAGCTCCATGGCATTTCCCATTCTTTGCGTGCCCCATTGGAAATCGGGTTTTTCAATACCCACATAACGTTCAAAAGGATCAATCGTGATGCTCCGGCTGTTTTTATTGGGCCTTCCGCCTTTCTCGTAAACCTGTGCCGTTATTGTCGCTCTAATCGCGGAAGGCGCCATGGAAAAATCGGGCAGCGATTGATAAATCTTGCAGCTTCCCTGATCATCGAGATAGCTGTTGAAAAGATTATCCTTAACGCGGGAAAATTGGACCGCCTCGTTGGTAAAAGTAAAACCAGGATAATCCTCAAAATGCTTGGCCAAAGAAGTGTATTCAACCGATGCCTCGGCTTTTAAACCCGATGCCGGATTCCCGAACAAATACTTTGATTCAATACGAGCTTCCAGGGTTCTTGTTTCAGGGCCAATGCTTTCGTTATCAGTTTCGATTAAGACCTTTAATTTATAGGGAACAACGGTTTCAATTTTGATTGTGTGCTGAAAAACAGAGCTTCCCGCTTTAAGATTGGCCAGCCAGTTTCCTGTTGGATCATCCTGGGAAGTCATCAATTCAAAATGATAAAACCCGTCAATACCATTCTTCTGGATAATACTTTTAACCAGCTGGTTTTTGGGATTATATAATTCTAGAGTGACCGGATGATTGGCAGGAAAAGTATTGTCCTGGTTCCTGATAATGGCTGATAAATTAACAGCATCGCCAGGGCGATAAACACCCCGTTCGGTGTACATAAAAGCCCTGGTCTCGGCCGCGTCACCTTCTTCGCCGCTGATATTAAAACTCGAAATATTCCAGGCCATTTCATTGAGCTTGATAATGCTCCTTTGGTTTTGAAAAAAGGCTTCCACATAAAAAACATCCTGGTTAACATTTTCAAAAAGGACCTTCCCGTCTTTGTCGGTCACAGCGCTTTCAATAAGCTGGTTTTGATAGGTTTTCAGATTAATCTTGACTCCCGAAAGGCGGGTCGCGTCCTTCAGGTGAGTGGCGTAAATAAAATGACCATTGGCCGCTGCTTTATAGGTTAAGCCAATATCACTCACGGAAATTGGTTTGTAAATACGGCCATGACCATAGATATAACCCCATGAATTGGGATCATTATAATAATCGGAATAGGATTCATTTGTGCTTTCCCATATCATATCCCCGCGTTCAAATGAAAGATAAACAAGGTAAAACCCCAGATCATTATCCTTGATGATGTTTGAAAGATTGATTTCCTGCTGCAACCACTGGTTTTTTGTATCACCGATCTCAAGAACCTTGGTTTCGATAACAAGACCAACGCGGTTAACATAATAATCATTAAATTCGCTGTTTCTGTCCTTTGATGAATGAAGCTGTTCTGTTTGAAGAAACTGAAAAACATTATTATCAAAAATCCGGGTAACCTCGAGACGCACCCTTTTAAGATTGATTGTCTGAAAACGTATTCTCTGGTGATTATCAGTGGGAAGGTAAGCCCCGTCGCTCATAAAAGCCATTTGAGGCTTTACATCGGGAATGGCTATATCGAGCTCAGTATCCTTTTCAATATGAACATCCTTCTGGTTCTTTACAGCCGAGTTTACACGCACGCGGATATCTTCACCCCGTTGAAAATTCGCCTGAATATAAACCTCCCTGCCGATAATACTCAGCTTATGTTCCAGAGGCGGTTCGAGATTAATCAAACCCACCAGGTTCTGGGAAGGGTCAAGCGCTTCGGTAAAACTTAATTTGATGACAGGGTCCTGTTCCGCTTTGTGCACATCAACCCCGGTAATACTGAATTGATCTTTTCCCGGTAAAAGGAGGGGCTTTGCAAAATTCTTGTCAAGATTCAATGGCCCTGCTGCCAGATTAAGCTTATATTCCCTGGATTTCGCTTCGCGGGGAATAAGCTTTGAGGAAAATTGGAAACTGCGGTTATCGCTGCTTTCCTGAATGGTCAGGGGAGGTGAATCAAAACCTGAAACAAAAGTCAAAGCGGATTTGACCCTATCCATAGTGACCGGCTCGCTCAGAACTACTTTTCCGCTAAGATAAAAACGCGATGTATCACTCTGGCTTTCCGGTTCCAGCTGGGCATCCAGAGAAACCAGGCTCTGCCCCAAAGTGCTGAAGGAAAATCCCAGCAAATCGCCGCTAAAAATTTTCCTGGGTAACAAATCAAGATCAATATAGCCCTTATATTTTTTGTTCTGCGGCAGCCTTTGCATTGGTGTGAAAACAAGGGTTTGCCCGTCTTTCCACCTGGCCTCACCGGCTATGGCCGGGTTAAAATGAAAAGGTGAGGGCGACAATGCCTTGCCCAGGAGATCGCCCGGGGCCATGGTGTCATTAAAGCGGATCAGCACTGTGCTCTCCGTTGAAATGAGACCCCGGCTCAGATGGGTAATGCTTCTGGCAGCCAGTTCCGGATCAATATCTTCTATAGTAATAATTGTTTTTTGCGCGCAGGATATCATGAATATCCCGGTGATAATGGCCACAAGCCATTGATTTTTCCTGAACATAGGGGGCTCCTTTATCAAATGAATCATGCTTTTAAATTATTGGGCAGAACATTGGGGCTCCCCGATTCAAAGCCAATGGAAATCCTTTTGAAATTTTAAAGCTCGGGGAATGAATAAAGCCCAATAAATATCTTTTAAGTATAGCCCGCATCTGTGAAAAATTAAAGTTCCCGCGGGCAGAAATTAAAAAATGTTTTTGCCTCCAACTATCAGAAAGCTTCTCTGCCATTGTATAATAGTCCTTTGTCCCGGAAAAAAGACCCTGTACTCTGTTGAGTGGTTGTATTTATTTCATGAAACTGCCATACTCAAGCAGGATGCTGACAGGCGGCTTGTTAACCCGATTATCATGTTCCCCTCATGATAAATTGATCAGCCAATGCCTATGATACTGGACTATATTATATGAAAAAAGCAATCGATTTCAGGGTTCTCAAACTGGCCTTACCCACCATCGTAAGTCAAATTTCCCTCACACTGGTGCAAGTTGTTGATATGGCCTTTATCGGCCGCCTCGGCCCTTTTCCCCTGGCAGCCGTGGGCATTATCATTACCCTGCTCTGGGTCATACAGGCCGCCAGTCAGGGCTGGGGCGTGGGCCTCACCGCCATCATCGCCCGCATGGAAGGGCAGAGGGATTTTTCCTCGCTGAGGATTTTTTTCAGAACAGGGATACTCTCGGTTCTGGCCATGGGAATTCTCCTTTTACCCTTTTTGTATTTTTTCAGGCAACATTTGTTTCAGCTAATCAATACCCCGCATGAAGTCTTGCCCTATTGTGAAGAATACTATCTCGCCATTATCGGCTTTTTGCCCTTCAGTTTTGCCTTTGAATCCTTTAACGCCTATTTCCGCGCCCGGGGCGATTCCTTTACACCCATGGCCGCTGGACTTGCCATGAACCTGGCCAATATCCTTTTTGACTGGCTTTTGGTTTTCGGCGTGGCAGGCTTTCCTGCCCTGGGTATTGCCGGCGCGGCCCTGGCATCGGGAATCTCCTACATTGTGGGCTGTTTGGTGTTGTTTTTTCGCTCCTGTAAGGAAATTATGAACCTTGAAAAGCTCAAGGATATATACAGGCTCAGCTATTTTTACAGGATATTCGCTGTTTCCAATGCCGCGGTGGTGGAACGCCTGGCCATGTCGATCAGCCAACTGGGTGTTTTGACCATAGCCGTAAACCCCATGGGTGGAAAAAGCATCGCGGCCTTTAATATTGTCATGCGCCTGGCCTCACTCTCATTCATGCCAGGCTTTGGTTTTGCCATCTCGGCCTCTGCCCTGACAGGCCAGAGCCTGGGTGAAAAGCAGCCTGAAATGGCCCGCCGCTATATCTGGCGTTCGGCATTTTATTGCGCCCTGATCATGATCGCCATCAGCCTGCTCTATTATTTTCTGGCAGATCCATTGTTTTCGATCTTTACCCAGGACCCCGTTGTGGTCGAACTGGCCAGACCAGCCTTACAGGTTTACGCGATATTCGCCGTGTTCCTGTCGCCTACCATGGTATTTGGCGGCGGCCTCCGTGGCGCGGGCGATACCCGCTTTTCCATGTACACCATGCTATTGAGCCGCTTTGTTTTTCGGCTTCCCCTGGCCTGGCTCTTTGGGATAACCCTGGGCTACGGCCTGGCCGGTGTCTGGTTTGCCATGTGTTTTGACTTTTTTTTCCGCGCCATTGTTTTCTGGATTCGCCTTCGCCAGGGAAAATGGCAGCATCTCCAGGTGTAAAGTATTATTTTTACGGGCGTTGCCCGGGAGCTGTTTTTTCAGCCATGGCCTGTTTCAGCTAATCACAGGAAAATAAAAGCACTGTCCCGGGCCGGGCCTTGCGGCGCTCCGCTATCGCTTTGGAATCCTCGGCGCGAAATAATCGCGCCTCCGGGTTCAAGCAGCCCGGTTTTGAAAAACCGGGCTGCTTCGCCTCCAGTCCCTAACGCTTTTTATCGCAGCCGTTGTTTGTTGAGGGTCGGATGGCATTTTGGTACACCACGGCATAGGCAGATTATAACCAGAAGCAACTGTCTTGAAACCAAAAAAAAACCCCAGGCCGCTTAAAAAACCCGGGGTAAGCAATAAGGGATATTTAAAGATTAATGGGTATGACTCACATACCAGTAAAAATCGATTTCAGATTTATCAATATCCACACCAACACTCCCATGACCCCAGAAGTGATCATTATAATTCCAGACCCATTGGCCATAGCTGTTTATTTTTCCAGCGCCCATAACAACACCGGTTCGGCCACTGGGTTGATTGGTATCAACAGCCTTGAACCATGCCTGGCGCACAGTCATGTTTTTATCAAGCATGTTGGAAGCAAAGGCTCCGGAAAATCCATTGTTAACACTTGCCAGTGTGTGAAAACCCAGAAGCAAATGAAGGCCGTCAAACACCTGTGCCCATTTCCAGGGAGATTTTTTCAATACCTGGCAGGAATAGATAACCATCCATTCATTATCCCTATTTCCCCATTCACGATTGGCATCTGCCGGAGTAAGGTTGGAATCATCATGGGTCGTGTCTTCAAAGGTAAAGGAATTGGGACTCCCGTGACCTACATAAAAAGTGATGTCTGTTTCATCAGTATAATAAACATCATGGGGATATTTGAAATCCCTTTCCCAGGCATTTTTGCCTTTCCATTGGTACCGTTTGGTGACTGAATGGGACAGCATTTCATTAACAAAACCTTGCTCCAAATCACCGAATTGGTTTGTGACAGCATTTTCTGTACCAAAATCTGTATCTGCCGCAACAGGAGGAAGAGTGGGTGACAGGAATGAGGGAATATAGGTGAGGCTAGTGGTGACAGTTTGAGCCACACCATTGCCGTCGGTTACGGTTACAGGAATCGCAACATCATACTCGTTATTACGGTTGTAGATGGAACTGATGTAAACCTGGTTCCCCCTGGTTTTGTATTCACCATTGATGTTCCACTGAATTATATAGGGTTCCTGACCACCTTTAATATCCACTGAACCGGTAACCATATCACCATTATTATCGAGCTTCACTTGAAGTTCAGGAACAAACTCTGAATTGTAAGCAGCAGGGATCAAGTCTTCCAGATAGCTGAGCTTTCCCTCGGGATCAGTAATAACACAATTATAATAGGGAAGAAGATATCTTACACTTTTCAAAGACAGTTCAGGTGCATAATAAACCAGGGAAGTTTCCACCTGAAGCTCCTGATTATTATATTTACGCCTGATTATATCCACAACCTCTTCCTGAGTCAGGAGCTGGACCTTGTCCATTTCTCTTACTTTACGGGAGGCATAATGCAGGTTGGATAAGCTGCCCCTTGAGCTAAAATTGGCACTGATTACGGAACCTGGTCCGACTAATGGGACACCATTTAACTGAGCTTCCCACTTTACAACCGTATCGATCTTTACGGAGAATTCCTCACGCTTTTCAGCGTTTAGAAAATTGAGACTGGTGTAATAAGTGTCGGCCTTTGCGCCTTCGGGTAAAAGGCCACTTTTCTTCAAGGCAGAAGCGAATATATCCAAAGCTTTTTCCGTGGAAATAACCTCGAGTTTACGCAAAGCCACTATATCGAGAATTTCCAGCTGAATTTTGTTGCCATCCTCATCGAGCTCAACCTCACCGCTGAGTTTCGATGGCACAGCTTGATAGCTCTTTGAATCCAGAAAATCCAGAACACCATTTTCGTTGACCAGCCTTTCCTGTTGAAGTCCCAAATACCTGGCCAAAACCTGGGCTTGCTTCTCCTCTATACCTGAAGAAACAACAGAATAAACAATCGCTTCCTTTCGGTCCGGTTCCGGCTGCCCCTTGGCAAAAAGCGTTACGCCGATGATAAGCAAGAAACAAATGGTAAAACATTTTTTAAAAATGTTAATCATAATATGACTCCTTTAAAAATATTTATTAGATGCTTTAATAAAGTCCTGAATATCCATAAAATCACAACACCTGGTTAATTTGTGGAATGTTTTTTTTGGGCGTTGCCTGTAAGCCTAGGGGCTTTCAAGCCGGGCTTTGAGGTTGCATGGATATAGTGAATGCCAATGAGCATTCACGCCACCGAGCAACAAATCGAAGATTTGTGACCAGGCCCGCCACTCCGGCTATCGCCTCCGAAGGTTTTTGCGCGGAAATTATCCGCGCCTGGATGCAGAAACTGTTGCGCGACCGATAGATCAACTGTTGTGACGCTATATATGGGGGTATTTGTTCTTGAGACCCACCATATATAGCGCAACAGTTTCGTATTTGGAGGTTGTGCAACAACCTCTGCATGCGCGAGCAATAAATACGAAGTATTTATGACCAGCGCGAAAAACGCTTTGGTCAAACATTTTTGAAAAAATGTTTGACCATGGCTCCAATCCCTAACGCGGTTTGAGGTGTGTTGCTTGAAAGTTTATCCTGTTAAGGTTGATAAAATATTCCAGGTTTTCTTTTTATCAACAACCTTGAGTGCTTTTGATATTATCAATTGCCTGAATTAATTTATACACATCACATTTGGTTGATGCATTATTCAATTTATTTCGATTTCCAAGTTCTATGCAATTCTCAATAGCCTGTGGTATTTTGTTTTTAAGATGCAGATACAGATTTTTCTTTTTCAGGTATTGTTGTTCTTTACAATAATCATCAATATTTTTACATAAATCTTTTATTAGCATAGCGCAATTATCATAGGCTTTTGTGGTGAACCTAAAGTGAAGCAAGTACCAGAGTTCAAAGCAAGGGAGTGACTCTGCAAGGTAAAACTTTTTTTGTTTTGAAAGTTTCAGGGCTTTTTCATAGCGATCAGGGTTGCTGCTGATGGTATCCAGGTCAAATATGCACCAGGTGTAATCAAAATCTTTTTTACTATTTTCCAATACTGCTCGTTCTACTATGTTCAAGGGGTCTTTTCGTGGCGCTATTTTTGGTTCAATGGATAAATTGGTAACGCGTAAATCAGCTTTGAGTTGGTTAAAATATATTTGTTCGGTTTCACCTTCCACCACCAGTAGCAGAGTTGTTCTGGGTGCGCGAAAGCCGGAGCGCCTGGCCAATTAATCTTCCTCCTGAAAGTTTTTCAGAACAGGTAAGGCCCCATATTTTCCAGCCAGGTATTGTTTTCGGAAAGATCCTTCCTTGCGGGTTCCTTTGATGTCTGATAGGGAATAGTATTCACTGCCGCCGGTGTTATTGTTTTTTTCAGCAAACCAGATTTCGTCGCGGCGGAGCAGGCTGGAATCCATGAGTTGGACGTTGTGGGTGGTGAAGAGGAGTTGGGATTGTGGTTTGCTATGTTTCAAGAAATAGGTTAAAATGAATTCCTGCAGTTCGGAATGAAGGGAACTTTCAAGTTCATCCATTGATAAAAAGATATTTTCATTTTTAAGAATTTCCAGGGGGCCAGCCAATTCAAAATATCGTTGTGTACCCTTGGATTCTGAATCCAAAACAAGTGGTATAACCAAATTATTGTATTGGTGCATTAACAAAGTATTCTTTATTATATACTTACCTGTGCTGGTTCTCACACTATTTTTTATTTTATCATCAAGGTTTTTTAAAATTTCATCAGGTATTTCATTGGATTCAATATCAATATCAATTACATTACCCATATCAGCGATAGCCAGGATATCAAGAATTGTTTTTTTACTTTCAGAGTTCAAATCAATGCGATTCATGGTGAAATTAATTAATCCTTGATTCCCAGGATGAATCATGGGCATGATGCTGCCTTCGAACCAGTCATAAACTCTTTTTAATTCTGAATGGTCTACTAATTGTACTATTGAGGATAAAAATGGAATATTTTTACGCGATTTTTCAACCAATTTCTCATCAATCCTGATAGTACTGCCCCAGAGATATGTGTACTGATTGATATTGCGATCAAAAGTTCTTTCATAAATACGCTTACGTTGTCCTTTTGGTGAATAGTATAGTTTTTCGTTTAATACTATTTGGGAATCAAGATGCAATTCATATTCATACTTTATCTGTTCTATAAAAAAGGATAGACGAAAAATACCAGGATTATTTTTACCATCATTATCAAATAAAAAAGGGATAAAGAAATTTTCTTCGTTTGGTCTCAGGGTTGTTGATGAATTTATGATAAAATCTCTGAGAAATTCTAGTGCAAGAAGTAAATTCGTTTTGCCAGAAGCATTAGCTCCATAAATGGCACCGATTTTCAAAATGCGAAGGTTATCTATCTCGACTACATGAACATCTTCATTTGTTGTATCACTGGTTGCTTCAAAGCTAAGAGTAGCTTTATCTTTAATGGATTTGAAATTCTCTACACTGAATTCTAATATCATAATAGGGCCTTTTATCTGTGATTATTTATATTTATTATTGAATATATACTACATTTGCAAAACAAATGCAAACATTTACTTAATTACTGCTAATTTTTGATAAATTTCGTGTTAAAAATTTGACGATTGATGAAGATAATTTGTATATTAGGTTATAAAAAAGCTCCAGCTGCAACTGGAGCTTCATATACACCAGGATTACCTGACATTTTATTGTAGATATAATAATGTAACGCCTCGATTTTAACCTGTCAATCTTATAAAAACTGTTCTGAGCTCCTGGAATAAATTACCCAGGAGGATTCGTGAATGCATATTTAGTTTTCAGTGATGAAAGTGGATCATACCAAAGGGATAGGTCTGAAAGCTTTATCAGAAGGCACCCATTCTATGTGCGTGTATCAGTGATTATTGCTGCATCTGAATGGAAGCAACTTGAGTCATTAAAAGTAAAAGTTCAAAATGAATTGAATATTTGCAGGCAAGGAGAAGTGAAATGGGCTCATTTATGGAGTCTCCGAAATTTTCAAAAAAAACAAAAACCAATACTTGATGGTCACGAATTAAAAAATCTAGAACAATATGATTATCATCAATTAATTGATTATGTAGATAGGATTTTATCAAGTATCCGCAATTAAAATCAATTAAAATTATCTGTCCATTTACAGATAATCAAAAGTGTCGTAAAATAAAATATTTCATATCAATAAGATTAAGCTATAATTTAAAAATTATGAAATGTTTTTTTTGTTAAAATCATGAAATCGTATTAGATGTTTTGTATTCGTTTAACTCATTTGGAATCCGGTGGGAAATGCGTTAGGGGTTGTAGCCATGTTAACCTATTTTTTGAAAAATGGGTTAACAAAGCGTTTTCCAGCTGATTAATTCAAGTCGGCTGCATGTGCGAGCAATAAATACGAAATATTTATGATCAGCACTGGAAAACCTTCGGAGGCGAAGCCGAAGTGGTGGAAAGCCCCTGGGCTTTGCTGGGAACGTCTGAAACTTTTGCTAAACAAACAGGGTGATTATATTCGGATTATTAGTCGCGAAAATTTGTCTACTCGAATAAATAGCAGACGAATCAGTATTATCAGCCATCTATTCGTAAAAACAGAAAGAATTTGTTGATAAAATATTTGGATGGTGGCGTGGGTAGGCCAATCACTGTCATCCTGAGGAGGAAGGATCTCCTTATGTTTAAAGATCTGGTTTGCAGCAATAGTTGCTTTGAATCAATCGGGATTCTTCATTCCACTTGGCTGCAATCAGAATGACAAGGAAGGGGTTCCGCTGTGATCAGACTATAAACACGATTCACTTGCTAAATGGTTACAATGGCTTTTCGTAAATAAACCTAAAGTGACTTGATCAAATGATACTTCCTTGGTATGATATAATCATTATGAAAATAGTCAGGAAAGAAAGCGATTCTGCTATCCGAGATATTAAATTTATTCAATGCTCTTCATTAAAAATAGTACCCGTGAGCTTAATTGAAAAAGAATTGTCTGTGTCCAAAGCATTTCCGCGAAAAATCCTCCAGGTATTGAGCAAAAATAGTGTTCTGGATTCTCACAGGGGTAGTGGAGAGGCGGCTTTAGTTTATCATCTGAAACATCCAGAATAAAGGTATTGGATGTTATAAAATTATTTCAAGGAGATATCAGGTTAACCAATTGTGAATTTCATGGAAAAATGTGTCCTGACTCAAGTTATTGTAAAACGCGAAAAGTGCTTTTAAAGTCTGAAAAAACATTGCGAAAAAACTTTCAAACACTTAATGTTCTTGATAGGTAAACTGTGAATTTTTTATAAGAAATCTTAATCATCTAAGAGGAAAATATGTACAAGGAAAGCATAGAAAATGCAGGTGATCTGAGTATTAAAAAAAATGATTTTGCCAAGAATAATTTGGGAGGCTATTTTGTTGCTTCCATGCTTGCCGGTATCTATGTTGGTTTTGGAATACTATTGATTTTTGCTGTGGGAGCCCCCTTCGCGTCAGCAAACAGCTTTGCCTTGAAATTAGTCATGGGCTTGTCCTTTGGTGTTGCACTAACACTGGTTGTTTTTGCCGGATCAGAACTGTTCACTGGAAATGTGATGTATATGTGCTTTGGTTTATTTCAGAAGAAAATTAACCTGATGGCCTTTTTAAAGGTTCTTGTTATTTGCTGGATCGGAAATCTGGCTGGTTCTCTGCTTTTGGCGTTTATGGCTGTTTATGGTAATTCCCTAAGCCATGCCATGGATTTTTTTACCAAGGTAAGCTTAATGAAAATCAAAACACCTCCGGTTGAGCTCTTTCTCAGAGCTGTTCTCTGTAACATGCTGGTTTGTCTTGCATTATGGACATCATCAAGAACTTCTTCTGACGCGGCAAAAATAATGCTTATATTCTGGTGTTTGTTTGCCTTTATAGGCTCGGGTTTTGAGCATAGTGTTGCCAATATGACCTTAATTGCTGTGGGCATTATTGGTAGTTCCGGAGTGGAAGCACTTGGCTGGGGTGGTTTTTTTTATAACATACTTTGGGTAACTCTTGGCAATTTTGTGGGCGGTGCTTTGTTTATTGCCGGCAGTTATCAAATAACTCAGTATTCAAAGAATAAGTAAAATTTGGAAATTACAGGAGTCCCAAATGTCAATAAATAGAGAACAACTGGTAATTGTTGGTAATGGTATGTGTGGTGGTAAATTGGTGGAAGAACTGATTTTAAAAAATACCAGTAAATACCAGATAACAATTATCGGAAATGAAGCATCAGATAATTATAACCGGATTAAACTGGTGTATAAATTAAAAACCGATGATGTTGATGATTTTTACCTCACAACAAAAGTGTGGTATGAAGAGCATGGAGTGAATTGCATTCTCAATAATGCGGTTACCAGAATTGATAGAGAAAAAAAGCGCGTCGCACTTGAAAACGGAACTTCTGTTGCTTATGACAAACTGGTGCTCGCTGTTGGTTCCAGCCCTTTTATCCCTCCTATTAAAGGCCTGGAAATGCCAGGTGTAATGACCATGCGAACACTGGAAGATGTTGAAAAAATAAAAAAGTTTTTGATGGGTAAGACCCATGTTATGGTTATTGGAGGTGGATTGTTAGGCCTGGAACAGGCTATTGCCTTAAAATCTATGGGAAAAATCGTAACTGTATCACATATTATGGATACCTTAATGGAACTGCAATTATATAAAGAATCAAGTGATTTTTTACGGAAAAAATTGGAAACCAAGGGAATCAGATTTGTGATGGGGACCTATGTTACGGAACTAAAAGGAACAACGGGGGGAGTGGAAAGCGCTGTTTTTCATAATGGTGAAACAGTACCAACAGAGATGATTCTTATCAGTACAGGAATAAGGCCCAATATTCAATTGGCTGAATCCTGCGGACTGGATGTTAATAAGGGAATCATTATTAACCGTTTTCTTCAGACAAAGGACCCGAATATTTATGCCATTGGCGAGTGTTCTGAATACAAGGGGAAAACCTGGGGGCTGGTCGCGCCTGTTTACGAACAAGCCCGTGTGTTAGCTGGTGTGCTTTCTGATGAGGACGTGGAATTTATTGTCCCGGAGCTGCCTCCCACACATTTGAAAAGTGATATCCCTGTTATTACTATGGGGTCGTTGGATTATGATGATTCTTATGAGAAAGTTGTTTACAGTGATCCTAATTCTTTGATTTATAAACAACTTATTATTAAGGAAAACAAACTGGTTGGTGCTAATATTATAGGTGAGGATCTTAACAGTGACGCTATCTCGTTGCACTACACAGCAAAACTTCCTTTACCTGAAAGGCGCGCCGATCTTTTATTTCCTGGGGCAGGAGCAGGTGAAGCCATGTTAGATGCTTCCGCCTGGCCCGATGACACCAAAATATGCGATTGTAATGGAATTAATGCCGGAATGATACGTGAGGTAATTAAAAAGGGAAATGACACTTTGTACAAAGCGGTAAATGCTTCAAGAGCCGGAACAGGCTGCGGCAACTGTAAAAATAAGGTAAAGGCTATTTTGATTGATGAGTTAGGCGAGTTGAAAGATGACCCGGCTGATCATTATTTTGTACCGGGTATTCCCAAAACACGGAAAGAATTGGAAGAGTATATACTTGCCCATAATTTAAAAGCTGTGTCAGAGGTTCTTCAAAGTATCGAAGGATCAGTTGATGATGTCAAAACGCAAATGGGACTGGATTTTTTACTTCACTTTGTGTGGAAGGGGAAATACACTGTTGAAAAACGAGCGCGTTTTGTGAATGACAGATATTATGGTAATGTTCAAAAAGATGGTAAGTTCAGTGTGATTCCGATAATTCCCGGCGGTGTTTCCAGTCCGGCAATATTGGAAAACATAGCCGCTGTGGCAAAAGAATACAATGCAACCATTAAAATTACCGGTGCTGACCGTATTGGTTTGTATTCCATTGAAAAAAAGGACCTTAAAGAGGTCTGGAAAAAGTTGCATTCACACTCAGGACACGCGTACTCAAAGGCCTTCAGGGCTGCTAAATCATGTGTTGGCGCGGAATTTTGTCGTTGGGGTCTTGGGAATTCCATGAAGCTGGGAGAACGGATGGGAAGGCGCTATAGTGGTACTACAGGCCCCGCGAAATTTAAAATGGGAGTTTCAGGATGCCCCAGAAATTGTGCTGAAGCAACGATTAAAGACCTGGGTGTAGTTGCCGTTGAAGGCGGTTGGGATATTTATATAGGTGGTAACGCGGGAAGCAAAGCTGTGCCTGCTGTTAAACTAGCGCGGGTACAGACAGAAGATGAAGTTATCAAAATCGCCGATCGATTTTATGAATACTACCGCCGACATGGTAAATTTGGAGAGCGAAGCGTTCATTTTTTAGGGAGACTCGGCCTTGAGACCATTAGTGAAGCTATTTTAAGTGATACTGATAAGAATCTTAAGCAACTGGAAACTGATTTTATAGAAATGCTTGATAATTATCAAGACCCCTGGGTTCTTGAAGAGGACCTGCTGAATGAGGTCATTATTGATAAACCCATTGAAAATCATGAACTGTATATTGAAGATGCTGCTTCCATAAAACCTGGAGAGTCTCGTTTATATATCGCAAAAAACGGAGAAGTTGTGATTTTCCGCGCCACACAGGGAGATTGGATCGCGACAGAATCCCGATGTCCCCATGAAAAAGGGCCCATTGTTGATTGTATGTTAGGAGATGGTAAATTGACCTGTCCTATTCACAATTACTCCTATGACGCGAAAACCGGACAATGCTCGAATGATGCAATCAATCCATTGAAAATATACAAGGTGATTGAAGAGAAAAACAGGCTAAAAATTGTTTTTTGATAGCTTCAGAAAGGTTTACATTTAGAATTGTTGTTCTCATCCTGAACAAAGCGAAGCGGAGTGAAGGATCTCAGTTGACATGCAACAATCTCAGGATGACATCGGAAATTTTTCCGCATTAGCTAAAAACATATATACAAATAACAAAAAATAGCTGTGAAAATTTGAATTAAGTGCTTTAGATTTTAAACTCTAGGCGTTGCCTGGGAACATTTTTTTGTGCTGGGTTGTTTTTCACCCTTTCACGTGCTAGCAACACAACATTCCCGGGTCGGGCCTTGCGGCGCGCCGCTATCGCTTTGGAATCCTCGGCGCGAAATAATCGCGCCTGTGGGCTTCATGTTACGGTTTTTGAAAAAACCGTAATATGTCGTTGCAATCCCTAACCCTTTTCTTTAGGAACCTTTCTGGTTTTAAGGGTTTCTCCGAAAACCATTCCAGAAATTCCGGTTTTCATTTTTATATTTTTTCGATATACACTAATTAGATTATTTGCTTCATCAGGGACTCACTTGTCTGCATGAGCATTTTTACATATTGAGTTCTTTTATAAATCCAGGCATCCTTTTGTCCCAGGTTTTTCCGGCTCAATTTTCCTTTAAAATCATCAATTTTTTCATAATCTTTTTTCTCCATCCATTGAGAAATCTCATTGATCAATGTTGCGATATGTTCAACTCCGTTCGCATACAATCCACTGACCATTTGCACGGCATCGGCTCCAGCCAGCAACATTCGGATAACATCATGTGAATCAAGTATACCCGTACTGGCACAGACAGATCCTTTCAATTCTCCGTATAACAAGGCTGAATATCTTAAGGCCAGGCGATTATCTTCCTTGTGGCTGAAGGTGTAGGGAAAAGTGTTTGTCTCTTCGTCGATGTTGATATTGGGCTGGAACAAACGGTTGAATAATACAAAGCCGTTAATACCGATATTATCCAGTTCCCTGATAAAATGAACAGGATTGGTATAAAAATGGCTTAGTTTAACAACAATGGGAATGCTTACTGCTTTTCGTATCTTTTTAAGTATTTCCAGTTGTTTTTTTTCAATTGCCTCAGAGGGTTCACTTTCAAAACCCGGCGCAGAATAAAAGTTCAATTCAAGAGCATCAATTCCTGTTTTAACCATTTCCTCAGAATAGTCCAGCCAGATTTCTTCAGACACAGCATTCAGGCTTCCTATTACAGGAATTTTTACTTCCTCCTTTGCTTTTCTGACCCAGTATAAATGATTCTCCAGGGCCTTTGCTTCAATATCAGGAAAGATGCTAGTCATTTCGGCATGCCAGTTATCATATTGATGAATATCTTTATTATGCTTCAAAGTCTGAAGAAGAATTTCCTCTTCAAATAATGATTTGCAGACAATAGCTCCTGCACCGGCCTGTTCGATTCTTTTGATAAAGTCGATACTGGCTGTGAGCCCCGAAGCTCCGGCTATGACAGGATTTTTTAATTTCATTCCAAGATAAGTTACGGATAAATCAGACATTTTAATACCTCTGATTATAAATAAAAGTAATATAGGATGAAAAGGCAATAGAGATGTTCCCTGTTTAATACATTTTTTTTAAAATTTGTAAGAATTTCCTATTATTAAGAAAAAAAATCACACGTCCTTGTTAATAACCCACTTTTCGCACCCGAATTCAAGTCTGAAAAGCAACACTTTTGAGGGTCACAGTCCGCCCCCAGGGGGTACCCCCTGGGGGCGGAAAAAATATTGAAAAGGCGGTCTTCCTTTGATATCCTATGTTTAACCAAAAAAGCATAAGAAAAGGAGCCGCTTAAATGGAAAAGCTGATTCAGGGGATAAGCTGTTTTATAATGCACATTCAAGCATTTTCAACGATTTTTCCATAGTTTATTAATATGGTTAGCTGATGTTATCTGTTGTATATCGGGAATTTATTAGCTAGGTTGTGACCCTATGTGTAAACTATGTCCTGATTTTTGCATAGACCTGGTTAAAATGCAAAAAAATATGAGTGTTTTATACATATGAAATCGCTATTGTATAAAATATATACAGAAATCAATGGCAGGTTTTTGCAGGTTACATACGGAATAATAAAAAAATCCATAATGAAAAATATATTTTTTGAAGAAGTGAATTCTTTGTTCTATTATTTTATTATATTCAGAATATAGGATTTTTAAATCCCTTATCAGATAAATAGAGAGGTGGTTATGAAGGTTTATTATGTTGTTTTATATGTGAAAGATCCTGAAGCAAGTCTGAAGTTCTGGACAGAAAAGGTCGGAATGGTTTCAAAATCCATAATGGAAACAGGTCGTTTTAAGATTCATAAGGTCGGTTTTCCTGATCAGGATTTTTCCTTTGAGCTTGTTCCGCTAGATCTGATGAAAAATAATCCGGATAATTTGAATTTGGGGACACCCTCCATCTGTTTTTCTACCCCGGACCTGGTGGGTTTAAATGAAAAATTGACAAAGTCTGGTGTAAAGGTAAGCTCCATTTCCAATCATTTTGGTCAGGACAATTTCGCCTTTAGTGACAACAGCGATAATTGGTTTGCTGTTGTACAAGATATAGCATAAGGCGAGCATTAAAGCAATAGCACGTTGTGCCTGTTGGGAAGCAGCTTAACCAGTTATTTTATATTTGAACATTGGGGGGAGTGTTTTTAGTGTTTAGCTTTGTTGGAAGCGCGTTATATTCGTTCAAATGTAAAATGGCCTTAGAAATGCCTTGCAGGCATGTGCCGTTACCAAGCAATAAATACTGAATTGAATATCCCTCTGCTTTTGTTAACGCATCTTCAAAATGCAATATTTTAGGTATCGATTTCCCTCACTTGATTATTTTTTTGTATTCACTCATCACCTGCCATAACACTCTCATATATCCCTTTTGACAAAGGCCTGAAAACCGTTTTCTGAAACTCAACATCATTCATATATTT
>JAFGWI010000053.1 GCA_016937215.1 Spirochaetales bacterium | reverse complement strand
GTGTATTGGTTGTATAAGAAGGTTGCTTCCCGTTTTTTGCTGGCACAGGATAATGGTTTTCCTTCAGGCGGCCAAAGGGAGTTTGCATTGTCTCCGGTTAGGCTGGTGATTTTTACCGGTGTGCTCACTATTATTGTTATTTTTCTTTCTGCAAATATTATTTTGCCTTTGACGTAGGAATAAACTTTTTTCTGAGCTGAAATAGATTGATATTGAGGTTTTATTGACAAATTCACAAAGAGGTGGAGTATAATTTTTGTTAAAACCTAGATTTTTGATGTTAAATTAATTTTAAACCTATCTTTTTTTTCTTATTTTTATATCACATCAATATCAATAACCTCTTTAAATATTTCAGTTATGAGCACAACAATAACATTCAATCAGCTCAGGAAGATTAAGGATAGTCTGCCTGAAGGAAGTATGCGAAGCATTGCCGACTCGTTGAACCTCGACGTAGATACTGTAAGGAATTATTTTGGAGGGGCCAACTACGATCGGGGAAAGAGTATCGGAATTCACCTGGAACAAGGCCCTGATGGAGGAGTAGTAGAATTGGACGATACCACCATTTTGGATATGGCCAGGGAAATAATCGAGGGGAAAAGAGAAGTGCATATGAGTAACTGATTGAAGAGCTGCCTTGCCTGAGAAGGTGAGGTTTTATTATGATACTATGTGGAACCAGGGGGTGTTTTCAGAAAATTTGAGAACACCCTCTTTTTATAATTATTCATCATTGACCGGAGAATCTTCTTTCAAAAATAATCAGGAGCATGGCGCCTTGATGTTCAACCCTGTCACCAGCGGGGACAAATTGGGATGAAATGCCTGCCTGCTTCACCGGGTCAAAAATTATGACTAATAATCTGATGCGGAAATTCACCAACCTGCTTTTTACTCCTGAAAGTTTCATCTTCTTTATTTCTCTGGCTGTTGTTCATGGTGCCTCTTTTCAGGCAATGGATATGATTACGGCTGCTGATAATCCTGATAGTATAACCTATCTGGGAATTGCCGAACTGGACTTTAATCAATCGGAGATACGACGTTATCGGGTCATTATTCCTTTTTTGGCCGGGTTTATCAATTTTATTTTTGGAAATCTGTTTGATGCATTGGCTCCCTGGACTTTTAAGGGCGATTTTTCGTTATCCATCAGTTTTTTAATTGTAAATAATTTGCTGATGGCCCTGACAGGAGTATTTGTTTTTAAATATGTTTATTTTCATACACGACATTTTCTGTCTTCGACTTTGGGGCTTATTAGTTTTCTAACGTGCCGATGGACAGGTATTCTGGCAGGAACACCTTTGGTGGATAGTCTTTTCATTTTTATTTTGGTTTTGGTTTTACTGGGGCTGAAAACAAATAATCGGCAAATGCTGATTTTCTCTATATTTTTGGGTCCCTGGGCCAAAGAGTCCTTTATTTTTATTGCTCCAATAATATTTTTTTACGCCCCTATTAAAAAAACCAGAATGGTTCTCTTATTTCTTATTTCAGGAATTTTGGTCTTTTCGGGACGGTTCATCATAGATTCTTTGAGTGATACTCCACCACTTCTTGCTTTGGGAAAGGATTTCAGGCATTTGACTTATATTTTATCAGGATTTAAAAGGCTTTTCTCGTTTCATGGACTTTATGAAGTTTTTTCGGTTACCGGCTTTTGGGTTTTATTGATTGTGCCGGCAGCATTGAACAGGAAGGTGAAGTCTTATCTGACGGATTTTAAAGGATATGAATGGTGGTTTTTGGTTTCAGTGGTTTTTCAGGCCTTGATTTCCGTTGAAATTGCCCGGATGCTTTTTATGCTTACCCCGGTTCTGGCTGTTCTTTGGGCAAAAGTTTTTAAAGATTTTCTGGAGCATCCTAAATTGGATAATTTTTTCAAACCTGCCGTAAAAGATAATTTCTGACGGACTATCTATATATTAAACCGGATGACGAAGAAACTCTCAATTTTAATTCCTGCCTATAATGAAGCGGGAACTATTCAGAAAATTTTGGAACGTATCGAAGCGATAGAATTCAATTATCCCATTGAATACGGGATTGTTGTTATCGCTGATGCGTCCACTGATGATACCTTGAATGAAGTGGAAGCATTTAGGATGAAGTTTCCCCAGGTAAATCTGGTAATATTAAATCAACCTGAGAATAGAGGGAAGGGTGCTGCAATCAGAAGGGGTGTTGAGTATTGCGATTGTGATTATTTAATTATTCAGGATGCTGATCTTGAATATGATCCCCGTGAATATAATGATTTATTGAAACCATTGGAGGAGGGTGTAGCAGATGTGGTTTATGGTTCGCGTTTTATTGGCAAAAATCCGCATCGAATTCTTTTTTTCTGGCACTCCGTCGGCAACAAGTTTCTGACTTTTATTTCCAATGCTTTTACCAATCTGAATTTAACAGATATGGAATCCTGTTATAAAATGTTTCGTGCGGATGTGATAAAAAGTTTAAAGCTTAGAGAAGACCGTTTTGGCTTTGAGCCGGAAATTACTGCTAAGATAGCGAGAATACCTGGTATCAGAATTTATGAAGTGGGCATCTCTTATTATGGACGAACTTATGTTGATGGGAAAAAAATAGGCTGGAGAGATGGCCTGAAAGCTGTATATTGTGTTTTGAAGTACAATATCTGGTCATTTTAGTTTGGGGTAAGTCCGTTTTTTATTGCGGAGGGGCGAGAATCTCAGATTTTGTTAAAAAAAAGGGCCGATTTCTTTGTTTGAAAACCGACCCTTTTTTATGGTCAGGCAGCAGTTATGCAACTTCTTTTTTTAACGATGATTTTAGAATATAAAATCCGATAAGCCCTGCCGCAATGGAGCCAAAGAAAATTCCTATTTTGGCCTGATTCATTAATTCCTGTGTTTCGAAGGCCAGACTTGAAATAAATAAGGACATTGTAAAACCAATACCTCCGATAAAACCCAGTCCGATAAATGCCTTCCAGGGAATATTTCTGGGTTTCACAGACAGTTTGAGTTTTACTGCCAGCCAGGAAAACAGAGAGATTCCGATGGCCTTTCCAAAAACCAGACTTACCGCAATGGCAATGGATAAATCGTTGAG